>JAUSLL010000113.1 GCA_030649335.1 Parvibaculum sp. | reverse complement strand
CATTCGGTGACGTTCTGGCCGGTCATTTCGAAATGGACGCCGCCGGCATGTGTGCCTTCGGCGCGATGCACAGCCATGAAGCTCTGCACTTCTTTCAGCACACGATCCACCGGACGCGTCTTGTAGCCGCTCGATGCTTTGATCGTGTTGCCGTGCATCGGGTCCGACGACCAGACAACCTTCTTGCCTTCGCGCTGGATGGCGCGAATGAGCTGCGGCAAATGCTTTTCAACATTTTCCGAGCCGAAGCGGCAGATGAGCGTGAGGCGACCGGGCTCATTCTTCGGATTAAGAATGTCGGTCAGGCGTACAAGCTCTTCAGGGTCCAACGACGGACCGCATTTCAGACCGATCGGATTTTTGACGCCACGCAGAAACTCGACATGCGCATGATCGGGCTGACGCGTACGATCGCCGATCCAGAGCATGTGAGCCGAGGTGTCGTACCAATCGCCGGTGGTCGAGTCGATGCGCGTCATCGACTGCTCGAAGCCGAGCAGCAATGCTTCGTGGCTTGTATAAAATTCGGTAGTGCGCAATTGCGGCTGCGTTTCGCTGTCGATGCCGCAGGCGCGCATGAAGTCCAGCGCTTCGGTGATGCGGTTTGCCAATTCCTCGTAACGCTCGCCTTCCGGACTGTCAGCAACGAAACCGAGGTTCCAACGGTGCACGAAATCAAGATCTGCGTAGCCACCCGTTGCAAAGGCGCGGATGAGATTGAGCGTGGAGGCCGACTGCGAATAGGCACGCAGCAGACGTTCGGGATCGGGCACGCGCTGCACCGGATCGAATTCGATGCCGTTGATGTTGTCGCCGAGGTAAGACGGCAGCGTCACGCCGTCGATGGTTTCGACGGGCGAGGAACGCGGCTTGGCGAACTGACCGGCGATACGGCCGACTTTGACCACGGGGGTCGCTGACGCAAAGGTCAGCGCTACCGCCATCTGCAGCAGCACGCGGAACGTATCGCGGATATTATCGGCAGAAAATTCGGCAAAGCTCTCGGCACAATCGCCACCCTGAAGCAGGAAGGCACGGCCTTCGCACACTTCGGCAAGATCGCTCTTCAACTTCCGCGCTTCACCGGCAAACACCAGCGGCGGATAGGAGCGCAAGCGGTTTTCCACAGCGGCAAGCGCCGCCGCGTCAGGGTAGTCGGGCAGATGCTTTGCGGGTTTTGCCCGCCAGCTATCCGGTGTCCAGCTCTCTGCCATCGGTCTCAACTCCAAGAAACACAAACAAGCGCGCGGCCCGAAACCCAAGTTCAGGACCGCCCGCCCCTCTCAATATGGAGCGGGGTTTATAATCGACAATGGCCGGGCTGTGAAGCATAAGCCCTTGATTGGACTGGATTTGGGCGTTTTCAGAGGCTTTTTACCGATTTTGGGCACTTCACGCCTCGTCTGCTCCTTCCACGCACCTGCCTATTCAGCGGCGGGACGCCATTTTTCCTTGAGCGTCACCAATTCTTCCGCCGCTGTCGGGTGGACGGCCACCGCCTGATCGAATTGTTTTTTGGTCGCGCCCATGGTGACGGCAATGGCGATGGCCTGAATGATCTCGCCCGACGATGGCCCCATCAGATGCACGCCCAGCACGCGTTGAGAGGCGGTATCGACCACAAGTTTCATAAAGGTCTTCTCTTGACGCCCAGTCATCGTGTGTTTCATGGCGCGGAAGCTCGTTTTGTAGATATCGAGTTCGCCATATTTTGCGCGTGCGTCGGCTTCGCTCAGGCCGATTGTGCCGAGCTCCGGCTGCGAGAAAACTGCCGTTGCGATGATCGAGTGATCGACCGCGATGGGGTTATTGTTGAACACGGTTTCCGCAAACGCCTGACCTTCGCGAATGGCGATGGGTGTGAGCGCGGCGCGGTCTGTCACGTCACCCACGGCATAGATGTTGGGCACATTGGTCTGCGAATAGGGATCGACGGCGACGGCACCCTTGGCGTTGAGCTTCACACCGACGGCGTCAAGACCGAGCCCCACAACATTGGGAGCGCGGCCCGTTGCATACATGATGAATCCCGCCTCGATCACCGAACCATCGGTGAGTGTCGCGACGAGATTTGCGCCTTTGCGAACGATGGAGACGATGTCGGACTTGACGCGCAGATCGAGTCCTTTTTTGGGGAGTTCGTCAGTCAGAGCATCACGCAAGTCTTCGTCAAAGCCGCGCAGGATTTTCTCGCCGCGATAAAGCAGCGAAGTCTCAACTCCAAGACCATTGAAGATGCCTGCGAATTCAACCGCGATGTAACCGCCACCAACGACGATGCCGCGCTTAGGCAGTGTTTTGAGGTGGAATGCCTCATTGGAGGTGATCGCAAATTCGATGCCCGGAATGACTGGCTTGAACGGTGTACCGCCGGTGGCGATCAGAATTTTGTCCGCCGTCACATCGCGACCTTCGGCCACGAGATGAACCGTGTGCGCGTCTTTCAGATAGGCGCGGGACTGGAAAATTTCGACTTTGGAATTCTGAAGATTGCGAATGTAGATACCGTTGAGACGGTCGATCTCTTTATCCTTATTGGCAATGAGCTTTTCCCACGAGAAGCTGCGCTCGCCCACTGTCCAACCGAAACCTTCGGCGTCTTCAAATTCCTCGGCAAAGCTGCTCGCATAAACGAACAGTTTTTTAGGCACACAACCGCGAATGACGCAGGTACCACCGACACGATATTCCTCGGCGACTGCCACTTTGGCACCGTGGCTTGATGCGATGCGGCTGGCACGCACGCCGCCGGAGCCTGCGCCGATGACGAAGAGATCGTAGTCGTATGCATGTGTCATAATTTGTGGCTGCTTTTTACTTCGGTTCAATCATATCGACACCCGAGGGCGTGCCGACAAGGGCAAGACTTGCGATATTGATAAACAATCCGGTTTCAACGACACCGGCGATGAGGTTCAATTCGCGCGCAAGGCTCACAGGGTCAGGTATTTTACCGAAGGCACAATCGAAAATGAAGTTTTCGGAATCGGTGAAAAACGGTTCGCCGTAGCTGTCACAACGCCGCTTAATGTCGCCCTGACAGCCATAGGCACTGGCGACTTCGGCCACGCGACGCACAGTGGATACCGCACCAAAGGGAATGATCTCGATGGGCAGCGCGAATGCACCGAGCGTCGTCACAACTTTTGACGCGTCGGCGATGACGATCATGCGATCTGATGCTGTCGCCACAATCTTCTCACGTAGCAACGCGCCGCCGCCGCCTTTGATGAGGCAAAGCTGGGCATCCAACTCATCGGCCCCATCAATTGTCAGATCGAGATGCGGTGTGTCGTCGAGATTGGAAAGCGGCACGCCAAGTTTGAGTGCCAGCGCCGCGGTGCGCTCGGATGTCGGCACGCCGATCACTTTGAGCCCCCCTGCGACGCGCTCAGCCAACAGCTTGACGAATTCCTCAGCGGTCGACCCCGTGCCGATGCCGAGTTTCATGCCGTCTTCGACAAAATCGAGAGCGCGGCGCGCGGCTGCCTGTTTTTGATTGTCACCCGTCATTCAGTTCAGAGCCCCGCCATTGCTATGTATTTCACTTCAAGAAAATCTTCGATGCCCCAGGGACCACCTTCACGGCCAATGCCGGATTCTTTGACCCCGCCAAAGGGCGCAACTTCGGTCGAGATGAGACCGGCATTGACGCCGACGAGTCCTGTTTCGAGCGCTGCAGCAACGCGCCAGACGCGACCGATGTCGCGTGCGTAGAAATAGGATGCGAGACCAAAGGGCGTATCATTGGCAAGTGCGATGGCTTCGGCTTCCGTTTCGAATTTGAAAATCGGTGCGACAGGGCCGAAGGTTTCTTCGCGCGCAACAAGCATGGCCGGTGTGGCGTCTGCGATGATGGTCGGTTCGTAGAACGAGTGACCAAGCGCACTGCGTTTGCCGCCGATAACAACGCGACCGCCGTGAGCAATGGCGTCGGCGACATGTTCTTCGGCTTTGGCAACAGCGGCCATGTCGATGAGCGGGCCTTGCACGACGCCATCTTCAAAGCCACCGCCTTGTTTCATGGCTTTCACTTTGGCAGTCAGTTTTTCGACAAAGGCGTCATAGACGCTGTCCTGCACGAGGAAGCGATTGGTGCAAATGCATGTCTGGCCGGTGTTGCGATACTTCGAGGCAATTGCCCCTTCGACGGCAGCGTCGATGTCCGCGTCATCAAACACGATAAAAGGGGCGTTGCCGCCGAGTTCCAATCCGACTTTCTTGACGGTGGATGCGGCCTGCTCCATCAGCTTCTTGCCGATTTCGGTGGAGCCGGTGAACGTCACTTTGCGCACGATGGGGCTTGATGTCATTTCGCCACCGATCTCGCTCGCTTTGCCGGTGATGACGCTGAATACGCCTTTGGGCATGCCTGCGCGTTCGGCCAGTTCGGCGAGCGCAAGAGCCGACAGCGGCGTCTGCGAGGCGGGCTTCACCACCATCGTGCAACCGGCGGCAAGCGCAGGGCCCGCTTTGCGGGTGATCATGGCCGCAGGAAAATTCCACGGCGTGATGGCGGCGCAGACACCGATGGGCTGCTTCAGCACCACGATCTGACGGTCGCTCGTCGGCGCGGGTACAATCGAGCCATACACGCGCTTGGCCTCTTCGGCGTAATATTCGAGAAAAGCGGCGGCATAGGCGATCTCGCCTTTGCCTTCGGCCAGCGGCTTGCCCTGCTCCGCTGTGAGGATCGCCCCCAGATCATCCTGATTGGCCATCATCAGATCGAACCAGCGACGCAAAATGGCCGAACGCTCCTTGGCAGGCCGCGCCGCCCAAGCGCGACCGGCTCGCTCAGCCGCTTCGAGCGCCTTGCGGGTTTCGGCGGCACCCAGCGAGGGCACAATGGCGATCAGCTCGTCGGTCGCAGGATCCGTGACCTTGATGCCCGATGTGTCGTCCCCGACCCATGCGCCGTCAATGTAACAGCGGGTTTTGAGCAGGGTCTTGTCCTTCAGGCGATCTGCGAGTTTCATGCTATTATCCTTTGGGCGGGCCAGATGCCTGTCGGGGGGAGCGGCACCTTGTCAGACGGGCAAGGGAAGGTTCTAAGTAGCACTGGCAGCGACGATAAAAAAGGCCGACGCGGTTTATATGGACGCAGAAAAGTTCTTCTCCGAGACCTATGACGTGGCCCGCGACCGTTTTTTGGAGGCGGCAGGCCGCGCTGGCGGACGCATCGTCCATTATGCCCATCCGGGCGCACGCGGCCCCGGAGGGATCGCCCTTTCGCTCGATACGGCCTGGTTCGGCCCTGAAGATGCTACGACGGTTTTGCTCAATACGAGCGGAACTCATGGCGCTGAGGGATTCGCGGGCTCGGCCGCACAATTGGCCTGGATCAATACATGCGGGCCGCAGGATTTGCCGCCCGACACGGCCGCACTCCTCGTTCATGCGGTCAATCCCTTCGGTTTCGCGTGGGGTTTGCGGGCAACGGAAAACAATGTCGACATCAACCGCAATTTTGTCGATTACAGCGCCCCTCTACCCGACAATCCGCTTTATGAAGAATTGCACGGCTTTCTGTGCCCCAAGTCACTCGACGATGCGGCCATGCAGAAAATTCTGACCGAGGGCACGCGCTTTGTGGAACGCAACGGCCAATGGGCGCTCGAAGACGCGATGAGTCGCGGGCAATACACTCATCCCGACGGTTATCATTTTGGCGGGCACAAGGCGGAATGGTCGAACATCACCATGCACCACATCGTCAAAACGGAGTTGTTGCGAGCCTCCCGCATCGGCTTCATCGACTGGCATTCCGGCCCGGCGGGCGATGGCGAGCTGATCCATTTGTGTTTTTCAAAACCCGACAGCGCGCAATTTGCAAGGGCCGCCCATTGGTGGGGACGCGACGCGCTCGACCCCAAGACCGTCAATTCTATGTGGGGATCGCGGCGACCGTCGCGACGCGGCATCATGTTCTGGGGGCTTGAGGAACAACTCTCCCCGCAAGCGCAATTTGCCGGTGCTGTGATCGAATTTCGCTCGGCAATACAAAAGTCCAGTCCGTCCAAAGCCATGCGCGCGTCATTGCTGGAACGCTGGTTGCGCTTCGAAGCAGGATTTGATGCGCCCGAAGCACAAAAATATTTCGATGAAATCCGCGAAGATTATGCGCCGCGCCGCAAGTCATGGCACATAAATGTCATTCGCAATGCGCTGGAATGCTATCGCACGACATTGATCGGTCTTGGAGAATGGAAACACGAAAGCTTGCGCGCGGCTGATTGAACGGAAAGCCGATCAATCCGGCACGTTGAATTCGTAGCGCACTTCCATGATGTCGGGCCAGCGTGAGAAGCCGACCGGACGACGCGCTTTGCCGTTGCCACATTGACGCTGATAAAAACGCCGTGCCGCAAAATTGTTTTCCAGCACCCAGAGGTGCGCGCGCGTGTAGCCAAGACAACCGATTTCGTCGAAGCAATGGCTGAGCAAGGCCGCGCCGACGCCATTGCGGTGATCGGCCTTGCGCACATAAAGCGTTGTGACTTCATCGTTGCGGGAATGGCCAAAGCCCACCGGCTCGCCGCTTTGTTCGGCGATCCATGCAATGCCGGTTTTGAGACTTTCGGTCCAGCTGCGAGTGGCGCGGGTGACGTCCAGTCCGTCAAGCAAGGCTTGTGGCAGAAGACCCGTATAGGCTTCGCGCCAACAGGTGACTTTGAGGCGCGCGATGGTTTCCGCGTCTTCGTCCGGCTTCGCCATGCGCAATTGGTATCGCGTCAGCACCTTCATGGACAAACTATGCAACAAATTGTCGGCCAAGCAAATGCAGATTGGCTCTGTCGGGAAAATTTATGACCTTTAAAAATTACCTGACAGCCATACCCTTTTCGACACGAGAGTAAGATGACGATACCGGAAATTGTTGCAGTGCCTCTCAACGCCTTCGGTGTCGCATTGGAGCCACTGGAAGAGCGGCACCGCGCCGGATTGGCCATCGCCGGAAGCGACCCGCTAATCTGGCGATTTTTGCCCTATGATGTGTCGAACGGCGGTATGGACCCCTGGTTTGACGCCACTTTGGCATTGCAGCAAAAGCATGGTGAGGCGATCTGGGCAGTACGGCGGACAGACGACAACACGATTGTTGGCACGACACGCTATCTCAATATTGCTGCGCATGATCTGCGCGTCGAAATCGGCGGCACATGGTATGCGCGTAATGTCTGGGCGGGTGTCGTCAACCCGGCCTGTAAATTCATGCTGATGTCGTACGGGTTCGAAACTTTGCGCCTCAACCGTATCGAGCTGAAAACAGACGCACGCAACGAACGTTCTCAGAGCGCCATCGCACGCCTCGGTGCGGTGCGCGAAGGGGTATTCCGCCGCCACATGGTGCTACCGGACGGGCATATCCGCGACACGGTTTACTATTCGGTGATACGTGAGGAATGGCCCGCCGTGCGCGACGGGCTGATTGCGCGGCTCAGCGGCCTTGAGCAGCTTGCCTGAGGCGCGCACCCGTGCGAGATATCGGGTCCGATAATGCAATCCGATGTTGGTGCCATGATCCCCCCAACCTTGCTGTTTGATCTCGACGGAACGCTTGCCGATACCGCTGGCGATCTGTGCGAAACCATGAACGTGGTTTTGACACGTCACGGCCGTGCCCGTGTGCCGGAAGCGCGGGTGCGCCATCTCGTCGGCGGCGGCGCGCGACTGTTGCTGGAACGCGGCTTTGCCGAGACCGGCGAACGGGCGAGCGAGACCCTGCTCGATCAGACGTTCGGTGAGTTCATCACCTATTACAGTACCCATATCGCGGACCACACAAAGCTCTGGCCCGGCATGGAACCACTGCTGGCGCGATTATCCGACGCGGGTGTCGGTATGGCGGTTTGCACCAACAAAGTCGAGCATCTGGCCCGACAGCTGATCACCGAGCTCAAGATCGACCGGTATTTTCCTGTCGTGATCGGCGGCGACACGTTACCGGTCAAAAAACCGGACCCGGAGCATTTATTTGCCGCGGTGCGCCAGCTCGGCGGCGATCCCAAAACCACGATCATGGTGGGAGACAGCGAGGCGGACATTGAAGCAGCGATCAACGCCAAGATGCCGTCGATCTGTGTCAGCTTTGGCTATTCACGCGCGCCGGTGCCCGAGCTTGGCGCCGATGTCATCATCGATCATTTCGATGAATTCCCCGCCGCTCTCGCGAAACTTCTTCCGACACATTTTTCCGGTTGGGTCTAGAGCACGCGCAGACGACGGTCGCCATCGACAAGTTCGATGTCGGCGTAATCGCAAATGCCTTCACCACGCTGGAAGACGCTGACGGCGATGAGCCAGACACGCACAATGCGCGCGGGTGGCGTGCCGATGGCGCGGGCGTAGTCGGATTTAACGGGGCGGTCCTCGTTGAGCCATTTGCCCAATCCATCCGGATTTGAACGCAGCACCCAATGGGTCTCAACCTTGTCCCAGAAGGGCAAGGGGCAGCGGAAGACCGTGCCCTCTGCAAGTGAGCCCGACCACATATATGTCAGGTCCTGTCCGTTATCGAATTCAACGGCGATGGACAAATAGTCATGCGTTGGCTGGATATCCTCCGGCAATTCGCAGGGCAGCTTGTCCACCTTCCAGCGCCACTGCAGCTTGGTTGTGTCAGTGAGTTCAAAGTCTGCAGGAAATTGCAGGATGCCGACATCTTCCTTGGTGTGACAATGGATGTGGCGGCCATGCTCGCCACTTGCGTCGGCGTAGATTGCCCCCTGCCCCAGCCGCCAGAGGTAGGACCAACCCTTCGGCGTCGCAACAGGTGCACTTGCCTGAGCCAGCGCGTTGGCAACTATTCCGTCGTAGTCGCCGCCACTCAGCATGGTGCGAAGACCGGCGACGGCGTCAGCCTTCCAGACGATGATGCAGACGAGCAAACTGCCGGTGATGCCCGCGCGTGGGAAAGCATCGTCGAAGGCCCCATTCTCGTCTGCCCATTCGCCGGGCGGTTTCGCCACAATATGAAGCGGGCCACCGGACTGCATCGTTACGGTCGCGGCGTCTCCCGGTGTCTTGATGAGGGGACCCGTGTCGCCCGTCCGCAGCCACAGGCCGAGGCGCGGGCCAAATTTGAGATTGAGGGCCCTGGACGCCCAGAGCGTGCCGACGGCCAGCACGCTGACCTGTTGACCAGTTGCAACGTCAAGGTCTGCTGCCTGCCAGCCTGAACTGTCTCCGCCGACCGAGACAAAGCGGATGTCCGCAATGGTGGCGCTCGCCGCCGGGCTGCCCGCAAGGCTCGTCAGAACCGCTTCAAAAGTGGCTTGCTGGTCTGCGGTGGTGTCCGCGCCTCGCCGCAGCCGCGCAACTGAGCCACGGATGGCCAAACGCAGCAAAGTGACCACTGAACGCAACGCCGCTACCTGATTTGCCATATGCTCCCCTATGCCCGCTTCCGGCCCGCTTTGGAGCAAAGTCGCGCGTTCAGGGCCATCGGGCAACCCCTTGCAGGCCCGCCGCAGGCAAAAGGGGCTCGCCTGCCCCGCTTCGGCTTGACTTGAGGATTGGCCACGGCTTATAGACAGCCCCTCAGGATGCTTAGCTCAGTTGGTAGAGCACTGTGTTCACATCGCAGGGGTCACTGGTTCGAGTCCAGTAGCGTCCACCATCTCTCCCGCACTTCAGTATTTGTGGCCGGTTTCGTCAGAAACCGGGAGTGGTGTCACGCGCTTTGCGACAGCGGCGCGAATGCATGGGCGAATGGGACTTCGAACCAGAAGGTCGCGCCCTCGCCGGGCTTGCCATAAGCACCGATTTCGCCGCCCATCAGCGCCACAAGACGCGAACAAATGGCAAGGCCAAGGCCCGTTCCACCGTAGGTTTTTGAAATCTCGCTGTCGGCCTGTACGAAGGGCGAGAAGAGTTTATCTGCCACACTATCGGCAAAGCCGATGCCATCGTCGCTCACTTCGAAACGAATGCGTGTTTCGCCATATTGATGTCCGACCGTAAAGGCGTGGATGATGACTTGCCCGCCTTCGGGCGTGAATTTGAGCGCGTTGGAAATGAAATTCGACAATATCTGACGCAGGCGGCCTTCGTCGGCCAGCATCGCCTCACGCGGCAGATCATCGTTCATCAACTCAAGCAGCACATTTTTGTCGCGCGCCTTGGCCGACCAGAACAAGAGCGATTCAAACAGCGCCGAAAATTCCAGCGGCGCAATGTCGAGTTCGACCTTGTCTGCCTCAATCTTGGAAAACGTCAGCACATCATTGAGCACGGTCAGCAGCCCGACCGAGGCGTCGTGGATATATTGGCCATACTCGCGCGACTTCGGTTCTTTGCTGATCTGGGTAATGAGATCGGAAAACCCCATGATTGCATTCATGGGTGTGCGGATTTCATGGCTCATGGTTGCCATGAAATCGGACTTCACGCGATTGGCGTTTTCGGCCCGCGCTTTTTCCTGAATGGCGATGTTGACCGCTTCATCGGCCCTTGCGGCAAGATCTTGCTCGGCCTGCATCTGCGAGAAAGTTTCAAAATATTTCTGCCGGTTGAAATGCATGATGACAGAAGCGGTGCCGAGCAACATGAGACAAAGCAGGCCGGAGGTCGGGTTAAGCAGACCGGCCTG
>JAUSLL010000110.1 GCA_030649335.1 Parvibaculum sp. | reverse complement strand
CACACCCGACCAGAGCGTTGCGCGCGTCGGTGGCGAAGCCGAACTCTATCTCGGCCAGTTCACTGTTGCTGTGACATCGGGCTATCAGAACGGCTTCCACGTCAAAGATGGCTACTACGGTTCGGCTACAGGTTATTGGTATGCCAATGACGACCTGCGCTTTTCACTCGGCGCCACCAATGATCCGGTGCTCAACACCGCCGCCATCGCTGGTATCGAGTTTCAGCCGCGCACAGCTTCGATGTCTGGCCTGACCTTTTTTGCTGACGCGACAGCCGGTGACAATAACTACACAACCGGCCAGATCGGCGTGCGCTTCTACTTCGGTGACGACAAGAGCCTGAAGCTGCGCAACCGCAACGACGACCCGATCGCCAACCTGCCCGGCGATTCGGTGACGAGCGCCACAGCGGTGAGCCAGAAAGCCCCCGGCCAGACAGCCGAACAGGAATGCCGCGCCCGCTCGGGTGACTGGCTCTGGATCAGCGACAGCTGCGTTCCAAACATAAGCTGAATAAGAAACGCCACATTACCTGAATGAGAAACGCCCGCGACGGAGAAATCCTTCGCGGGCCAATTCATTCAGTCTTTATTACGAGAGACAGAATATATTCGAATCATCAACCCTTACTGCGAAAGAAAGCATATGTTCAAATCATCAACCCTGCGCAGCCTCGCGCTCGGCACAGTCTTCGCCTGCACCTTTGTGAACGGCGCCATTGCGGGCGACGCACCTGCAGTGACGAAGCTGAATGGTAAAGCCGCCATCGCCGGCACCTATGGCGAACAGGACAATCAGGACGGCGAATTCGGCGGCCTGTTCCTCGGCTCGCTGACCGCGCCCGTGACACACGACTTCGGCTTTCAGGCAGACACCGTGATCGGCACACGCGACGGCAATGAAATCGCAGGCATCGGCGGACACATGTTCTGGCGCGATCCGGCCAAAGGTCTTGTCGGTCTGACAGGCAGCTATGTCAGCATCAACAATTCAAACGCCACACCCGACCAGAGCGTTGCGCGCGTCGGTGGCGAAGCCGAACTCTATCTCGGCCAGTTCACTGTTGCTGTGACATCGGGCTATCAGAACGGCTTCCACGTCAAAGATGGCTACTACGGTTCGGCCACAGGTTATTGGTATGCCAATGACGATCTGCGCTTTGCGCTTGGCGCGACCAATGATCCGGTGCTCAACACAGCCGCCATCGCCGGTATCGAATTTCAGCCGCGCACAGCCTCCATGTCCGGCCTGACCTTCTTTGCCGACGCGACAGCCGGTGACAACAACTACACAACCGGCCAGATCGGCGTGCGCTTCTACTTCGGCGACGACAAGAGCCTGAAACTGCGCAACCGCAACGACGACCCGATCGCTAACCTGCCCGGCGACTCGATCACCAGTGCAACCGCAGCAGAGTCGGCACCAGACAATGCAGCCGAGCGGGAATGCAATGCCCGCTCGAATGGTTGGTATTGGAACGGCAGCTCTTGCGCCAACATCCACTAATTCTGCTATCGGAACAGAAAACGCCCGCGACGGAGAAATCCTTCGCGGGCGTTTTTTGTTTTGGTCTGGCGTAATGAAGGAAGACTCTCACGCAACCCTCTCCCTGAGGGAGAGGGCTAAGAGTGATCACGGAATCGGGTTGTCGCGTTTGCCCAAAGCGGCATTCGCTGTCTTGTTCGCCTCGCGGCCCTCTTCCAGATAAATCTCGCCGCCGGAGTTTTTGAACTCGGTGGCCATATTCGCCATGCCGCTTTCGGCGTAGTCGCGCACGTCCTGCGTGATTTTCATCGAGCAGAATTTGGGGCCGCACATGGAGCAGAAATGCGCGACCTTGTGGGCGTCTTTCGGCAAGGTCTGATCGTGGAAGGATTTCGCGCGTTCGGGATCGAGCGAGAGGTTGAACTGGTCTTCCCAACGGAATTCAAACCGCGCACGGCTCAGTGCATCGTCACGCAATTGGGCGGCGGGATGGCCCTTGGCGAGATCCGCCGCATGGGCCGCGATCTTATAGGTGATGACGCCTTCTTTGACGTCTGCACGATCGGGCAGACCGAGATGCTCCTTGGGCGTCACATAGCAAAGCATGGCGCAACCGAACCAGCCGATCATGGCGGCACCGATGCCGGACGTGATGTGGTCGTAGCCCGGCGCGATATCTGTCGTCAAAGGCCCGAGCGTGTAAAACGGCGCGCCGCCGCAATGCTTGAGCTGCTTGTCCATATTCACTTTGATCTTGTGCATGGGCACATGACCCGGCCCTTCGATCATCACCTGCACGCCTTTGGCCCAAGCGATTTTCGTCAACTCGCCAAGCGTTTCCAATTCGGCAAATTGCGCTTCGTCGTTGGCGTCGGCAATGGAGCCCGGACGCAAGCCGTCGCCCAGCGAGAAAGACACATCATACTGGCGCATGATGTCGCAAATCTCCTCAAAATGCGTGTAGAGGAAACTTTCCTTGTGATGCGACAAGCACCACTTGGCCATGATGGACCCGCCGCGCGAGACGATGCCTGTGACGCGCTTGGCGGTCATCGGCACGTAAGCCAAACGCACACCGGCGTGGATGGTGAAATAATCGACGCCCTGCTCAGCCTGTTCGATCAGCGTGTCGCGATAGA
>JAUSLL010000103.1 GCA_030649335.1 Parvibaculum sp. | reverse complement strand
TCTATTCGCTCTCAGTCGGCAACGCGCTGGCGCTGCCCTTTCCTGACGCGACTTTCGACAAGATCGTTTGCTCGGAAGTGATGGAACACATCCCCGACTACAAACAGGCCATTGCCGAATGCGAACGCATTCTGAAACCCGGCGGCACGCTGGCGATTTCGGTGCCGCGTTTCTTCCCCGAATGGGTCTGCTGGAAACTGTCTGACGATTACCACAATGAGCCGGGCGGCCATGTCCGCATCTTCCGCGAAAGCGTGCTGAAAGATGCCGTCGAAGAAAAAGGTCTGTCCTTTTTCTATCGCCATTGGGCACACGGGCTGCACTCGCCCTATTGGTGGCTCAAATGCGCATTCGGCGTGAAGCGCGAGGATGTGGCCATAGTCAATGCTTACAAACGCTTTCTCGAATGGGACATTCTGCAAGCGCCGTGGCTGACGCGCACGCTTGAGAAAGTCGCAGGGCCTTTGATGGGCAAAAGTGTCGTCTTCTATTTCTCAAAGGAAGCGGCATGACACATCTCACCTATGGCGACGCAATTCCTGACGGACATTTCGATGGTGCGCGCGCGCGCATTCTCGATCTGCAGCGCGACAATGGTGCGATCCCTTGGTACGACGGCGGCGTCATCGACCCGTGGAACCACACAGAAGCCGCGATGGGCCTCACCGTCATCGGCGAAACGGCCCGCGCGCGTCTGGCATTCAAATATCTGCAAGAGACACAGCTCGAAGACGGCTCTTGGTGGGGCCAACTCGGCTCGGCAGTCCCCTTCGACGATGAAGCCCATTACACCGGCGGCGACGAAGGCGCGGGCAAACCGATCCGCGACACGAATTTTGCTGCCTATCTGGCCACAGGCGCATGGCACCATTTCCTCATCACGCGCGACCGCAAATGGCTTAGCCAGATCTGGCCGAATGTCGAAGCCGCAATCCAATGGGTTGTCTCCCACCAAAGCCCGCATGGCGATATTCGCTGGGCCGCGAACGATCCGCATACGCCGGAAAACGATGCGCTCATCACCGGCTCGTCCTCGATCTACAAAAGCCTCGAATGTGCGATCCACATCGCCAACGAGTTGCGCGTTTCTTCGCACGACTGGCAGAGCGCCCGCGTTCGCCTAGGCGAAGCGCTGCGCGAAAAGCCGCATCGTTTCGACCGCACATGGGAATCCAAAGAACGTTATTCGATGGATTGGTACTACCCCGTGCTCGCAGGCGTCATCACAGGCGAAGCCGCCCGCCGCCGCATCGCATCGAAATGGGATATTTTCGTCGCCGAAGGCAAAGGCTGCCGCTGTGTGTCGGATCAGCCTTGGGTCACGATTGCCGAAAGCGCCGAACTGACCATGGCATTGCTCGTCGCCGGTCAACGCCGCGAAGCCGAGAAGATGCTGGCGTGGCAGCACCAGTGGCGCGACGACGAAGGCGCTTACTGGATGGGTTTCCAGTTTGAAGAAAATGTCGCCTGGCCTGCCGAGAAACCCGCATGGACGGCGGCCGCTGTGATCCTCGCGACGGATGCAGTGACCGGCGCGACACCTGCCTCGCGGCTCTTTGCCGAACGCACGCTGGCGGAAGCGGCGGAGTAACCCCCTTCCTTCACCTCCCCCTCGTGGGGAGGTGAATAACTCACATTTCATTCTCCTCTTGATTTCTAGAGCGGTCGCTCTATATTCATTTCTAGAACGACCGCTCCATAATGAAATCCGAGGCAAACCATGGGCCGACCCCGCGAATTCGATCAGGACAAGGTGCTCGACGCCGCCTCGCGGGTCTTCTGGGCCAATGGCTATGAAGCCACATCGACCCGCGCGCTGAGCGAAGCAACGAGCCTGACGCCTGCCAGCATTTACAATGCCTTTGGCGACAAGCGCGGGCTGTTTCTGAGCGCGATGGAGCACTACCTCAACTCCACCATCCGCAACCGTATCGCCCGTCACGAGGCCCTACCTTCTGCAAGCGCCGCGCTCACCGGATTTTTCACGGAGTCGATGGACCGCGCCCTGTCCGATCCCGATCAGCGCGGTTGCATGCTGGTCAACACGGCACTGGAATCGACACCGCGCAATCCGGAACTCACCGAATTCGTCGCCGCCGAAATGCGCCAGATCGAAGCCTTCTTTCTGCGAGTCATCAAGACAGGCCAAAAGAACGGCGAATTTCCCAAAGACCTCAAGCCGGAAGACCTCGCCGCGCAATTTCTCACTTTGCTGATGGGCATGCGTGTGCTCTCGCGCGTGCGCCCCGAGGCAAAACTGTTCAACAGCCTTATCCGGCCCGCCTTCGCACAGCTCGGCCTCGTCTGGCCGAACCGCACACGCAAAATCTCCCCGACTTTGTGACTCCCCACCTCATGAAGATGAGTACGCCATCATGTCCGCACCCTCCCCCGCACATCTTGATCGCGCCGCATGGTTTGCAACGATTGCAGGCCTCTCCGGCAGCCTCGTCGGCATCGGCCTTGCGCGCTTTGCCTATACACCGCTGATCCCGCCGCTGATTGAAGCGCATTGGTTTGCCGCCACTGATGTTGTCGCCCTGAGTGCCGCCAATTTCGCGGGCTATCTCGCAGGCGCCCTTCTCGGTCGCTCAATCGCAGGCAGGCTTGGCAACCGCACCACGCTGCGCCTGATGATGCTGGTCGCCACAGCAACATTCTTTGCCTGCGCCTATCCGCTATCCCTGAGTTGGTATTTCGTCTGGCGCTTTCTCTCCGGTCTTTCCGGCGGTGCCATCATGGTGCTGGCCGCAACAACGATCCTGCCGCATATCCCGCCCGCACGGCGCGGCTTTGTCGGCGGCATGGTGTTTCTCGGTCTCGGCGTCGGCATCGCCGCGTCGGGCACACTCGTCCCTGAATTGCTGCATTACGGATTGCGCGAAACATGGCTTGGTTTGGGTGCTTTGGCGGTTGCCCTCACCGCCATCAGTTGGTTCGGCTGGCCGGCCACCAACCCGCCGCAGCCCGATGCCTCAACTCAGGTGACGGCGAGCGAGCGCCAGACCCTGTCGCTTCGCCTGATCTATGCGCAATACGCAGCCATCGCACTCGGCATCGTGCCCGCCATGGTCCTGCTGGTGAACTATATCGCGCTCGGTCTCGGCCGGGGCTCGGACATCGGCGCGCGCTATTGGGTGCTCTACGGCCTCGCCGCCATGGCCGGACCTGTGCTCACCGGCAAGGCCATTGACCGCATCGGCGGCGCGCGGGCCTATCGCGTGGGACTTGTCGCCCAGATCGTCGCCACCACCATCATGGTCACCAGCACCGATGTCTATGCGATGGGTCTCGCCGCCGCCATCTTCGGTTTTGTCACACCCGGCATGGTGACACTCACGCTCGCTCGCATTCACGAAATCCTGCCGAACGACCACGACGCACAACGTGCCGCATGGAGCAACGCCACCACGGCCTTCGCGCTGTTCCAGATGTTGGGCGGGTATTTCTACGCCTGGGTCTTCGCCCATACAAATGGTGACTACACGCTGATCTTCGCCATCGCGACGGCATCAATGACCCTCGCCTTCCTCATCAATCTTTATGGTGCATGGGCGGAGCGAAGAGACAGGTCTGCGGTGGCGGACGCGGCGGAGTAACCGAACACCTAACTTCCCCTCAAAGGGGAGGTAAGCACCTATTTAATTCTCCTGAGCACCCGCAAACTCTTCACCGCCCGCTCCTCGACAAACAAGCCCGACGCAATCGCCAGCTTGTAAATCTCATAAGGCGGACGCCCGCCATCCTTCGGATCGGGAAACACATCGTGGATCGCAAGGATGCCGCCCGGCATAACGCGCGGCGCCCAATGGCGATAGTCGTCCATCGCCGGTTCCATCCCGTGCCCGCCATCGATGAACACAAAGCCGAACGAGCCTGCCCATTGCTTTGACGCAACTTTGGAGGGTGCGACGAGCGGGATCACCGTGTCTTCAAGCCCTGCCATACGCATGGTGCGGCGAAACAGCGGGAACGTGTTGAGCTTGTCCGTTTCGGCATCATAAAGCGCCGTATCGTGATGTTCCCAGCCCTTCTGGTTTTCCTCCGATCCCTGATGATGATCGAGCGCATAAAGCACAGCGCCGTTCGCCTGCACGGCTACGCCGATATAAACAGTGGACTTGCCGCAATAGGAACCGATCTCGAGCGATGGGCCAAGCTTGGAGCCTTCCAGCGCCGCGTCATGCAACGCCCAGCCTTCGTCGGCATCCATGAAACCTTTGATGCTCTCGATATCGATGGGAAGTTTACGCATTATTTATCCGCCACATAGGTCGAGCGCTGCTCGCCCAATCCATCAATACTGATTGTCACCACTTGTCCGGCCTTGACCCAGCCCGGCGGTTTCATGCCGCCCGCAACGCCCGCAGGCGTGCCCGTGGCGATGATGTCGCCGGGATGCAGCGTGAAGAACTGGCTCAGATATGAAATGAGATGCGCGACGGGAAACACCATGTCGGCGGTGATGCCCTGTTGGCGCAGCACACCGTCCACCTTTGTCGTCACATGCAGGTTTTGCGGGTCCGCAATCTCGTCCACGGTCACAAGCCAGGGACCGATGGGCGCGAATGTATCGCCGCTCTTACCCTTGGTCATCTGCCCGCCACGCTCGCGCTGAAATTCGCGTTCCGACACATCATTGATGATCGTATAGGCCCCGACATGGGAAAGCGCATCCGCCTCGCTGACATATTTGGCGCGGCGACCGATGACGACCGCAAGCTCGGCTTCATAGTCCATCTGCACAGACCCGCGCGGGATCAGCACATCATCATAAGGCCCGTTGATCGCGCTATTGGCCTTCATGAAGAGCAACGGCTCCACCGGCAGATCATTATCCATCTCGGCGGCGTGTTCGCGATAGTTGCGGCCGATACACATGATCTTGCCGATGCCCGTCAGCGGCACGCCGAGCCGCACACCCTCGGGTGCCAGCGGCAGGGCATCCGTGTCGATGGCCTTGAGCCACGCCAATTCGTCGGGCTGCAGCGTCGCGCCCGTCACCCCGTCGAGATGACCGGTGAGGTCGCGCATGCGCCCTGCCTCATCGACGAGACCCGGCTTTTCCGCGCCGGGAGCGCCAAAGCGCACAATTTTCATGGGGATTGAACTCCTGTTGGGCTGACCGCCCGAAAATGCAACGCAAGGCTTCCGAAAACAAACAGAAAAGTAAACAATGCTCCCGATACTCTCGCCGGACGAGCATTTGGGGCATGTGGATGAGCGAACAAGAACAATCGGCCCGCGATATTGAGTTCGAGGCCATCGAAGAAGCGATCACGCAAAATCCGCGTGGCCGCTGGTTCCTCAATGAATTCGCCCGCCGCAACCGCACAGCCGACACCGACCGCCTCGTCGATGCCATCGAGCATCTCTACAAGGCTGCCCTTGGTGCACGCCCCCAGGCAGAGACAAAGGCCGAAGTCACCCCGGCTTCAAACGTCAATCTCGATGTGATCAGACGCGCGCTTGCCGATATGCGCCAGCAGATCGCCACAGCCCGCCGCGACATGGCCGCTGTGAAACCCCGCGAAACGGCAAATTTCACAACACCGGAAGAAGAAGCCGCCGAAGTCGCCGCCTCCGCCGAACGCGCCACACTCGACATCATCTCCGCTGTCGAACGCCTACAGGACATTGCCGACACATTGCGCGCCAACGGCACAGACGGCGACATTTGCGACGAACTCGAAACACATGCACGCGGCATCTTCATGTCATCGGCCTATCAGGACATGACCGGCCAGCGCATCGCGCATCTGGTGAAGGCATTGACCGGCCTCGACAACCGCATCGCCGGTGTATTGGCACTCGACGATCTGTCAGACGATTAATTTCGCAAACAAGACGGGATCGACATTGCCACCGCTCAGAACGAGCGCGACGGCCTGACCGCGCACGTCGATCTTTTGACTGAGCAGCGCCGCCAGCGCCACCGCCCCGCCCGGCTCCACGACCAGTTTCAATTCCGTATAGGCAAAACGCATCGCGTCGGCAACCTCCACGTCGCTAACGCTGAGCCCGCCTGCCAGATGCCACGCGTTGATCGCGAAAGTGATTTCACCCGGCATCGGGGCCATCAGCGCATCGCAGAACGAGCCTGTCGTATCGGCGTTCTTTTCCCGCTCGCCGGAAATGAGCGAACGCCCATGATCATCAAACCCGTCCGGCTCAACACAATAAATCTGCGTCGTGGGCGACCTGTCGCCGAAAGCTAGCGCCGTACCGGCCGCAAGCCCGCCACCACCGGCAGGCACCAGCACTGTATCGAGCGTCACACCGAGGCGCGCGGCATCTTCCGCAATCTCCAGCCCCGCCGTGCCCTGCCCCGCGATGATATGCAGATCATCGTAAGGTGGCACGATGACCGCACCGTGCTTTGCAGCCAGCTCACGACCAATTGCCTCGCGGTCATCACTGAAGCGGTCATAAAAAACAACTTCAGCACCGAACGCACGCGTGCGCTCCACTTTGATCTGCGGCGCATCCTTGGGCATGGCAATCCACGAGGGCAACCCGAGCAGTGTTGAGGCGGCAGCGACACCCTGTGAATGATTGCCTGACGACCATGCGACAACGCCGCCGGCGCGGTCAGCCTCCGCTATCTGCGAAATACGATTATAAGCCCCGCGAAATTTGAACGAGCCTGTGCGCTGCAAAACTTCCGGCTTCACGAAAACGCGCGCGCCGACCACCTCATCCAATCTCGCGTTGGTGAGAAGCGGCGTGCGCACAGCCACATCTTTAATGCGCGCTGCCGCAGCGGACACATCGGCAGATGTTGGCAGCGCGATCATGTGAGACCAAATTCCGCATTCAGCCCGCCGACGCTCCATTGCGTCGAGCCATTGACCTGCCTATGCGTGAGCCGCGTCATGGACAAGGGCGCAACATCGAAACGCATAGCGGTGGCGGCATCTAGCCCCAGCGCATGGGCAATGGCGGCACGCACCGTTGTCTGGTGACCGAGCGCCACAATCGAATGCCCTTCATAATGCAGACTCAACCGGTCAATGGCCGCGCCGACACGGACGCAAACGTCAGCAAAGCTCTCGCCTTCAGGCGGGCGGATGGCGGACACATCACCCCAATCGAGTGTGCGGTTCGACGTATAGACATCATTATGCGTGCGGCCCTGCCACAGCCCGTAATTCTGTTCGTTGAAATCAGGAATAGCGATGGGGTCCACACCTTCGCGCAAAGCAAGACTCAACATCCGGGCCCGGACGAGCGGACTGCCGAGCCAGACCGCAACAGGCGGCAAACGACGTGCCAACGCACCGGCAACCGCCGGATGCACAGGTTCCGCCGATACATCAAGCTGACCGAAATAACGTGCCTCCTGCCCCTGCACCGGCGCATGGCGTATCCATATCCAGTCAGTGCGTGGGGCAGCACTCATGGGGTGCTCATCTCCGGTGGCAAATGCGACGGCGGCAACAGCCCCGGCAAACGGATCACATTGTCGCCGCCCTGCGGCTCGAACCCTGCGGGATCATCAAGATCATACCACGGATCGCAGATCATCCGGTCGCCTTCAAAGATCGGCCGGTTCGAAATCGCCACCGCGCGATCCGTACGTGCCATCACACACATGCGCTTGGGTAGGCCCAGCGATTCCCATGTATCAAACAGCCGCGTGCGCACCAGCATGAACACACGCCCGGACCCGTTCCAGTGTTTTGAAAAATCTTCAGACGTCATCGCATACTGGCTGACGTCTTCCTGTGTCATGCCGAAGTCAAACTCGGCAGTGTTGCCGACCACCGCAATCTTTTCGTTCACATAGACCGGCAGATCATAGAAGAACGTGCCGAAACTCGCCACGAGTTCGCCCTTCTCGCGATACTTGTTGATGTCCCCAGCAACCGTCTTGATGGAATTGGGATCCGCAATCGATCCGACAAGACTGACGCCGGACCAACCGAGCAAAGCTGTCACGGCAATCACCGCCACTGTCGCTCTCCCACCGTAATAACGCGGCGCGATGAGAGCGGCCAGACTGCCGAGCGCGAAGATCACGGCCAGCGCGAAGACCACGGGAGCCACAGCATCAAGATAGAGGCCGACATTGGCATCCGCGCGCATCGACGGCATCGCATAGACCACCGGCACAGCAAGCGCGAATGCGCCGAACACAGCGGCAAAGAACCAGCGCCCAAGCGGCAGATCATCGCGCGCCGACAGAAGCGGTCCCAGCACGCGCCCGACGAGCACAGCAAGCGGCGGAAAGATCGGCAGGATATAGGGTGGCAGTTTGGAGTCAGAAACGGAGAAGAAGAAAAAGACAATGCCGACCCAGAGCAGCAGGAACATTTCGACAGGCCGCTCGCCGCGCGTCTTCCATGTCGGCAGCGCGTCGCGCACGGCGTGCCAGAGATAACCCGTCCACGGCAGGAAGCCCGCCGCCAGCACCGGAATGAAATACCACAAGGGTCCGTCACGACGATGCACTGTTGTGGTGAAACGCATCAGGTGTTCATGCACAAAATAGAACCACAGGAAATCCGCATTGCGCATCGCCGCCAAAATATGCCACGGCAATACAATCAGCAGAAACAGCGCAATGCCCGACGGTGTCAGCGCACGACGCACAAAACTCCAGCGCCCGATGACAACAATCCACGCCAAACCGATGAGGCCCGGCAGCAAGACGCCGATGAGACCTTTCGTGAGAACAGCGAGCGCGGCGGCCACATGCCCGCCTCTAGACCACCAGATAGATTTGCGGTCGTCTTTTTCCTCAGCCGCCAGCAAAAATGAAAACAATGCCGCGCTCATCAACACGCTTTCGGCCATGTCGAGAATGACAAAGCGGGCAAGCGCGTAATACATGAGCGATGTGGCGACCACCGTGCCCGCGACCACGCCTGCCGCACGACCATAAAAGCGCCGCGCCACGCCATAGGTCATCAAAGCGCCGAGGAGACCGAGCAAGGCGGGCCAAAGACGCATCGACCATTCAGACACACCAAGCATCTTGATGGCCGAGGCTTCGAGCCAATAGAACAACGGCGGCTTTTCAAAATATAAAATGCCGTTGAGGCGCGGCAACACATAATCGCCCGTGTCCACCATCTCACGCGGGATCTCGATATAACGGCCTTCGTCGGGCGATGAAATATTCCGGCCGCCAATATCGAACAGAAAGAAAACCGCAAAGCAGGCCGCGAGCACCAGCGTCAGCATATACGGACGTTTGAGAAAGCTGCTTGCGCCGGTTACCAAATCTCTCACTTCGTCACCGTTCCCAAAATGTCGCCCAAGGTCAGCGCAACAACAACTTCGGCACTCGCTGCCGTTTCGCTCTCACCTTCAAATCCGAAATGTTCAAGCCGCACAGCCCCGTCGCCCGTCGCCACCACGAAGGGTGACACCGACAAAACTTCGCCTACCTGTCCGTGACCTTCAACGGCGCGCGCCTGCCAGACCATCACTCTGCGCGCACCGAGCGATGTAAACGCACCGGGAAATGGCACAGTGACAGCGCGCACGAGATCGACCACCTGCCGCGATGTCTGCGACCAGTCAATGTGCCCGTCCTCAGGTGTACGGATACCGAAATAGGTGACCTTGCTTTCGTCCTGCTTGTGGCGCGGCGCGGTGCCCGCTTTCAGCGCGTCGATCTGGCGAACGACAATGGCAACGGCAGCAGCAGGAATGCGGCTCGCCACTTCGCCTGCCGTCTCATCAGGTCCGATGGGCACAGCTTCCCAGTCGATCATGTCGCCGGCGTCCGCTGCCTTCACCATCACATGCAGCGTCACGCCTGTTTCGGTCTCGCCCTTGATGATCGCCCAGTTAAGTGGTGCGCGGCCACGATAGCGCGGCAGCAACGAACCATGCATGTTGAACGCGCCAAGCCGTGCCAGCTTGAGGATCCGCTCCGGGATCATCTTGCGGTAATAAAAGGACAGAATGAGATCGGGTGCGATGGCGGCTATGACGCGCTCCACCTCGCCGCCTTCGCGCGGTTCCACCGTATAAACAGGAATGCCATTGGCACGTGCGAGAACGGCGCAAGATGAAAACCACTGGCGCTCATCCGCATCATCTTCATGCGTGAACAACGCCGCAATCGTCTCGCCGTGCTCAAGCAACATTTTCAGGCAGGCATGGCCTACCTCGCTATACGCGAAGACGACGATCCCGCCTGCCATTTTTGTCAGTTCTTTTCGTGGATGGTGCGGATTCGGAAACGTGCCCGCGCCCTCACCTGTTGATAAATGCGTCCGACATATTCACCGACAATGCCAAGACCTGTGATGACGACACCGAGCAGGAAAAACAAAATGGCAAAAAGCGTGAAGATGCCTTCTGCTTCTGGACCAACAAACACGCGGCGCAGGAGCATGTAAAAGACCAGAAGCAGTGAACCACCGGACACCGCCATGCCGACAATCGTAAACACCTGCAACGGCACAAGGCTGAAGCCCGTCATCAAGTCGAAGTTGAGACGCAGCAACATATAAAGCGTGTAATTGGACGCTCCGGCGTGGCGCGCCGCATGTTCGACTTCCACTTCCGTCGGACGCTCGGCATAGAATTGCGCCAGCGCCGGGATGAAGGTCGATGTTTCGCCGCTCTCGACGATGATGCGCACAATGCTGCGATGATAGCCGCGCAACATGCAGCCCTGATCACGCATCTTGATGCCGGTGATGCGCTCGCGCACGTAGTTCACCAGACGAGAAGGCAATGTGCGCAGCAGACTGTCCTGACGGTCGCGACGATAAGAACCGACCACATCATGGCCCTTGTCCATCTCGGCAATGAGTTTAGGAATTTCTTCCGGCGGGTTCTGCAAATCCGCGTCAAGTGTCACGATGAACGTGCCGCGCGCGGTTTCAAAACCTGCCATCACCGCCATGTGCTGACCGTAGTTGCGGTCAAACTCGACGACGCGGATGAGGTCGGGACGCTGCACGACGAAACCCTTGAGCAAGGCCAGCGAATTATCCTTGCTGCCATCGTCGGTGAAGACGATTTCGGTCGGACGTCCCATCTGGTCTACCACAGCAGTCAGGCGCTGAAACAGCAACGGCAGATTGGCTTGCTCATTATAGACCGGAATGACAATGCTGATTTCCGGTGCTGCCACCAGCGTCCGTGTCGAAGTCGTCATGGCACTCTCGTTCATTTCATTAGCCCGGTCGTCGAACCCGTCAGGTACGTGAAATCATGAACACGCCGACCATGATGACGGCGATGCCCGCGATGCGGATGGTGGTGAGTGGCTCGCCAAACACATAGTAAGCGGCAATGGCCGTCACGATGTAGCCGACCGATAACATGGGATAAGCAAAGCCGACATCGACGCGCGACAAAGCCAAAAGCCAGAAGGCAACGCTGACGACATAGCAGGTAAGCCCGCCGACAACATAAGGATTGGTGCCGATGCGCCAGCTCATGTCCCAAAGGACCGACGGCGTAAATTCAAAATGGCCGATCTGGCGCATACCCGCTTTGAGCGCGAGCTGCGCGATGGCATTGAGAAAGACGCCGGTGAAAATCAGCGGCAGGGATTTCGCCATCATGCGGCCATCCCCCGTACCGGCGCGCCTTCGATGGCGAGTGTGCCCGAACGTCCGTCAATCTCGCCCTGCGCCAGCGCCGCCACCGGCACATTGGCGGCGTCTGCATTCAGCCGCGCTGCTTCGTCTGCGGCAGATACAAAGACAACACCCGCCGCTTTGGCACGGGCAATGAAATCGGCAAACCAGTCAATCATGCTCATACCTTCGATCTCGGCGTGGATCGTGAAAACGTTAAGCCGCTCCGGCGCAAGGCGCGAGAGCATTTCGTCGGCCAATGTGTCAGTCGGATATTCAGGCCGCCCCATCAACTCATCAAGTGTGGGCAGTGTTGTCGGAATCTGCAACGTGCGAAACGCATGACCATCCGCAACGGGGAAAAAGGGTGCTTGCCCGCGTGCGTCCGTGGCGTAGTCGAGCCCCGCCGCATCGTAGGCCGCAAGACTTGCCGCATTGGCCTGCCAGCCCGCCGCCCCTGCCGTTTTGGCCGACGCGCCGAACACGTCTTCATAAGCACGCGCCGCTTTGTTGAATTCTTCCATCACGCGCGCATCCGACAAGGCAAACAACTTGTCCTGCCAGAACACATGATCCCAACAATGGATACCCGTCTCGAATCCGAGCGCCGCCACCGACTTCATCACGTTACGATTCTTGCGCGCTATATGCGGCCCCGGCAGCACAACACCGTTCATCAGCGTGCGCAGACCATAGGTCGAGACAACACTGGTGCGACTAACCTTGCTGAAAAACCCCGGCCGAAAAATCCGGCGGATGGCGCGACCCGTATTGTCAGGTCCTAGCGAAAATAAAAACGTCGCGGGCACCTGATGACGCGTGAGCAAAGCAGCAAGCGCAGGCACGCCCTCGCGTGTTCCGCGATCAGTGTCCACATCGATCTTGATCGCAAGTTGCGGCGCGCTCATCAATCCGTGTCCCAGAAATCCGTAACTCAGAGAAGTTCGCTCTCGACCGACTTACCCGTCGTGCCCACGCTGAACTCGTCAATGTAATATTCAACCGTCTTGCGGATCGCGGTGCGCACGTCTGTGGTCGGCTCCCAACCCAGCGTCTTGATCGCTTTGATCGAGGGCACGCGCACCAACATGTCCTGATAACCCTTGCCGTAATATTCGCCCGACGACACGGCGACAAGTTTCACGCGGTCACGCACATCGGTGTAGCCCGGAAATTCAGAGACCACATCGAGCATCATCTCGGCCAGTTCCGCGATCGACAGTTCAGCCTGCGGGAAACCGATATTAAAAATACGCTTGTCGGCGATGCCGTCTTTATTCTCGATAATCTTCATCAGCGCGGCGATGGCGTCGTCGATATAGATAAAGCAACGCTTCTGCGTGCCGCCATCCACAAGCTGAATGTCCTTGCCGCGCAGAATATTGCCGAGGAACTGCGTCAGCACACGGCTCGAACCTTCGTTCGCCGCCATGATATTGTCGAGGCGCGGGCCGATGAAGTTGAACGGCCGAAACAGCGTGTAGCGCAGTTGGTCCTTCAGGCCGTAGGCGTGGATCACGCGGTCGAGCAATTGCTTGGAGCAGGAATAGATCCAGCGCTGCTTGGACACAGGGCCGAGAACGAGATTGCTCGTCTCTTCGTCGAACTCTTCTTCCGGCGACATGCCGTAAACTTCGGATGTCGAGGGAAAGACCACGCGTTTGTTGTAGCGCACGCAATAACGCACAATGGCGAGATTGGCTTCAAAATCGAGCTCAAACACGCGCAGCGGATCGGAGACATAAATCGCCGGTGTCGCGATAGCGACAAGCGGCAGCACCACGTCGCATTTGCGCACGTGATATTCGATCCACTCTTTATTAATGGTGATGTCGCCTTCAACAAAGTGAAAGCGCGGGTTGTCGATGGATGTGCCGAGCTTATCGCTGGCGAGGTCCATGCCATAGACCTCCCAATCCGTCGTCTTGAGAATGGTTTCGCTCAAATGGCTGCCGATAAAGCCATTCACGCCCAGAATCAAAATCTTCAGGCTCATTCAACCCTCTCAAGAGGCGCCGATTTTTCAGGTGCCAACATTGGTATGCTCAACAGGTCCACCCTGTTGCAATTTGGCCGTAGTCAACTTCGTTTTGCGTTATGCCGCAAGGTAAATTGCCGCAATCAACCGCGGCGCAAAGACGCTATGACAGAAATTTAATCTCGCCTCCGTCAGAGCCAGCCGCGCCGCTTGAAATACCAATATGGCAGTATCGCCGAGAGGATCATCAACCCGATCGCCCAGGGATAGCCGAAGGCCCAGTCCAGCTCCGGAATGATGCGGAAGTTCATGCCGTAAATGCTGGCGATCAGCGTTGGGGGGAGGAAGACAACCGCGGCCACCGAGAAAATCTTGATGATGCCGTTCTGCTCGCTGTTAATCATGCCGAGCGTCGCGTCGAGAACGAAGTTGATATTGTTGGCGAGAAAACTCGCATGGTCGGACAAGGCCATGACGTCACGCGAAATGGTCTTGAACCCGCGGCCGAAATTCTTCGCCTGTTTGGTATCACTCGGACGTCCGAGAAAGCTGAGAAGACGCGCAATCGACACAAGGCTTTCGCGCGCCTGCGCAGTCAGCGAATGGTTACGGCCCACACGTCGCAGCACCTCGTCGAAGTCGATCTTACCCGGCTCTTTTTCGCGCACAAAAATTTCACCCGACAGCGTGTCGAGCTGACCCTGCACGCGTTCGAGAATATCGGCGACGCGATCAACAATCGCATCGAGCAAGCCCGCCAGCACTTCTTCGCCCGTGCTCGAGGGCACAGAATGACGCCGCGCCTTGGCGGCAAAAACACGGAACGGCAGCGGCGTCGCATAGCGCAATGTCAGCAGCCGGTGGCCGACAAGCACAAAGGTCACCGGTGTGCGGCCCGGTGCCGCCGTGTCAGCGCCGATGATGAGCGTCGCGGTCATATAGAGTGCATTGCGTTCCTGATAGAGACGGCTGGAAACTTCGATCTCCTGCATCTCTTCTTCAGACGGCACGTCGAGGCCGAGCGATTCATCGACGAAGCGCTCCTCCTCGGGCGTCGGTTCGACAAGATCAATCCAGACGACTTCCTCAGGGATCACGCCATGCGGTTCTACAGGCACAGGATTCAGGGTGCCGTTCGATCTGACATAGGCAGTGATCATGGCATCTCCTTGATTGAACGCGTGCCGGACGTTGAGCGCGACTCTGAAAGGAGTCAGAGCGCGGCATTTGCGCGGATCATGCCCAGATTGTGCCGCGGGGACAATCCGCAACCGGCCAACTAATCGTCAAAAGCGCGAGAAAATGGCTGTTATCGGCCTCATTTCCGAAAAACACCCGCCGCCTGCGTCACAGCGTCGTCATTTAGGCCCAATCAGGCCTCAAGAACAGGACAGTGGTTGACTTTCGCAATGCAATAGCGCATCAACCGCGCGACTGCTTTCGTGTGCGCGCTCTGCGCCGTCCCGCTTTACCGGACGCCGCCTATTCCGCGAGACCAGTCAGTTCCCCTCGATCCAAGCGCGTTGGACGCGGTAAACCCCGCGTGAAGACCGACCAGCATTCTGGCCGGTGCGACGTGCTTGTTAGAAAGACTGAGTCACATATGACTACCTCTGAAATCGAAAACCCGACATTCGCCGACCTCGGTATTGTCGAACCTCTGTGCCGCGCTCTGAGCGCGGAAGGCTATGAACACCCCACCCCCATTCAGGCGCGCACCATCCCCGCGCTTCTCACCGGTCGCGACGTCCTGGGCCTTGCCCAGACCGGCACCGGCAAGACAGCCGCCTTCGCGCTGCCGATCCTGCAAAAGCTGCTCGCCGGCGAAGGCCGCCGCAACCCCAAGACCACAAAGGCGCTGATCCTCGCGCCGACACGCGAACTCGCCATCCAGATCGACGAAAGCCTCGCGGCTTACGGTCAGCATCTGCACCTGAAGCACACGGTCATCTTCGGCGGCGTCAATCAGGCGCGCCAGGTGAAGGCCCTTGCCACAGGCGTCGATGTTCTCGTCGCCACGCCCGGTCGCCTGCTCGACCTGATGAACCAGCGCCATGTCCACCTCACGGATACACTGACACTGGTGCTCGACGAAGCCGACCGCATGCTCGACATGGGCTTCTCGCGCGACGTGAAGAAGATCATCGCGACCATGCCGCGCAAGGCACGCCAGTCGCTGCTGTTCTCGGCAACAATGCCTGCCTCGATTGAATCGCTCGCTGCCGAAATCCTCAACGATCCCATCCGCGTCGAAGTGCGTCCGGAAGTGATCACAGTCGATCGCATCGACCAGCATGTGATGTTCGTTGAACAGAAGCGCAAGCGCGAGCTGCTCGCCCGCCTTCTCGAAAACGCGGACCTCAGCCGCGTCATCATTTTCACACGCACCAAACATTGCGCCAACCGCGTCAGCGAGCAGTTGGAAAAAGGCGGTATTCCGTCGGAAGCCATTCACGGCAACAAGTCGCAAGGTGCACGCCAGCGCGCGCTCGAAGCCTTCCGCAACGGTGACGCCCGCGTCCTCGTAGCAACAGACATCGCCGCGCGCGGCATCGACGTTGACGGCATCACACATGTCATCAACTACGAATTGCCCAACGAGCCGGAATCCTACGTTCACCGCATCGGCCGTACAGCTCGTGCGGGTGCCAGCGGTGTGGCTTATTCGTTCTGCGACGGCACGGAACGTCCCTATCTGAAATCCATCGAACGCTTGACGCGCCGCACACTCAGCGTCTATGACGTGCGCCCGCTGATCGGCGATCAGCCTTCGCCCGAATTTGCCAATGAGCCGCGCGAGGAGCGCCGCCCGAACGGCAATCGCCAGAATCGCGGCGCGCCCAAACAAGGTCAGCGCAGTGGCAGCGGCGCAAATGCCGGTGGCAACCGCAACGCCAAACCGGCGGGCAATCGCAACCACGCGGCCAAGCCGCAGGGTGCGAAGACACACACAGATGCACGCAGCGACACCGGCGCACGCCCCGATGCAATCAGCCGCAACCGCCCCGGCAGCCGCGCACGTAAGCGCGTCCACTCCGGTGCCGCTGAGTAATCAGCCGCTCTGCACAATCAAGCCCGCCGGATTCACGTCCGGCGGGCTTTTCTTTTGAAAATAAAAACGCGCCTATCGCCGCAGAGATGGGGCCAAGTTGAACGAGACGTTTCTCAAATAGGCGCGGATTTGCTGCAAAGTAAACTCTACGCTTTACCCAAAAGGTTCCAAAACGTCTTATGGCAAGCACTCAAATGCCAGACCTGAATGCATCGGCACAGTGAACTTAGCATCTGATTAAGTCGCCTCAGCGACAATGACGGAAAGACGGGTACATCAGTTCCCGTTTACTCCCGCAAGTCACCAAAGGCACTGAACCATGAGTGCGCTAATGCGCAATCGGCTGTTACCCCAAATCGATGATCTCCGGTCCATCTTATTGGTCGCGGGTCTCTTTGGCTTGACTGCATGGCTCGGCATAGAACTGACGCGTGAGACAGGGCGCGTGGCGCTGATCTGGGTTGCCAACGGTGGCCTGATCGCATTCCTGCTTTCCAAGCCACGCTACAAATGGCGCCCTTATCTCATCGCCTCCAATGTAACCAATATCATCGCCAATCTGGCGTCAGGTGATGCATTCGTCGCCTCCGCAGCACTGTCCTTCGCCAATAGCGCGGAAGTTATCGTCGCTCTGGTTTTGATGCGTGGTCGTCATGCAATTACGCCCGACCTGACAGCATGGCCGACCTTGTTCCGTTTCGCCGCCTACTGCGCATTATTGGCACCACTGACCTCGGCCATTATTGCCAGTGCATTTCTCCATATTTATGCGGACGTTGATTTTGTTGCGACAGTCCAGCGATGGTTCCTGGCAGACTCTCTCGGCATCATTATCGTAACGCCGCTGCTGATTGCTGTGCGAAGCAAGGCCTTCACCTTGGCCCACAAAACAGCAACGCCGCTGGAATATGTGATCACTCTCGGGCTCGTTGCCCTTTGCACAATCGCGGTCTTCGCCCAAAGCAGCTATCCGCTTCTGTTCTTGATCTACACACCGGCCATCTTTGTCGCATTCCGCCTCGGGTTCGCGGGTGCGGTCGCAGCCATATCCATTGTCGCGCTGATCTCCATCAGCTTCACCATCTTTGGCTTTGGTCCGTTTTCGCTGATGTATAACACCAACTTTGCCGAGCAAGTGACCCTACTCCAGATATTCATCGCTTGCGTTTCCGCCACCACATTGCCGGTGGTGGCAACACTTACAGAGCGCACACGCATCGCTACACGGCTCAACCAGAGCGAATCAAACCTCCGCTTTTTCGCTGACATCTCGACCGATATGATCGTGACCAGCGGCGTCGACGGTATCCGCCGTTATGTGTCCCCCTCATGCTTCAAACTTCTGGGCTACACGCCGAAAGAAATGTTGGCCATGGGGCCGCTGCAGATCATGCACGCCGATGACCGGGCGCGTGTCGAACGCACCATCAGAGCTATTTCGGTGGGCGCTGCGGAACCTGTCTGCTCTTACCGTTCACTGCATAAGAACGGCACTTATATCTGGGTGGAAGCAAGCTACTCATTCATGCGTGAGCCTGTAACCGGTGAGCCGACAGAATTCACCGCCGTCGTCCGCAAGCTTGAATCTCGCGACAAAGCCGAACAGGACATCCTCGAAAACGCTATCAGCCTTCAGGAAAGCCACCGTCTCCTGCTTATGGCTGAGGCTATGGCCAAAGTCGGCTACTGGCGTTACGACGTCATCGCCAACTCGCTCTACTGGTCGCCGGAAGTGTGCCGTATCTACGGCATGCCGGAAGGACATGTTCCCGATCTCGACTTTGCTATGCTGGCCTATCACCCGGAGGATAGACCAGCTGTCAATAAAGCGATGCACAACGCGCTGAAGACGGGCACTTCGTTTGAGTTCGAGGCCCGCATCGTCCGCGAAGACAGCACAGAGCGCCATGTCCGGTCGGTGGGTCAATGTGAAGTGTCGAGGGTCGGCGAAGTTATCGGCGTTTTTGGTACTTTTCAGGACATCACAGAAGAACGCGAAGCCGCCGAAAAGCTCGAGGGTCAATATGCCGAACTACAGGAAAGCTATCGCAACCTTGAGGCCAACCGCCAGCGACTTGCTGCGCTGACAACAGAACTCACAGAAGCCCGTGACGAAGCGGAGGCGGCCAACAAGGCAAAATCTGAATTCCTCGCCAATATGAGCCACGAGATCCGTACACCTATGAACGGCATCGCAGGTATGACGGAACTGTTGCTGGGAACAGAACTCGACGCCGATCAGACAAAATATGCACATGCGGTCGGTGAATCCGCCGACACGCTGATTGTCATGCTCAATGACATTCTCGATCTCGCCAAACTCGAAGCCGGTCGCGTTGACATCGAAACCGTGCCCTTCGACCCCGCGCACACGATCCGCTCAACGCTTGACCTGCTGTCACCCCAGGCTGACGCCAAAGCAGTGAAACTCGAAGCCAGCATCGCACCCGATGTCGAAAACCATTATCTCGGTGACCCGACCCGCTTACGCCAGATTTGTCTGAATCTCATCGGCAATGCGCTCAAGTTCACGGAAGCCGGCAGCATACGCGTTATTGCCACCATGACCGGAGATGGCAGCGGCAAGGCTCCCAAGCGTCTGCGCGTTACGGTGCGCGACACAGGCATCGGCATGTCCGAAAAAGACATGGCCAAACTCTTCACCAAATTCTCGCAGGCCGACACCAGCGTCACGCGCCGCTTCGGCGGCACAGGCCTCGGCCTCACCATCAGCAAGCAGCTTACTGAACTCATGGGCGGCAAAATCGGGGTCGAAAGCGAATTGGGCGCAGGCAGCACATTCTGGTTTGAAATTCCGCTTGAGGTGAGCAATGCCACCACAATCAGCGAATCCGTCAACGCCCCGTTGCCGTCGCGCCGCCTCAGTGACCGCACAGGCACCACCTCCCGCGCCGCACCTGCCGGTGCCAAACAAGACCGACAGAACAAGCGCCTGTTGCTCGTCGAGGATAATCGCATCAACCAGCTCCTCGCTTCGACGATCCTGGAGAAGGCGGGCTATATCGTTGATATCGCCAATGATGGTTTGGCGGCGCTCAAATGCGTCGAAGCCATTGATTATGATGCCGTGATGATGGATGTACAGATGCCCGTCATGGATGGCGTCGAGGCCACCAAGGCGATCCGCGCGAAAGCCTCAACCGCGTCCAAGCGCGCCGTGCCGATCATCGCCATGACCGCCAATGCCATGTCTGGCGACCGCGAGACTTATCTTGCGGCGGGCATGAACGATTACATCAGCAAGCCCATCAAGTCGGGCCGCCTGCTGGCATTGATCGAGCGCTGGTCACAGGCGCAGGCAGCAGGCGAACCTGTAACCGTCGAAGCCCCCACTGTTGCCGACGACACCGCTACGCCCGCTATCACAATGGATTTCAACGAGCTTGAAAACCTCGCCGGACGCATCGGTGATCAGAAAATCCGCGCGCTTATTGCCGACTTCATCGAAGACAGCGCTGACCAGATGGTCCGCCTTGCCGCACTGTGCGCCGAAGGCAATCATCAGGAAATTGCCGCAATGGCGCACCAGATCGCAGGCAGCAGCGCCAATTTCGGTGCCAATGAACTGGCCGAGCTTGCCCACAAGCTCAATACGCTCACCGGCAACGCGCCCGACGTTGCGACCTACACAAGCCAAGCCGCCGCCATAGAACGCTGCGCCTCTCAAAGCTGGACGGCCCTGCACGACCGCTTCAGCGCACGCCGATAAACACGCTCCAAATCGGACCCATCCCCGCGCAGCACACCGGCTGAATGTGATTACCATTCCCGGCATGACACAATTCGATTCACAATTGGCAGCGGCGCCCACAGATCATCAGGTGACAGCGCCTTCCGCTGATACGCCCAAACCTGCGCTGACACCGCTCGCGCCCGCCCAGTTTTTCGCAACCCCTGTTTGGACGCAGCAACTCACCGCCCACGCGGCACTCAATCCGCCGATGCTCGACGCCCTGGCTGACCTAGAAGCTACCACTCCCTCGGTCAAACGCTCCAATGTCGGAGGTTGGCACAGCGAGACAAACCTACACCACCACTCGGCCTTCCGGCCGCTGTGCCAGACCATTTCACGTATGGCGCTGCGCTGCGCACTCGCTCTTGAATTTGATTTTGGCCGAGCGGATATGGCCATTCAAAGCCTCTGGGCCAACCGCAACGGACCAGGTGATTACAACGCCCAGCACGTCCATCCCAATTCATTTCTCTCCGGCAGCTATTACCTCACCGTGCCACCCGACAGCGGCAATATCGAAATTGCCGATCCTGTGCGCGAACGCGTGATGGATGCTTATCCGTTGCGCGCCGACGCCAGGCATCACATGCGCCGTGTCGAATATCGTTGCCGCGAAGGACTGCTCATCATGTTTCCCTCGTGGCTATCACACGGTGTACAGCCCAACCGCAGTCACGGGATGCGTTACTCGCTCGCTTTCAACATCGAATGTGTGCCCAAGCGTCCGCGAAAAACTGGCCGGTGAACACCGTGTGTCACGGCGCCTCTTCATCGTCGGAAATGTCATAGGATATGCGGACGACTTCGATCGTCTCGCGTCCGGCCGGTGTTCGGATTTCCACCTCATCGCCCTCTTCTGCTTTCAGCAGCGCCCGCGCAATCGGTGAGATCCAGCTCACTTCGTCACGATCAATATCAGCCTCATCCACACCAAGGATGCGGATGGTCTTCTCCACACCACCTGCATTGACATAGGTCACACGCGCACCAAAAAAGACTCGTGAGTGATTTTTCTGCTGCGCCGGATCAACAACTTCGGCAATTTCCAGCCGCTTCGTCAGAAAACGAATGCGACGGTCGATTTCCCTGAGCCGTTTCTTTCCATAAAAGTAATCGCCGTTTTCCGAACGATCCCCGTTGCCCGCCGCCCAGCTGACCGTCTCCACCACTTTGGGCCGGTCCACACGGCGCAATTGCAACAGCTCGTCCCGCAACCGTGTGTAGCCGCGCGGCGTCATATAATTTTTGGCACCAACAGGCAACGCCACGCCCGCGTCCGGCTCGTCGCCTTCCCCGTCATCGTCGGTCTCTTTAGTGAAGGCCTTGCTCATCACATACTCGCTTGCTGCTCTTTACCGGGCACACGACCCTTTAGCTTGTCCGCGCCAGATACATGCAATTTGCAATAGTATCATCCGCCCACTTCGTATTTCGACCGATAACCGTTTCAAACCGCATTATTTTTCTCAGAAAGGAAAGTTTTTCCAAATTTCTGCGCCGGAATCGCGTTCGGCCTGCGTTCAACAAGAACCAGAAATCTTGTTGCCAAAGGTCACCGCATGTCCCTGACATTCCCACCCCAGCCGGACACCGCGTCGATCACACCTCTCAAATTACCGCGAAAGCGCGTCTCCCGCTCGCGGTCCGAGGACATGCAAGCCGCGATTCGTACAACTAGGTTGGATATGAGCAATTTCCATCTGGTTCACCATCGCCACGTCGACGGCATCCTGGCCTCTGCCAAAAACTCCGGCACGCATTGGCTAAAATACATGCTGAGCCACGCCATCGCCAATCAATATGGCGTCGAGCCTCCCGCGCACAGCAGCGGCCCCGCTTGGGACGATATCATCGGCAATCCGCGTGTGCCCCCGCGCTATGATCACCTGCCCCGCATCACCAGCACGCACACCATCCCCTCACGGCTTATCACGTTGCCCGTCGCACGCCGGATGGTGACCATTCCACCCGTGGTCGTGCTCGTGCGCGACATCCGCGAAGCCCTGATTTCCAATTACGTCAAGTGGCAAGGCCTCGGCCATCACGGCGACGCAACCTTTGCCGAATTTGTGCGTGGCGATGTGAGCGGCAAACGTTATGTCGCAGATACGTGGTGGTACACGCGCTTCCACAACCACTGGGGAGACATCGCTGCCGCCTTCCCCTCGCGCGTGCATATTGTCAGATACGAAGATTTGAAGCGCACCCCGCGCGAAACGCTAGGCTCTGTCGCAAGCCACCTCGGCGTACCGCTATCGGAAGCATCGCTTAATGCCGGTCTGAAAGTCGGTGACCGGAAAACCGTCCGCGCCCGTCTCGATCCCTGCGGACGCGGTGATATCGTCCGGGACGCAGAAAAAAATACCGACACGAAATTTTCACCCGAAAGCACAAATATCCTGCGCCACATTCTCAGTCGTCATTTGAAATATGACTACGGCTACGACTACTTCTGAACGCCGCCACTAAAGCCGCATCCATATCCGTCGTAATGAGGGATCAGTTACGTCCGTTGCCGTTGCCGTGACCATTCCCGTTGCCGTTGCCGTTGCCGTTGCCGTTCCCGTTTCCATTTCCGTTACCGTTTCCGTTTCCATTTCCGTTGCCGTTTCCGTTGCCGTTTCCGTTGCCGTTGCCGTTGCCGTTGCCGTTTCCGTTGCCGTTTCCGTTGCCGCCGCCACTGCCACCGCCTTCAGAGCCACCGCCCTCTGAACCGCCACCGCCAGATCCGCCATCGCCGCCACCCATCAGCGAATCAAGATCAAGTGTGCCGTTCACGACAATCACTTTCGATTCGAGATTTGATGCGATTTCTGACATCGCACCGGCAAAGACAATCGAACAAGCTCCTGCAAGAAGAGCATATTCAATAGATGTCATGCCGCGATTATCGCGGTTGAATCTGCGGAGGAATGTCATGTCGCATCCGATGGTTTTGACACTTGCGTGTGCCATCTAATGTCGAAAGACACAGACCTTTTGCCTGAGCTTTGGTGAGCTTCCACCCTAAGAAAATCAACTGAACAAAATCTTTACAGATCGAATTTTATCGGCCCCATAAGCGTTTCAACGGGGGACACTCTCAATAAATAATTTAATCCCTATACAGAATATATATCTTGAATAGAATTCCATATGCACCCGGATGGCGCACATATTGCGCCCTACATCACCCCATCGGGCATATCTGCCAAATTCACCATGCGTGCAAAAATGACCAAAATCCAAACGAGGTTCCCGCGCGAAAAGCCCGCGCGAAAAATAATTTCAGAAATTTTGACAATTTGGTGGGCGCACCAGGGCTCGAACCTGGGACCCGCTGATTAAGAGTAGTAAACAAATCCTTACTCTGATTTTCTCTTACCCCCTCTACATTGCATAAAGACGTTGTAGCGCTTGACCTATTTCGATTCAGACCTACTCTGCACAAACAGCAGATAACGCTGACTTTCGTGTTCGCTTGATGCCTATACGATGCCTAAATGGGAGACGAATATGAAACTCAGTAAACGGACGATAGATGCAATCGTCGCAACCGATAAAGAAGTCTTCTATTGGGACGATGAATTAAGAGGCTTCGCCCTCCGTGTCACACCCACAGGGCGCAAGACCTACACAATTCAATATCGCGTCAAAGGGCGCGTCCGTCGCCTGAAGATCGGCCTGCACGGCACACTCACACCTGAGGAGGCCCGTCAGCAGGCTAGACGCCTTCTAGGTGAGGTTGCACACGGCGAAGATCCCTGCGAGGAAACCACGCGCGACCGCAAGGCACTCACAGTCAGCCTCGTATGCGACCGCTTCATGACCGAACACGCAGAAATTCGCTGCAAGCCGAGCACATGGAAGGAATACCGGCGTCTCATCGAGCGAGAGGTCAAGCCGCGCTTTGGAACACGTCGCATCACAGACATTACTCGCCCCGATATGTCGAAACTCATATTCGATATGCGGGGCAGACCATTTCAGGGAAATCGCCTACTCGCCCTACTCTCCAAGATGTTCAACCTTTGCGAATTGTGGGGATTGCGTCCAGACGGCTCCAACCCTTGCCGCCTAGTGCCAAAATACAAGGAGAAGGCTCGTGAGCGCTTCCTGTCGTCCGAAGAAATCGGCACGGTCGGCGAGGTTCTAAACCAAGTTGAAGCGGACGGCACAGAGACAAAAGCCGCTTGTGATGCCATCAGGCTCTTAATCCTGACAGGCTGCCGCCTAGGCGAAATCCAGACCTTAAAGTGGGAATACGTGAAACCGCCTTATTTCCTGCTACCGGACTCGAAAACCGGCGCAAAACGCGTCCCTTTCAGCGAAGAGGTCCAAGCCGTGTTGGACAATATCGAGAAGGTCAAAGACAACCCTTACGTCATAGTCGGACGCCTAAAGGGCGATTTCCTAGCCGACATACGCCACCCTTGGGGCCGTATCCGTGAGAAGGCTGGCATAGGCTATGTCCGCGTCCACGATCTCCGCCATACCTATGCATCCAATGCCATCGCCAATGGCGTCCCGCTGGCGGTTGTCGGCAAGCTCCTAGGCCATACGCAGTACCAAACGACCATGCGTTATGCGCACCTTGCAGACGGCCACCTCCACGAAGCCACTGCCCATGTCGCTAAAGGCATTGGCGCGGCGCTGGCGAACGCGAGCCCTAAAGGGGAAAGTACGTCTATGGCAATCAAATTGGTTCCCTTGGCTTTAAAGAACACTAAAACCGAGGCTTCCAATTTAATCTCAGAAAATGTTGTGCAATTTATACCCAAGAGCCGGCCCGCCTAAAGCCACAATGCTAAACTCGAGCTTTAGACCAATTTCCTATGTGCTGTAGGACAGAAACATACGTCCCGTGTAAAGAGTATGTCGACGTAGCGAAGCCCCCATTGATAGTTACCGACTACCGTTAGTAGCAACCATGCCGGGCCATGAAGCATGCATCTGCGAAAAAAAACGCTCTGGCAAACCTTTAGACGTCATATTTGGCGGTACATACAGTGCAATAAAAAAAATGCCTGCTTCTAAAAAGTCAGAAACTAAAATCTGCTGTTCGTCGTCATCATCCATCACAAGATAAAATACTTTTCGGCCATCTTTAAGAGGCAGTTTCTTCCCAATATCACTGATTTGAAACCCTTCGCGGTTAGCAAATTCAATTACGTCATTCTGAAATTGATTAGCCTGCTCGGGCCCCGAAGCCTTCAACGAATACGTCACAGACGGTTCAACTAAGACGGAACCATTTCCGATTAAATATACGGCCGAGGCAAGAGCGAGCCCCGTAGCTATGACGATAAGAACCCTCAATTTCATCTTCCCTCCTA
>JAUSLL010000085.1 GCA_030649335.1 Parvibaculum sp. | reverse complement strand
ACCCTTCGGACATTTTGCGGTCGGCATATTCGACAACGACGATGCCCCCGTCGACCAACATGCCGACAGCGAGCAACATGCCGAACATGACCATCATGTTGATCGTGTATCCGGCAGTCGAAAGGAAGAAGAAGCCGATCATGAACGATGTCGGAATGGCAAAGCCGACCAGCAGCGCCGAGCGCATACCGAGTGCAGCCACGACCACAATCATCACCAGCACAATCGCTGTGGTGATCGAGCTTTCCAGCGAGCCGAGCGAACGGTGGATCCAGTTCGAGGCGTCGAGCGTGTAGTTGATTTCAATGGCCGGGTTGAGGCCCTTCGTTGCCGCCGCCACAGCCGCGCGCACCTGATCGTTGTTCTCGATAATATTGGTGCCGATGCGCTTGGTGATTTCAATGGCAATAGCGGGATGCCCGTTGAACTGCGCAAAGCCCTCGGGGTCTTTGAAGGTCCGGCGGATGTCGGCAATGTCCGACAGCGTCACAACGCCGTCGCCAGATGTTTTCACGGGCAAGCTCAGCACGTCTTCGCGCGTTTCGAAAAGACCCGGCACTTTGACCGAGAAGCGCCCCTGCCCTGTGTCGATATTGCCCGCCGCCACCAGCCGGTTGTTCAGCGCGACAATATTGATGAGCGAGGCTTGCGAGACATTATAGGATTCGAGCTTCGCCGGATCGACCACGACCTCCAGCAATTCTTCCCGATGGCCGACAAGTTCGGCCTGCAGCACGGTCGGCACAGCTTCGACTTCGTCTTTCAACCGGCGCGCGGCTTCATACAGCGTGCGTTCGGGCACATCGCCCGACAGGGTGACGATGAGCACGGGAAACAATGCCGTGTTGAATTCGCGGACTGTGGGTTCTTCCGTGTCGCTCGGCAGTTTGGCGCGCGCAAGGTCCACTTTCTCGCGCACGTCCTGCAGCGCCGCGTCCTTGTCGAAGTTGACGTCGAACTCCAGCAGAATGCCCGCATGGCCCTGCGAGGCAATGGCTGTGATGTCCTCAAGCCCTTCCAGCGAGCGCAATTCCGTTTCCATCGGACGCACGAGCAGGCGCTCGGAATCTTCAGGCGAAATGCCGTGATGCAGGATCGAGACATAGAAAATCGGGATCGGAATATCCGGATCGGCTTCTTTGGGGATCGCGATATAGGACAGGATGCCCGCCACGACGAGCAGTATCATCGCGGTCATCACGGTCCGCGCATGCGACATGGCCGCATCAATGAGTGCGTTCACGAAGCGTCTCCCGCCTTCGAGGCAACAACGGCGTCAACCTTCTCGCCCGCCTTGACGTAATTCTGACCAACCGTGATCAGCGTCACCTTTTCCGGTAGGCCCGACACCCAGAGGCCTTCCGGCGTGTCGTCCACCAGCTCAACGCGGGTGAACTCGACCACTTTGTCGCCGTTCACGGTGCGCACACCGATGACACCATTATCGTCGAGCGCGATCACCGAGCTTGGAATCCGGTGCGCGAAAATTTCCTTGCTCGGCACAATGATCTCCGCCGTCACACCAGCGCGCATGGCAAGCGCCTCATTGGGCACTTCAAGCTCGACGCGGAAAGTGCGTGTCGAAGGATCGGCGGTTTTGGCGACAAAGCTCACCGTGCCCTCCGCCGTTTCGCCGGTCACCAGCTTTGCACGGCCTTTGACGCCAATGGCGAGCGCGTTCACACGGTCCTCGGCCACCTGACCGACAACCAGCAGCGGGTTCAGTTCCACGACCGAACCGCAGACATCGCCCATGCGCATATAGTCACCGACCTCGACCGGCCGGTCGTCAAACACACCGTCGAAAGGCGCGACAATGGAAGTCTGTGCCAATTCAATCTGTACGGATTTGAGCCGCGCTGCCGCCGCATCGTAAGCGGCCTTCGATCCCGCCGCCGTCGTCTGCGAGCGATAGCCCTTTTCAGCGAGCTGGCGCGAGGCGTCATACTCGAGTTTGCGCTGGCGCATCACGGCCTGTGCTTCGGCCAGCGCCGCGCCGCGCGCGTCGATGTTGAGCTTGCACAGCACATCGCCCTTTTTCACGCGCGCGCCTTTTTCAACCGGCAACGAGGCAACACTGCCCTGCGTCTCGGCCCGCACCTGCACAGCGCGTTTTGCCGCTGTCCGGCCACGGATCACCACTGCGCCGCGCCGCATCTCGGCGACCGAATTCACCACCTGCACGCGGGTCGCGATGCCCTCATGCGCCGCGTCTTCCTGCGCCGCCGTCAGTTCGGGGCCTGTGTCGTCGCTGGCAAAAATGCCACTCGCAAACCAAAGGACAATCGCCACCGTGATACCGATGGCGATGTAATGCGAACGATGCAGCGAAATGCCGGTTATTTTTTTCATTGGGTCTTTCTGCCGGACACAAAGGGGGAGTTTCCCGCTCTGTAGACAGAGCGAAATGCCCGCAAGATATATGTATCGATTTCACAGTTGCAAAGGCTGGAATTCACTTTTTCGCCATATTTATCTTCATTCCGCTGCTTTTTTCGTCTGTTTGGCACAGATGCAACCCTGTCCGACGTCATCCGTTCTGTTTGGGAATTTCGCCATATCGAATCCGGCAATTTCGCTATGCTGTCACCAACGCCATTGCCAATCAGAACAGAGGAATAACCCTCGCTAGGAATGACAAACATGAGCGATACCCCCTCCGACGAGCTCGATGATCTCGCGCGACAAGTCCTTGATGTCATGTTGCGGCCCAAACGCCGCGTGCGCCCCCGCATAGCCGAGGCCTTCCGCGACGCCGAAGATATGGAAGTCGAAACGCCCGATGGGTCGGTCATGAGCTGGCGCGTCGGCAAGGGTCCGGCAACGCTGCTGGTCCACGGTTGGGAAGACGACAATTGCCTCTGGGGACCCATTGCCGACAAATGCTTCCAGCTTGGCCGCGCCGTTGTGGCGATGGACCTGCCGGGCCACGGGTTTTCAAAATCGGAACTGACCTCGCCGGACGTCGCCGCTCGCGCCATCGCTGCCGTCGCCGCTGCACAAGGCCCCATCGACAGCATCGTCGGCCATTCCTTCGGCTGCATCGCCAGTATGCAGGCGATGACCGCCGGCCTCGCCGTGCCGCGTGTCGCTTTCATCGCCCCGCCCATCCCGCGCATGTCGGAACGCTGGAAGCGCATTACGGAAAAAGGTGTGCCCGATGATGTGGTCGCCCGCGCGCAGGAGCTTTATGCCGCCGAGCACGCCGACAGGGCCCCGTCCTTCGATCCGGAGGCCGCCGCCGAAGACATGAAAGCCAAGGCGCTTTTCGTGCACTCACTCGACGACGAAAGCTGCCCCGCCTCGAATTCGCAAGACCTGAAACGCGCATGGCCGGGTGCGAAGATCATCCTCACAGACGAGTTAGGCCACCGCCTCATCGCACAGGACAGCGCGACGCTGGATCGGATCATCGATTTTGTGGAGGGGTTCGGAAGTTAGCGAGCGATATCATCGCCCGCGGCCATCCTTCGAGACGCCGCTTCGCGGCTCCTCGGGATGAGGAATAGTGTGTGGAAAACAGAAGTCATAAAACAAACCCTCATCCTGAGGAGGCGCGCTTGCGCCGTCTCGAAGGACGAGGCCCCACGCCCACCGACCTTGCCGCCCTGGATCCCGGGACAAGCCCGGGATGACAGTTATGGGTGTTAATTAGCCCCGCGGACCGCCCTTGCCCTTGGACTTCGAATAATCCGGCTTACCGCCGACTTTCGCACCGGGCTTGCCCGCAAACTTCGGCTTGCCTTTGAACGCAGGCTTGCCAGCCGTCTTCGGACGATCCGAAAAGCTCAGACGTGCCGACGGGTCGCGTGCGTCGCCGCGATCAGGCCGCGTGCCTTCCGTTTTCGGCTTGCCCTCAAACTTGGGCTTACCTTCGTACTTCGGTTTACCTTCGAATTTCGGCTTACCTTCATACTTGGGTTTGCCTTCGAACTTCGGCTTGCCCTCGTATTTGCTTTTTCCCTCGGGCTTGCCCTTGTTCTCGTATTTCGGCTTGCCTTCGTGCTTGGGCTTGTAGCGTTCTTTGCCGCCATCAGCCTGGCTGCCATCGGGACGTGTGTCGGGTTCGGCAATGAACACCGGACGATCACGCGGCTCCCATTTTTTCTTCGCAGGCGCTTTGTTCTCGTGGGTGCGCTCTTCGCGCGGCGCGTGTTCTTCCCGCTGGGGACGTTCCTCACGCTGCGAGCGGTCTTCGCGCGGCGCTTTCGCCTGCGGGGCATCGTCTTTCATGCGGTCTGCCGCTGTCGGTTCTTGCTGTTCCGCACCGGGCTTCATCGGCTCGATGCGCACTTCGCCCTTGGGCACCTGACGCACGGCTTCGAGGAAACCATCGGACGCAACGCCCGCAACTTCCACGCGTGTCTCATGTTCAAAAATACGAATCGCGCCGATCTCGCGTTTCGTCACGCCACCCTGACGGCAAATCATCGGCAGCAGCCAGCGCGGGTCGGCGTTTTTGGCACTGCCCACATTGAGGCGGAACCAGACGCTGCCACCGGGCATGGCGGGGCCGGATGTCTTGCGCGGCGGACGCGGGGCGCGGTCTTCGCGCGGCTCGCGGTCGCGTCTGTTGCGGCCTTCGGATTCGCCGCGTGCTCCACGATCATTGCGATCGTTGCGACCATTGTCGCGCGTATCGCGCGGGCTCGGGCCGGCATCAATCACGTCTTCAGCCGCAGGCAATTGCGAGCGATAGACACGCGCCAGCGCCAGCGCAATATCTTCCGCCGAACGTTCGGCGAGCAGCGCCTTCGCCATCACCAGATCGTCTTCGGAATTTTCACCATCGAACATCGTGCTGTGCATCAGGCGCTCATGGTCGAGCTTGCGGATGTCATCAGCCGAAGGAGCGGCCAGCCAGTTCGGCGTGATGCGCGCATTGCGCAACAGGATTTCGGCTTTGCGACGGCGCGAATGCGGGATCAGCAAAACGCTGACGCCCTTGCGGCCTGCGCGGCCCGTACGGCCAGAACGATGCTGCAGCACTTCAGGGTCATGCGGCAGATCGGCATGAATGACGAGGCCAAGGTTCGGCAAGTCGATACCGCGCGCGGCAACGTCGGTCGCCACGCAAACGCGGGCGCGTCCGTCGCGCAAAGCCTGCAGCGCGTGGTTGCGCTCGCTCTGGCTCAATTCGCCCGACAGAGACACAGCCGAGAAACCGCGTTCCGACAAAATGGCGTGCAGATGGCGCACGGACTCACGCGTATTGCAAAACACAATCGCGCTCGGCGCTTCGACAAAACGCAGCACGTTCACAACCACATGCTCCACATCGCGCGGCGCAATCGTGATGGCGCGATATTCGATGTCGGCATGGCCGCGTTCGCCGCCACCGGCCTGAATGCGGACCGCATCGCGTTGGAATTTTTTGGCGAGGCTGACGATTTCTTTGGGCAGCGTTGCCGAGAAGAGCAGTGTGCGGCGCTCCTCCGGTGTCGCTTCGAGAATGAATTCGAGGTCTTCGCGGAAACCGAGGTCGAGCATTTCGTCGGCTTCGTCGAGAACGACGACTTTGAGATCGCCGATGCGCAGGCGACCGCGTTCCAGATGGTCGCGCAGGCGGCCCGGTGTGCCGACGACAATATGCGCGCCGATGTTCAACTGGCGGGCTTCGCTCTTGGGGTCCATGCCGCCGACGCAGGAAACGACGCGCGCGCCTGCGTGCTCATAAAGCCATGTCAGCTCGCGGTGCACCTGCAACGCGAGTTCGCGTGTCGGGGCAACAACGAGGGCCAGCGGCCCGTCGGCGCGCGGCAGATATTCGTCCACGCCCAGTAGCGTCGAGGCAAAGGCGAGGCCGTAAGCGACCGTCTTACCAGAGCCTGTCTGGGCCGACACGAGCAGATCGCGGTCAGCAGCTTCGGCTTCCATCACCGCCAACTGCACCGGTGTCGGATCATTATATTCGCGATCGACGAGTGCACGGGCGAGCGGAGCTGATGTCGGGGGAAATGCCACGGGTAAAACCTAGCCTTGAACGTAAATGGAGCGCCTGAGATGCCCGCAACAAAAGGGGCGGATTGCACGCACGCCTGTCGGGAGTGCGGGCAATAGCGCGACCCCGCCTCCTAGTCACGCAAGAACTTCAACCCGAACGCCGAAATGGGCCGAATTGTGCCGATTTATACCTCGAATGGCCTTTATAGCGACGCTATACCGCAGCGCAGCACGGGCAGACCTCGCGGTGCCTCACAAAGCCAATATACGCTTGGCGATGATGTTTTTCTGAATTTCGTTCGAGCCGCCGTAAATCGACTGGGCCCGTGCGCCGAGATATTGCGCGACCGATGGGGCAGCGGCTGCCGGTATGGCAAAATTATCCGACCCCTCCGGTGCCACGGAATCAGGGAATGTGGGCTGCGCATAGGGGCCAAAAGTCTCGACGCCCAGTTCGGTGATGTCTTGTGCCAGTTCTGTGGCGATCACTTTGAGGATCGAGGATTCCTCGCCCGGTGCGCCGCCGTCAGCCACCGAAGCCAGCACGCGCAGCACGGTGAGTTCCAGCGCGTCGAGGCGGGCTTCGAGGCTCGCGAGTTTTTGCGCGAAGCTCGCGTCCTTGATCAGTGCCACGCCGTCGCTCATGAGCCGCGAGGCGCTCTGGCGGATATTGCGGAGTTGTTTGCGCTTGCCCGCCACATGGGCATAGGACGTGCGTTCATGGCCGAGCAGGTAATTGGCATAAGTCCAGCCCTTGCCCTCTTCGCCGATGCGGTTTTCCTGCGGCACGCGCACATCGACAAAGTCGATGGCGTTCAATGCGTGTTTGCCGTCAATCGTGATGATCGGGCGCACCGTGATGCCGGGTAATTTCATGTCGATCAGAAGGAATGTAATGCCTTCCTGCTTCTTGCCGGAATTATCCGTGCGTAGCAGACAGAAGATCCAGTCGGCGTGCTGGCCGAGGCTCGTCCAGATTTTTGTGCCATTGACGATATAATCAGTTCCGTCCGGCACGGCGCTGGCTTGCAGCGAGGCGAGGTCCGAGCCTGACTCAGGTTCGGAATAGCCCTGCCCCCAGAATGTCGTGCTGTTCAAAATACCAGGCAGGAATTTTGCCTTCTGCTCCGGTGTGCCGAATGTGTAGATCACCGGCCCTACATAAAGGAGGCCCATGGGCACGACGTTGAGTGCGCCTGCCCGTTCCAGTTCCTCGTCGAAAATGTATTTCTGGTTGGACGTCCAGCCTGTACCGCCCGCGTCTTTGGGCCAGTTGACCGCGACCCAGCCCTTGGCGTCGAGCGCACGTTCGGAACGCTGATAATCGGCCTTGGCGGGCGAGTGACCTTTGCCGATCTTTTCGATCAGGTCTTGGGGATATTCCGTCTCGAAGAAATGCCGGACGGTCATGCGGAATTCTTCATCCGCCGCGGTGAAAGAGAAATCCATTTGTCTCAGCCCTTGCTTGTCGGATGGCGGGTGGTGCCGTCGAGCGACAGCAGGTCGCCGTAGAGGTCCACGCGGCGGTCGCGGAAGACGCCCCATTCAATTTTCGTGCGGCGTAATTTGTCGAGGTCGAAGGTGGCGGTCAACACCGCTTCTTCTGTTTCACCGGCTTCCACCACTTTGGCACCCGTATTGTCGGCAATGAAGGACGAGCCGTAAAAAGTAATGTCGCAGGTCCGTCCCTGCTCCTTGCCGATGCGGTTGGAGGCCACCACGGGGGTCATGTTGGCGGCTGCATGTCCCTGCATGGTCCGCTGCCAGTGGTCGCGCGAATGGATCGTCGCGTCATGGGGTTCGGAGCCGATTGCCGTCGGGTAACAAATGATGTCCGCGCCTTTGAGCGCCAGCAGGCGGGCCGCTTCGGGGAACCATTGGTCCCAGCAGACCGCCGCGCCGATCTTGCCGACCTTGGTGTCCCAGACCTTGAGCCCCGTGTCGCCGGGCGAGAAGTAGTATTTCTCGCTATAACCCGGCCCGTCGGGAATATGCGACTTGCGATAGAGGCCCAACACCTCGCCGTCCGTGTCCACTATCACCAGTGTATTGTAGAGCGCATTATTGGCACGCTCATAGATCGACACAGGCAGCACCACGCCGAGTCGCTTGGCGAGCGCCCGCATGGCTTTGACCGCGGGATTGTTTTCCACAGGCACCGCCAGATGCAGTAGGTCAGGTGCCATGTCCTTACAGAAATAGGGCGTCTCGAAGAGCTCCTGCAGCAGGATGAACCGTGCGCCCTGCTCGGCTGCCTTTGTTACCAGCCGTTCGGCATTGGCGATGTTCTCATCGGCATCGGCGCTGCAGGCCATTTGCGTCGCAGCAACGGTCAGTTCGGTCATCCGTATCAGGTCTCCGTAAAATCACCCTTTTGGGTGACTGCGTGCCGTATTCGCGCGCCTTAATGTGGCTCGGTAGGCAGGGAATCGACCACGGCAAAATTTGTCTTTCTGCTACTTTGCTTTGTTGCCAAACTAGCGGCAAAATCATGCTTAGTCGATTCGCGCCATTCTCAGGGGCACAACCAATCGCATCAGGGGTGCATACTCATGAATTCCAAAAATGAATCCATCATGTTGTCGCAGCAGCCCGTGGCGGCGATGATGCTGAACACCAATTCTCCCGCCTTCTATGTCGGCAGCGACAACACGCGGTCCGGCAAATCCGTTGTCACGGTTCACGCCGCCAAATCGGTCGTCTCGCGCCAGCAGATGGACGCGCTGCGTCTCGAACTGGCAGAATGCGGTCACACCGGCGCGATCAAACTCCGCCGTCACAGCGACCGTAGCCTGGAGCGCGCCCGCTCCATCGAGGGCTTCGTCAAAACCTTCGCGCATGAACAGTCGCTGCATGACGCCACCGGCGCCATCGACCGCGGCCATGCCCTTGTTTCCTTCGCGCGCGAGATGCGTGCCGAACTCGGCGACAAGCTTGCGGGTCTCTACTGGAACTCGCGCTGGCGCACAGCCTATGTGGTTCTCAACCACAAGCATTTCATCCGCGACGGCAAGCTCAGCACCGCCGATCTCGGCGCGATGGAAGACCTCACACTCAAAAATCTCCTCGATGCCACAAGTGGCCTCACGGAAGACTTCAAACCGGCCATGCGCCTCTGCTTCGAGCTGCCCCGCCTCGCGCTCGTGCCCATCGACGCACGTTCGCAGGTCGCCCGCCGCTCGATCTTCGGCATCATGCGCTCCAACATGATGATGCCTGCGCTCGGTGCCCTCATCGGCATGGGCTCGGTCGGCATGGCGTCAGCAGATGAAACCGCGCCCGCCGTTTCCGGCATCAACGGCAAGGTCGCCATCATCGGCGGCTATTCCGACAGCGATAATGACACAGACCACAATCGCGGCCTTTTCGCCGGTTCGCTCACACTGCCCGGTGACAAACAGTGGGGCGTCCAGTTCGACGGTGCCATCGGTCGCGACGGCGGCGAAGGCACGGGCGGCATCGGCGGTCACTTCTTCTGGCGTGATCCGTCCAAGGCTCTCCTCGGCGTGACGCTCGCCCATGTGAAAAAGCAAAACAGCAACGGTCCCGACCAGTCGCTGACCCGTCTCGGCGGCGAAGGTGAACTCTATCTCGATCAGTTCACCGTCACAGCCCGCGGCGGCTACCAGTGGGGCTCGAATGTCGATGCCGGCACTTACTCAGGCATCGACCTGTCATGGTACGCCACCGACAATCTGAAATTTGTCGCGGGTGGTGCCAATGACCCCGTGCTCGACATGTCCGCCCATGCCGGCTTCGAGTTTCAGCCCGGCATGGCGAGCCTCTCCGGCCTCACCTTCTTTGCTGACGCTGCCGTCGCTGACGACAGCTATGTCAACGCCTCGGTCGGCATCCGCTATTATTTCGGCGGCGGCACCAAGAGCCTGAAGGATCGCAACCGTCTGGACGATCCGGTGGACAATCTGGCGCTGCAAGGCCTCGATTCCATCTCGCAGGATGGCAACAACTACACAGCGCCTTATATCGGCCCTGTCTGATTTCGCTTGCTACCTACATTGCGTCAAACAGCCGGCAAATTCATTTGCCGGCTGTTTTTTTGTCCGTATCGCCCTTGTCTCTCTGACGCCATAATGCGCCCATGAAAACCATTCTCTTCACGGCAGAACTCGGCGCGGGCCTCGGCCATGTCATGCCGTTGCTACGCATAGCAGGCGCCATGCGCGCGCGTCTTGCCGCAGCCGGCGAAGCCCCCTTCCGCGCGGTCTATGTCCTGCATGACCCGCATCACATCCGCCCGCATCTGACCGAAGGTGATCTGGCGCTCGCCGCCCCGCGCCCTGCCTCGCTCGGCAACATCCGTTCCCACACGGCAAGCTTTGCCGAAATTCTGGCGCTCGCCGGTTTCTCGCGCAGCGACGATCTTCTTAGCGGCCTCGCCGCATGGGATGATATTTTCTCGCTCTGTGCACCGGACGTCCTCGTCGCCGACCACAGCCCGCTCGCCGTCCTCGCCGCGCGAGGCCGCGTGCCCACCCTCGTCACAGGCAATGCGTTCAACGCGCCACCCGCACAGATCAAAAACTATCCCGCCCTCATCGCAGGCACAGACGCGCCGCCCATTCAGCACACCATGCTCGCTGCGGTCAACGCTGCCTTGCGCGGGCGTGACCTTCCCGAAATCGCCGCGCTGCCGCATTTCATGGAAGGCGACGCGCGTGCCGTTTTCATGCTGCCCGTGTTCGATCCCTATGGGCCTTTGCGCGACACACCCCTTCTCGGCACTTATGAGAGCGGCATCGTGCCGCTCGCGCCGCCGCCTGCACCCGCCATATTCATCTATGGTCACGCCAATCTGGCGCTGACGCGGCGTCTGGTTCAGGCAAGTGTCAGCACTGGCCTGCCCGTCATCGCCCACCTCACCGGCGGCGAGACAGAGTCAACGCGCTTTCTCAAACGTCAGGGTGCGGAGGTTCTGACTGACATGCCGAACGTCAGCGATATTTTCCCACGCGTCTCGGTCATCGTGTCCCATGCCGGTGCGGGCCTGTCGCAATCCGCCTTCGCCGCCGGTCGCCCGCAGGTCGTGGTCCCCATCCATTCGGAATCACAAATGATCGCCCGCCAGATCGTGAAGCTCGGCACCGGCCTCTGCTTCGATCCGACCGACGGCGACGTTGAAACCGCCGCCCTCGGCAACGCCATCCGTCACGCCGCCACCGACCCGACGATGATGCAGGCCGCCGCCGCGCAGGCACAAGCTGTCAGCCGCCTCGGCCTCCCCGCCGATCCGCTGGGCCTTGCCGCCGACATGGCACTCCGCCTCGCCTCACGCGCCTGAGCGCAGGGCGAGCGCAGCGCGGTCCTCTTCCGTGAAGTCGCGATAGCGATCAATGAGCTTGGGCTGATAGGGCAGCGGCGACGATGTGCTGCGCCCATGCGCCTTCATCCCCTTGTACCAGCCATATTCATATTCAAGCTGCAACAGCGTGGTCACACCCGCCCTCTGCCATTGCACAACCGGCGGCAATCCGAGCCTTCGCTTTTTTGCCAGCTCGTTTTTCAGACATTCCCGCGCGCGCCTCAGCGCCGGTCGCAACTGGCCGAAATCCGACCTTGAAACAATTTTCCAAGCGTTGCGTGTAACCACATAGCTTGCTGTGGCGAAACCATATTGACGGAACCGCTTTCGCATCTCGCGGGTCTTCAGCTTGGCAACATGGAAAATTACCCAGTGGTGCACGATCAGATAGGTTCCCCCCGCCGCGATCACCTTTTGCGTGATATCGCAATCTTCCGCGCCGCGCAGGCCAGCGTCGAAACCACCCGCCGCTTCATAAGTACTACGCTTCATGGCGAGATTGGCCGTCACCGCCGTCAGCAGTCCGAAGCTCATTTCCAGTGCCGAATGGGCTTCGTCCACAGTGGACAATGCCTTCTGCCAGCGCGTCGCGCCTTCCGGAAAATGCGGTTTCACATCGCCCGCAAACAAATCAACGCCGGGCCATGTCGCAATCATCGCCTCCAGCCAGTCGAGCCATTCGCGTGTCGGCAAACAGTCATCATCGATACAAACGAGATGGTCTTCGCGGGCATCTTCAAAACAAGCCCGCCGCGCCGCGCCGCAGCCACCGTTGACCGGCAAAATCCGGTAATCGAATTGCCTCGCGCGCGCCGACACAACCTCGTCATATCGCGCGTCATGGCTCCCATCGTTCACCACACAGAGGCGGATATGCGGCCGCTCCGCCAGCAGCGGCAACAGCCGGTCCAGCAAGTCTTTCAGCAGATCAGCCCGTTTGTAGCTCGGCACGCCGATGCAAATACTGGTCACCACATTCCCCCGTCAGGCATTGGTGAAGTCTATACGAAAATCACGCGCCAACTGAAGCCGTTCGGCGCTATTATGAATGTGTGGAGGAACACATGATGACCAAGCCCAAAGGCCTGCCCTCGCCTCATCCGCTTATTGTGCGCCTGACCCATTGGGTCAACGCCTTCGCCATGGTGCTGATGATCGGTAGCGGTTGGCGCATCTACAATGCCTCACCCCTTTTCGATTTCATGTTCCCGCGCTCCATCACCATCGGCGGCTGGCTCGGCGGTGCGTTGCAATGGCACTTCGCTGCCATGTGGCTTCTGGTAGCCAACGGCCTTGTCTATCTCATCTACGGGCTCTGGTCGGGTCATCTCAACCGCGCCATGCTGCCTGTCTCGCCCAAATCCTTCTGGGACGACTCTGTCGCCGCACTCAATTTCAAACTCGCGCATAGTCTGGGCACCTACAACGCCGTGCAAAAAGTGCTTTACCTCGGTGTCCTCGCGCTCGGCGTCCTCGTCGTCCTCAGCGGCCTGGCTGTCTGGAAGCCGGTGCAGTTCCATCTGCTCGCCAGTGTCTTCGGCGGCTATGAAGGCGCGCGGCTCGTCCACTTCTTCTGCATGGCAGGCATTGTCGCTTTCATCTTCGTCCATCTCGCTCTGGTCCTGCTGGTCCCTTCCACCCTTCTCCCCATGATCACAGGCCGCTCCCCCGCGTCCCATGCCAAACCCCACACGGAGGCTCCCCAATGAAACGCCGTGATGAAAAACTGGCCGTGAACCTCAGGGACATCGCGCCCGAAATCAAAAACATCGAACGTCGCTTGTTTTTGCGTCAAGGCCTGTCGCTTGGCGCACTGACCATGCTGACAGGTTGCGATCTTGGCAGCGGCTTTTCGGTGCAAAAGGTTCTCGACAATATGTCGAAGTGGAACGACGGCGTGCAGGCTGCGATTTTCAGCCCGACCACGCTGGCACCGACTTACCCTGAAAGCGCGATCACCAAGCCCTTTCCGTTCAATGCTTTCTATGCCGAATCCAAAGCACCGGTCGTCAACCGCTCAACTTACAGTCTGAAGCTTTCGGGCAAAATCGCAGACCGCAAGCCGTGGACAGTGGCGGACCTGCGCGCCCTGCCGCAGGAGTCCCAGATCACGCGTCACATCTGCGTCGAAGGCTGGAGCGCCATCGGTAAATGGAGCGGTGTGCCCTTCCATATTTTTCTTGATCGCGTCGGCGCGGACAAGGACGCCAAATATGTCGGCTTCAAATGCGCTGACAATTACTATTCCAGCATCGACATGCCGACCGCGCGACACCCGCAAACTATTCTGGCACTCGACTTTGCCGACGATGAACTACCAGTCAAATATGGCTACCCGATGAAACTCCGTGTGCCGACAAAACTTGGTTTCAAAAACCCCAAACATATCGTCGAGATTTTCGTGACCAACGATTACCCCGGCGGCTATTGGGAAGACGAAGGCTACAACTGGTATAGCGGCTCGTAAGACGCGACCGACCGGCATCATTTGCGGGCAATGCAAAGGAACATTTATGCGCACGGGAAAATGTTTGTGTGGCATGTGCAGCTATGAAATTGACGATGAACCGATTGTGATCGCCGTCTGCCATTGCACTGACTGCCAGCGACTTAGCGGCACCGGCCACACCACCGGCGCGATGTTCCCCGAGTCCTCCATTCGCCTCTTCGGCCAACCAGCCACCTACAAAATAGAAAGCAATGCGGGCAATACCGTCACACGTTTATTTTGCGGAACTTGCGGTAGCCCGCTGTTTGGCAAAAACACCGGCATGCCTGGCTTCATGACGGTTGCGATGGGAACGTTAGATACATCCGACGGAATGCTGCCGCAGGTCGAAATTTTCACACGGAATCAACGCGATTGGGACCACCCGAATCCCGCGATCGAGTCCTACGACACACAACCGGGCTGGAAGCCCGAAAACGGCATTTGACCACCGACATCACCTTCAGTCGCACAACTCGAAATCACATCACAATCTGCGCCATCACCAACACCAGCCCGAGCGTCGCCGCGTTCCAGCTGAATGTGCGCAGCCACGGCACACCGGCAGCATAAAGCGGCAAGAAAAACAGCCGACCGCCGAGATAAATCAGCGCGCGCCAATAGCTGAACTCGCCCGCTTTGTGCAGCACCTCGACCATCAGCACAGCGGCGACGAAAATCGGAAACGTCTCATTAAAATTCCGCTGCGCCCGATCAAGCCGCGCCGCCACGCCCGTCGGCTGCAACGCTTCGTCCCGCGCACCCACCGTATAGCGATTGCCCACCTGCGCCTTAAACGTGAGGGACGCCGCCGACATATGCACCAGCCCCAAAACCATCGCCCCGAACAAACACCAAAGCTCCACAGACATGACAGCTCCCCCCGAGTGATTTTTGCCCCAACCTCAACACTACCCGTCACCCTTTCCCTTGCACAATCCGTCTGCCGCATGCACCCTCTTTGAAAAACGGGAGGATGAAACCATGCGTTTGCGCCAGATTGCCCTCGTCGCCAAAGACCTCGACCCTTACGTCGAAGACCTCGCCGCCACGCTCGGTCTCAAGGTCGCCTTCCGCGATCCGGGTGTCGCCGTCTTCGGTCTCGTCAATGTCGTCTTCCCCGTCGGCGGCGAGTTTCTCGAAATCGTCCAGCCGGTGCGCGACGATGCGTCCGCCGCGCGCTATCTGAAGCGTCGCAGCGGGGACGCCGGTTACATGGTGATCCTACAGGACCGCGAGGCACTCTCCCATCGCGACCGTCTGGTCGCCAAGGGTCTGCGCTCCATCGCGGCACACGAAGGCAAGACCTACACGTTCACGCATTTTCATCCGGGCGATTTTGACGGCGTGCTCACCTCCATCGATTCAGTTGGTGGCGTTGCAGACTATCTCGAAAGCGAAAGCAACTGGCCGCCTGCCGGACCCGAATGGCGCGACTTTCGCGCGGACGCCAATGTGCTCGGCCTGCCCGCCGTCACCATTCAGTCGCGCGACCCTGCCGACGCGGCCAAACGCTGGGCCGACCATCTCAATTCATCTGTTATCGGATCGACTAACGTGAAGCTCGCCAAGGGCGAGATCCGCTTTGTCCCGCCCGTCGATGAAGATGGCACCGGCGTCATCGGTATCGACGTCGCAGTGCGCGACGCCGCCCCCATTTTCGCCGCCGCCAAAGCGCGCGGGCTGACCGTAGCCGGATCGGGTTTCAAAATTTGCGGGATAGAAATAAATCTCGTTTAGCGCACAGAAAAAGGCACCGGCCCGAGCAATATTTTATGCCCGGTTGCGCGTTCAACCTCGGCGCGCATCACATATTTTCCGCGCACAACCGGCCAATCGAAATCCCCGCCTTTTGCTTCGCCTTCGATTTCATCATTCACAATCCACGTCACCCTGTCCTCGGGTCCCAGCCCCGCGACCGAGAAGCGGAAGGATTGCCTGTCTGCGGGCAGGCGCGGATCGAAGGCGAGGCGGAGATCGCGGGTCGGGGATAAGATGAACGGAGCAGGTTTATCCGCCCCTGTGAATTTCACGCTGGTCGCTGTTTGCAGGTCCAAAATCTGCCCGCAACCCTCGACTTGACCCTCGACATGGAATGCACAGTTTTCTCGCAGGAAAACCTCGGAATCCAAGCCTAGTCTCGAGGTGTTCTGATCGCGGTTCAGATAGGCAAAAATCCCGCGCAAAACAAGGCCGGGACCGGTCGATCCGGTGATCCCATCGGTCGGTGACTGGTCGAGGTTGCCCATCCATATCCCCACCACATAGCGGCTGTCGTATCCTACCGCCCAAGCATCGCGGTAATCCGTGGAAGTGCCTGTTTTTACAGCCGTTTGAACGGGGAAATCGAGCATGGAATAGCGACCGAATTCCAACGAACGCGCCCAGGGGTCCGACAGGATGTCACTCACCATGGTCGCCGCCTGTGCGCTGAAAACACGTTTATTTTTAAGGGGTTGCGTGCTTTCACCCTTCACCGCCCGAAGACGCACCGTCTGGCCCTGATTGGCCAAAACCGCGAAGCCCTGAACCAGTTCGAGGAGCGAAACTTCACCATTTCCGAGTGCCAAACCATCGCCGTAAAAGCCCGCACCACGCGACAGACTTTTGAAACCGAGTTGATGCAGCAACGACAAATAGCGATCCGGCCCGACGAAATTTACGGCGTGTACGGCAGGAATATTGAGAGAGTTTCCAAGGGCTTGGCGTATCGAAACGTCGCCATAAAATTGATGCGAGTAATTGTTGAACCGATGCAAACCAGTGCCCACAGCTTCCGACAACGGAGCATCTTCAATGCGCGAACCCGGTGCCCAGCCCACATCAAAACTTGCCGCATAGAGAAAGGGTTTCATCGACGATCCGGGTTGGCGCGGCACCAGCACAGCGTCGAGATAACGCCCCGGAGTACGGGCTTCCTTTTCCGATCCGGCAACCACCCAAGCGAGAATTTCACCGCTGCGATGATCAATCACAAGAGCGGACGCATTATGAACTTTCCGACCACCCAAAGCCTTCACGCGCTGATCAACAAGTCCCTGTGCCAGTTGCATCAAACCACTGTCGAGCGTCGTCGTCACGCGTTCGGGTTTGTTGAGATCAGTGGAGCGCGTCAGTTGTCTTTCAACGTATGTTCTGAAATGTCCGATCGAGGAGGACGCGGCCGTGCGTTCAAGCGTCAGCGGCGTGTCGATAATCTGCTCCCATTCATCACCGCTGAGAAATCCGGCGCGGCGCATCTCGCTCGCCAGATGAATGCTGCGCCGTTCAAGTTGCTTTGCGCCGCTGCGATAAGGATCAAAACCAGATGGCGCGCGCGGCAGGATGGCAAGCGTCAGCATCTCACGGCCATCGAGCGTATCGAGATCGCGATTGAAATAGTACTTCGCCGCCGCCACTACGCCTCGCCGGTTCGACGCGTAAGGAACCTGATTGATATAGAATTCAAGAATGTCGGATTTCGTCGCCGCATACTCAAGCCGTCGCGCGTCGAAACCCTCAATCCATTTCGACCACAGGGTGCGCGGGCGCGGCACCAACATGCGCACCACTTGTTCCGTGATGCTGCTCGCACCACGCACATTCCGCCCTGCCTTCACGCCTTGCCAGATCGCATGCATCCGCGCCAACCAATCAACACCACGATGGCTGTAGAAGCGACGATCCTCCGCCGTCAGAACAGCTTGCTGCAAACGTTGTGGCACCTGATAGAGCGACACCTGATCCTGAACATTCCACTCACCAAGTTCTTCGGACAGCGCGTGACCTTCGCGGTCGAGCAGGATTTGTCGTTGTGCCGCAAGCTGCAAACGCAATTGCGGTGCGTCGGCAAGGCTCATCCAGGTGGCAAGAGAAAGAGCCGCAACCATTCCCGTTGTGCCGAGCGTCACCCAGCTCCGCAGTCGCCACTTACGCCAAAGCGCGTATGGCCACTCGGCTCTGTCGATGCTCCAGCGCAACCAGTTCATGGCCCGCTATTCCTCCACCGTCAGACGACCCGCAGCGCCATAGCCGAAGACATCAGGATCGTACATTTCTTCGGCCTTTACCGCCCGATGCGTGAACTCACCTGTCGCCACAGCCTGTGCCACATAGGACAGGTGGTAATTGCCGGGACGCAGATAGTCCGAGTAGAAGCGCACGCTGTCGTCGCGCATTTCCTGATGGTAGAAGGACCAGTAGCCCGCCGCGTATTCAAGCCAGTCCGAGAAACGCGTGACCCAGCTGCCTTCAGGCGGCGTGATTTCGGCTTTGTCAGCATCGACAATCGAGGTCGTGGCAAGGTCGCGGTTGACCGGCTCAAGCCCGCCCGGCACGGGATCATTTACCACCACAAAGTTACGCGCGGCGGGCAGCGACATGTAAATGTCGACACGCACCAGATCGCCGCGTTTGATCTTCGCGTCATTGCCAAGCAGCACACGTTTGCCATCACGTTCGATGCTGTATTCGCGACGCACTTCGATACCGCTATTGACCGGCTCCGTCACACCATCGACGGGTGCATAGCTAAGGCGCGTCGCATAGTAGAGACGCCCTTCACCTTCGCGTTCGATGCTGAGCTTGGCATCACGGCCAACGTCTTTGGCTTCGATGTCATGTGTCAGCTTGACCGGCGTTGCAGCCACACCCTGAAGCGTTGCTGTGCCCATATCTTCGCCATCCAATGTCGCTTTGACAGTCAGGTTCGGCTCGGTTGCTTCGAAGGCGCTGGCGTAATCGGCGAGCGCATTGGCGCAGAACATATTCTCCTGCGTGTTGCCCCAATAACCATCCTTGCGTTGGCTTTGCGAGATCGCACGCACGAGTTTGAACGCGGTCTGCTCCACATAGTCGCGTTGTCCCGGCGCACGCGAGTAGGCGACGAGGCTGGTAAGGATCGCGCAATTGTCACGCAAGGGTGTCGACAAAATACGCGCGAAACCTTCGCCGCGTTCTTCACTAAAGAGAAACTTGCCTGACGTCTGGTTGGAATGCGACAGGATCAGATCGACCATCTCGCGAGAGAGTTTCGCACCCTGGTCATCCTTCAGCGAAAGAGCCGCCTGCAACACCATGGCATTGCCGAAGAGACCCATGGTGAGGAACTCCGGACGCAAGCGTTCGATGTCGCGCAATGTCACACGACCTTCGCGGCCAAGAGCGGCCAAGGCAACAGCACGTACAGACGCCGACATTTGCTTGCTGTAATAGTCCGGTGCGATGTCCTTGCGCAAAAACTCCTGCAGATAGGCTTGCAGTTTCTCGCTCACAGGCGTCGGCGCGTCCGTGCCGCGATCATGCAGCCAGGTAAAGCCGAGCGCCGTATAGGCGGAGAGATAAGGGTCCACGCGGTCATTGGTGGCGACCCAATAGGCCATGCCGCCGTTAGGAGCCTGAAAGTCCGCCGCACTTTTCATCGTGGCGGCAAGCGTCGCCGGAGCATCCTTCCAGTCCAGATCGGCGGGGAGATATTTGCGAAGCGCCGCAAAGTTTGCCGCCATCACGCCTTTGGTGAGACGTTGCTCCCAGCAATAGAATGGATAGAGTGCGATATAGCGGAAGGCAGATGCTACATCCGTGATGACCGTCGGGCTCAATGTGACAGACAGTTCACCAGCGTCAGGGCGGATCGCTTTCGGAAATGCAATCGGCGTGACAACATTCTCGCTATCTGTCGTGCCATAGAAGGCCGAGGTCACAAGGTCGATGCCTTTGCCAACTGGCAGGCTATAGGCAAACCCATCCTTGTCGATCTCGTCACCGGCGCTCACTTTGAAGCCGATGGCACCGGCACTAACGTTACGCTTCGTCGCAATCATGCCCGCCGTCAGCGGCACGAAGACTGTGCTGCGGGCGAAGGGTTCGAGCTTAATGATCTTTTCAACTGAGGTCGTCTTTCCATCCGCGAGATCACCCTCGGCTGTGACAACGACTTTGATTTCACGGGCCGCTTCGGTGCGGTTCATCACGCTGAAACCCGCCGTGAACTTGTCGCTTTCCAAAACCTGATTAGGCATGACGGGGCGAATTTCGGTTTCGCGATTAACTTTGAACTCGCCGACACCGAGACCCATTTTCTGAGCGGGATCAGCGGCGAGTGCTAATACACGCCAACCGGTCAAATTGTCGGGCACCTCAAACTCGATGGATGCATTGCCTTTGGCATCAGCCAGAACAGACGGATTCCAATAGGCAACAAATTTTGTGACGTCACGGAGTTTGAGATCAGGTCCGCCGTCACCTCCCGGGTTCGCACCTTTCTTTTCAAACTTCTGCCGACCGATGAGGTTGAGCAGAAGATTGTAATTGTGAACATCAAGACCATCGAGACGATACATGCCGCGATAGGGATCGAAATAGGCATTGCCGCCTGAGATCAGATCAAACACAGCCTGATCGAGAACAGCGACCGCAAATTCGATGGGTTCGTTGCTTCCCTTGTGACGCGGCTCCGCATGCAGATTGACCGCCACCTTGTCACCGGGACGATACTCGTCCTTTGCGGCTTTGGCGCTGATGACCATTTCATTGTATGGATCCGTGACCGGCACAGACACATAGCCCATGCGGAATGCGGGCTTGCCGAGATCGACCATGTTCGCTTCAAGCGGCTTGTCGACGCGCGGGCTCACCAGCACAATCGAGACATAAAATCCCGGTGCATATTCCGGTTTCACCGGAAATTCGACGATGGGCGTTGAGCTGTCGAATGTCTGCACGAAATGATCGATGACACCGTAGCGTTCGATGGTGATGAGCGCCTTGGCATGCGGATAGGGGTTCTTGATCAGATAGCGCGCTGTATCACCGACTTTATATTTCGCCTGCTCGGGGAACATTTGCAGCGCAGTATCCGGTTCGCTTTCCCAAAGAACGACATTACGGCCCGTGACCCAAAAGTCGCTTGATGCGGTGTGGGTTTTTCCGGCTGTGCCTTTGACAGTCGCAGTGATTCGGTATTCGCCCGCCTCCGCCGGTGTGAAGGCACACTTCGCCGGACCTTCTTCCGACGTGCCCGCGCAGCTTCCGGCTTTATCCCAACTGGTGTTGTAAACGGTCTGGTAGACATTGCCCGCTGATTTCACGCGCGCAGCGGTGACATTCTTATAAGCGATTTCGAGATCGACCTTCGCACCTTTGACCGGCACCCCCTCAGCGTCGACCACGACATATTCGTATGATGCCGGTTTCGCAGCCTGAAAAATCCATGCGGTGGGCTTCAACCCGACAAAGCGATCTGTCGCGGCATAGATAGCTGTTGCCGCGTTCGCAATGTTTTTGCCACGGTCGTCGGCAACGGCACTTTCAAAAGTCAGATTGCCGTATGCGGCACTTTCCTCATCGGGAATTTTGACCAACACTTTGGCGAGGCCTTGCGCGTCGAGCGGCTGCTCGAGTTGCGCGATCATTCTTTGCGATCCGGAATAGTCTTCGTCGCTCCTTGAATAATCAAAACTGGCGGCGACCGGATGATCAGAATGCATCGCCTTCGGGCTGAGCATGGCAGTGAAGCGCGCCGTGGCATTGGTATAGGGGCCACCGGCATGGAGCGCCGCTTTGCTTTCCACATCAACCGACTGACCGGCTCCAAAAATCTTGCCGTTGACGGTGGTTGTCACGCGGAATGATGCCGGAGTGAAATCACTGACCAGCACCTGCATCGGCTTCCAGGCATACCAGCCTGTTTCGCCCAACGGGCCTTCATCGGTTGAGTAGTCCTTGATGTCTCCGGCTGTCACATAAAGTTTTTGCAAGAGGCGGAAACGATACCAGCCGACTGTGCCGTTTTTCGAGATGTTGAAGTCGCCCGACGTTGCGCCGAATTCGTTCAAAGACAGGTCTTTGGTTTCAGCAACTAGCTTGCCGGTCGGGTCGATCAACTGCACTCGATAGTTCGACGGCGGCGCGGCAGTGAGGCCCTTATTGTCCTGACCGCGCACATAGACTTTGTATTGGATCGTGTCACCCGCGCGATAGACACCCTGCGCTGTGGTGCCCCAAACACGCATATGCTCTTGCGCTGACTGGCTGGTGGACCAGAGTTGCTCACCCGACGCGCGATAGGTATCTGCTTCAAACTGATAGTAGAGCGGCATGAGGGCAAGATCGTCGGCCTTTTGCGCTTTAACGGTCAGCGCGGTGTCACAAGGCGATTCCCACCCGTCCACCTTGCGCGGTTTGCCCGGCAGCAGCGCGAGACCACTGGCGTCGCTGATGGCGAAGGCTTCCTCGCGTTGCGCGTTCCAAGCGACATAATTGTTCGACGAGCAGAAGGCACTGAACAAATCCGGATCGCGATAAAGCGATACGCGCGCACCGGACACAGGTTCGCCTGTGGCGAGATCTGTCACCCACACGAATGTATTGTAATGCGCCAATTTGACATGGAGCGCGAAAGGCGTGACCTGCGCAAAAACAAAGGGCGATTGCTTACGTGTCGCAGGCGTCGTCGTCATCCGGCCGAATATGGAACCGGATTTGCCTTCCAGCATCTCCCGCACGCCGAGCGGAATGGCATATTGAACATTGCGGATCGGATCGATTTTTCGCACATCTTCTAGGCCGGTTTTGATGCCCGCCGCTGTCATACGCGAAAATGTGACGACTCTTTTGGTGAGGTTGTTGACGAACAGCGGTACTTCGCTGTCGATACCTTTTTCAAGTACAGCGATGTTATTGGGCAGTTCAAAATTTGGCGGACGATCATCCATGCGCCAGCGGGCGCTGACGTCACCTTCCAGCTCGCGGCCAAATATATCGACGATCTTGGTGTCGCCGGGTTTTAGGCTGACTTCGTAGTCGCGACCTGAGCGCAAGTAGACCGGAAACCGTGCTGAAAATTCATCAGCCTTGTCGTGACCTTTCCAGTCGTAGTAGCCGTCTGTCTGATCCAGATCGACGTCGGCCCAAGGATCGCTGTCCGGGGTCGGCTTGCCAAGCTCCGGCGAAATGACAACATGGTCTTTCAGTTCTTTACGTTGAACGGGCGAAGAAAATGCAAGACGAACAATGTTCCACGGTCCGCACAAAGCACCCGCTTTGTCGCCGGGGGCAATGCTGATTGTGTTGCCCGAATTGTCATCGCAACGTGCACCGAGAAATTTGAACGCGCCGAAAGTGGCAAATTTCTTGACCTGTTGGTCCACAATGCTGGGTTCGGCACCCAAAGCCGATATCAGGCCGGGCTTCATGAGGAGTTCGACTTCCGTGTCGAGCGGCAAGGGGCTGGCCGGTGTCACGACCCATGTGCGGCGCGCCCATTCGTGCGGCGCGGGTTCGTTGTCGGCGCGGAACCACGAGAAATAGGACAGGAGCCGCCTGAAGAATCCAGCGATGCCGGGCTGGCGCGGTACATCGACAAGTGCGTCATCCGGCGCTTGCGACCAATCGGGACCAGCTTCAGCCGTAACGGCGCGTGTGCCCTCGCCGTTTTCCGTCCATGCGAAATTGATGCTGCGCGCCACACTGTCACGGCGGACAGGCTGGTTGAATGTCATTTGCAGCGCAGGCACACCCGGTCCGGTCCAACCGGAGAATTCGACGCGATCAAGCGCGATACGGCTCGTGACAAACTCGTGATGCAGCGGTTCGGCGAGCGTCGTGTTGTCAGCCGCAATAATGCCGGGATTGACCGTCACGGTATAATGTGTGGACGCCGCCATAGCGTCTTTCTCACCCAATTGGCAGGCCAGCGCGCGGTCGCTGAGCCAGCGCCATTCGCAATTAAGCTTGGGGGAGATTTCGACAGGAATTTCAGCGCTGCTGCGTTCCATCCGTCCGAGCGGCACGACGGCACGGTCGAACTCGATCACCATTTGCTGCCCTGCAGCAGCGTCCATGCCCGAAGGTGTGATGCGGGCGACGCTCAGCGTCCCTTCCGCCGCCTGCGCTGCGGGAACCCACCCCGCCCAACTTACTGCTGCCAAAAAGAGGGCGACAAACAGAGCGGAACGGCGGATCTCAGTCATGGCGGGGCACCTTCGCGAAAGGCCGGGGGGATGTGAGACGAACAGAGCATATCAAACACACATCAGCATGACACGATTCACTGTCCGGCGGCGATTTGGCGCTCCGTCGGTGGCGGGATTATGGCGGGCATACGGATGATTTCAAAAAAATCCGGATTCCACTTGAAATCAGGTGTCGATCCAGCCGAGTGCACGCCGGAACAGACCAATGGTCGAGGCGTGGAGCATATCGCCGGTTTCGCGTGGGGCCTTGCCAGCGGCGGCGCGGGCATTTGTGCCCTCCAGAATGATGCCGAGCTTGTAGCAGGCGAGGACCGCATACCAGCCGATGGCCGACAGGTCGCGGGTGCTGCCTTCGGCGTAGCGGGCGATGAGTTCCGGCGCGGTCGGGAAACCTTCCCACGGCTGGATACCTACAGAACCTGTCGTGCGCACGCCATCGGCATCCGGCCAGGTTGCCATCAGCCAGCCGAGATCGATCAGCGGGTCGCCTATGGTGGTCAATTCCCAATCGACAATGGCGGCAAGCTGGCCGCTGTCGTGTCGGTACATCACATTGGCAAGGTGATAGTCGCCGTGGATGACGCCGGGTTTGAAATCACGCGGGCAATTGTCGCCGAGCCATTTGGCGACGCGCTCAACACCGGGAATGTCGCCGGGACCTGCCCAGCCTTCATATTCCGCATAGCTTTCGAGCTGACCGCGCCAGCGTGCGACCTGACGTTCGAGATAGTTCTCGGGCTTGCCGAGGCCGGTGAGCCCGACGGCAACATAGTCGACACGACCAAGAGCCGCGGCCCCGTCGGCAATGGCGAGACCCATTTCACGACGGACCGACGCATTGCCCGCATGGAGCGGCGGAAGGCCGACGGTGGCGTTGAACCCGTCAACCGGCTCCATCAGATAGAAAGCCGCGCCAAGCACATCTTCCTCGGCGCAAGCCGCAATGAGGCCCGGATGGGGCACATCGCTGCCCGCCAATGCACCCAGCACACGCGCTTCACGGCGCATCGTCTCGCTGCCGTTCATATGCGGGCGGTGCGGTGGGCGGCGGAGCACGAAGTCACGCGAGCCGCGGCGGAATTTCAGCAATATATTTTGCGTGCCGCCAGTGAGCGCCGTCACAGCGGTCAGCGGACCTTTTTCCAACCCCTGCTCGTCCATCCATCCGGTCAGACGCTCAAGATCAACAAGATCAGTCCAGCTTTCGAGTGACATATGCTTACTGCCTCCTCAAGCCGGAACCATGACGGTCTTCAGGGCGCCTTTCTGGCGACCGTCGAACAGGCGATAGGCTTCCGCCCCTTCGGCAAGGCTCATTTCGTGGGTGATGAACCGCTCCGGCTTTAGGCGGCCGCTGCGGATGAGTGGCACAAGGTCCGGCCAATGCGATTGCACCGAGCAGGTGCCGATGTGGAACGTCAGGCCCTTCATGAAGGCCAATCCCATCGGAAAAGCGAAATCGCGCGATTGGTTGACGCCGATGGCCGAGACATGACCGCGCTTGCCCGCCAACATGATCGACATTTTGATCGTGGCGTCTGCACCCACAGCCTCGACAACGCTATCAAGTCCCTGGCCCTTGGTGGCCGCACCGATTACTTCCAGCGCATTGGCACCATCCACCGGTATAGCGCCCATTGTCGCCGCGATGGCGCGCCGCTCGGGCACGAGGTCGATGGCGTAGACTTCCGACGCGCCCAACACGAAGCAACTTTCAACCGCCATCAAGCCGATGGGCCCCAGGCCAACGACACCGACCTTCGCACCCGGCCGGATATTGGCATTGACGCAACCGAACCACGCGGTTGGCAGATTGTCGGTGAGCATCAGCGCCTGATCGGTCGTGATACCTTCAGGAATGGGGTGCGCATTGAAATCGGCCATCGGCACGCGAATGCCTTCCGCCTGACATCCTTCGAGCTTATGGCTGAGACCATAGCACCCTGCTCCACCCGACAAACAATGATTGATATTGCCCGCGAGACAATTGACGCATGAGCCGCAGCCAACCGCCGCCGACAGCATCACCTTGTCACCGGCCTTTAGACGCCGCACACCGCGACCGACCTCGGCGACTTCGCCCACGGCCTCATGACCCACACAGAAGCCCAGGTCGGGGCTGAAGCCTTCGCCGTGATAGATGTGCAGGTCGCTGCCACAAATGCCGCATTTGTCCATCTTTATAATGGCGTCGGTGTCAGCGAGAAGCGACGGATCGTCAAAGCTCTCGTAGCGAATGTCGCGCGGGCCTTGATAGAGAAGCGCCTTCATGTATCTGACCTCAAAAATTCAAGCATTGCGCGCCATCAACCCACCATCGACGGGGATGGTGACGCCGGTGATGTAGGAAGCGGCAGGCATGCAGAGGCTGACGGTGATATGCGCTACTTCTTCCGGTCGGCCGTAGCGACGCATCGCGGTACGCCGTTTGGCGTAGATTTCCTTGTGATCGTCAGGAATGCCTTGCGTCATACCGGTTGAGATCGGACCAGGGCAGACGCAATTGACGGTGATGCCTTCCTTGCCGAGTTCAACGGCGAGCGCGCGCGTTAAACCCGTGACGCCTGCCTTCGCAGCTGAGTATGCACTGTCGAGCGCTGTTGCACCCAGAGCTTCCGTCGAGGCAATGTTGACGATACGCGGGCTTTTTGATTGCCGCAGGTAAGGCAGAGCCGCACGGATGATGCGCTGATGCGCTGTCAGGCAAACGCGGATCATGCGCTCCCACAGCTCGTCATAGCCTTCATTGTCGATCTGGGTGAAGCCGGAGATGCCTGCGTTATTGACCACGGCATCAAGCCCGCCGAAATGCTGCGCGATAGAGACCACAACGGTCTCGATCTCCGCCTTATCACCGACATCAAGTTTCCACGCCTTGGCGCTGCCACCCGAGGCGACAATGGCATCCGCAACTGCTGCCGCACCCTCAAGCGTGTAGTCGGTCACCGCCACATGTGCGCCCTCGGCGGCGAATATCTCCGCCGTGGCGCGACCCATGCCGCTGGCCGCTCCGGTGACGATCACCTTCAGGCCCTTTAACGAACGCGATTCCATCATGGCCATTCCCCCCCTTCTTGCTTTTGATCACACAGCTTCGTCGAGGTCTTCGATCTGGTCACCGTATTTCTCGAATGCATGCTTGCGCACATTGGGCAGATGATAGGTGGGGAAAAGTTCATTGCTAGGGCGGTATTCGCGCAAGACCTGCTTGGCGACTGTCACCTTGTGAACCTCGGTCGGGCCATCGGCAAGACCAAGGAAGAAGGACGAAATGACCTGACCTGTGAACGGCATTTCATTCGACAGACCGAGCGAGCCGTGCAGATGAAGCGCGCGGGCCGCCACATCGTGCAGCACCTTGGGCATAGCCGCTTTCACTGCTGCAATATCCTTGCGCACAACGCGGTAGTCCTTGTGCTTGTCAATGAGCCAGGCTGTGCGCAACACGAGCAGGCGGAACTGCTCTATCTCGATCCATGAATCGGCAATCTTTTCCTGCACCATCTGTTTTTCAGAAAGCTTGGTGCCTTGCGTTTCACGTGAAATGACGCGTTCGCACATCATATCGAATGCCATTTTGGCATCGGCAATGGTGCGCATGGCGTGGTGGATGCGGCCGCCGCCGAGGCGCACCTGCGCGACGACAAACGCACCGCCTGGTTCGCCCAGCACGTGATCAATCGGCACGCGCACATTGGTGTAGCGGATATAGGCGTGGCTGCCTTCGCCTTCCGAGCCGAAACCAACATTGCGCAAAATCTCTACGCCCGGTGTTTCCGCAGGAACAATCAGCATGGACATGCGCTGGTAGGGCGGCGCATTGGGTTCGGTAATCGCCATCACGATGTAGAAGGCGGCATATTTCGCATTGGACGAGAACCATTTCTCGCCGTTGATGACCCATTCATTGCCGTCGCGCACCGCTGTTGTCGTGAAGATCAGCGGATCGGCACCACCCTGCGGCTCGGTCATGGAGAAGCAAGAGACGATTTCGTTGTCGAGAAGCGGCTGGAGATATTTTTTCTTTTGAGCCTCCGTGCCGTAATGAGCAAGAATTTCCGCATTGCCCGTGTCGGGCGCCTGACAGCCGAAGACGGTCGGCGCAAAATGCGAACGACCCAGAATTTCGTTCATCAGCGCTAGCTTCACCTGACCATAGCCTTGGCCTCCGAGTTCGGGTCCGAGATGGCAGGCCCAGAGCTTGCGCGCTTTCACTTTTGCTTGCAGCGGTCGCACGAGCTTGATGTTGTTGGGGTTCTTCACGTCATAGGGACTACCCAGTACGTGATCAAGCGGCTCAACTTCGGTGCGGACAAATTCCGCGATCCAATCGAGGTCTTTCTGAAATTCCGGATCGGTTTCAAAATCCCACGCCATTTGTCTCTCCTTGATTTGTTTTTGTTCTGAATTTGAAATTTAAAGAATGAGGCCGCCATCCACGGGGATCGTCTGACCCAACACGTAAGACGCGAGTGGTGATGCGAGAAACAACGCGACACCGGCCATATCTGCCGGTGTGCCGAGGCGACGCATCGGGATACCTTGAATGGACCCTGCAAGGCGTTCCGGATTTTCTGTTGTCACTTTGGTGAGTTTCGTATCAACGAGACCCGGCGCAATACCGTTCACGCGAATGCCGTCTTTGGCCCAAGCCTCAGCCAATGTACGCGTGAGGCCGACCGCACCGGTTTTTGAAGCGTTGTAGGCGGGGTTGCCGCGCGTTGAATGAAAGGCGGCGGTTGAACTCACCGTGATGAGCGAACCCCTGGCCGCAGCAAGCAAGGGATGAAACTTGATCGCACAAGCCATCAGACTGTTGACGTTGACGTCCATCACCTTCTGGAAACCATCCATCTTGAATTCGCCGCGCTGGTAGATAACCGTGCCCTGGCTCAGCACCAGCACATCGAGCGATTTGAACGGAGCATCGTATTTTTCAATGGCCTCGAAATCGGACACATCCATCCGGTCATAGTGAAGCCCCGTCATGTCCGAGCCTTCGGCGACGGAGTAATCTGACGCTTTCGCGCGCGTGCCCCAGACGTGAACCGCCGCCCCCTTATCTTTGAATGCATGCGCAATGCCGTTGCCGATGCCGCTTGAGCCACCAACGACCAGCACTGTTTTTCCTGAAAAATCGAGCTCAGACATCAATGGCTCCCTCATGCATTTTTGATTTCTAATTTTAGGTCATTTGGATAATAAGTTTGACGATGCTTCTGACGCAAGGCATTCTTTTGCGCATGGCAAAGACGCAAGGGAAACCAGCAGAGAAAATTCCGGCGCGCGAGCAGATCAAGCTTGCAGCCCGACGACTCTTTGCCATTTCCGGTATTGACGGGGCCAGCGTGCGCGAAATCGTTGATGCTGCACAACAGAAGAACCACGGTTCGCTCACCTATTATTTCGGCACCAAGGAAGCACTGGTGCGCGAACTTGTGGCGGATGGCGCAAAGCTGATCGATATGAGGCGTAACGCCTTTCTTGACAAGCTGGAACAGGCGGGCGGACCAAACAATGTGCATGATGTTGTGGAAGCGCTCGTCTATCCCTCCATCGGTTTGGGCAAAAGCGAAGACGAAGAAGACACCTATATTCGTTTCATTGCTATGCTGACGCTCAACCACCGCACGCTTTTCATGGATGCACTCGAAAAGCGCTGGAACTCCGGCTACCTGCGCGCGCTGGAGCATTTGCGACACCTCATGCCCAACATGCCTACGGCCGCCAAGAATCAACGTTTTGTTTTTATGGGTGGTTATCTCAGCAGCATTCTCAGCATGCGCGAGGCAGCGCTTACCGATCGCTCGCGCACACATTCCATGTGGAATTCCGAAGATACGCTGCCGCATCTGGTGCAGACGCTGACTGTGATGCTTGAAGCGTCGCTTGATGAAGGCTCATTTGAAGGGGCAGCGCGCAGGACGAAGCAACCCCGCGCGATTATCGGCTCCGTCGGCATGATTTTAGATTGATGAGGGAGACAGAAATGGTGAACACACCGGCGGGACGGCTGGTCTCAGCTTTCGGCGACGTCGACAAAATGAAGGCGATGTACGCACCCAACATTCAGTGGAGCCTGTCAGCATCGCTTCCATTTCCGCGCCCGATGCAGAGTTTTGACGCCGTCGTCGCGTTCAACACTAGCGTCTGGAACGACACATACTTCGCCGATTGCAAAGTCGATATCCTCGACGAAATCGGCAACGAACAATTGAGCGCGGTGCGTTTCATCTATAGCGCACGGTACCGGTCGAACGGCAGCCCATACGTGAATGAATACACGTTGTTTGCGCGATGCGGCGCGGATGGAATTCGGGAAGTGTTTGAAGCTTTGGACACCGCGGCCGTGCTGGATCAAATGAGCGGCGGGAAAGTCGGCGATACGTTCACCAAGTTTCTAGCGCAGTAAAAACGGGTTCCGGAATTTACGCCGGAACCCGTAATTTTGATCAGGCGACTTTCTGCAGGCCCACGCTGCGGTCCATCGCTTTAGAAATGATTTCGCCCGCCCCTTTGATCGCGTGACGCGCCGCGCCGAGGATCGGGTGGAAGAAATGCCAAACGTGGATCATTTCCGGCCAGACCTGAAGATTGACTTCCACATCAGCGGCTCCTGCAACGCTCGCAAGACGCGTCGCATCGTCGAGCAATGTCTCAGCTGCGCCGACCTGAATGAGCAAAGGCGCGATACCGCGGAAGTCGCCGTAGAGCGGTGCGGCGAGCGGCGCACGCGGATTGCTGCCGTTGAGATAGGCGGCTGCCATACCGAGCAAACCGTCTTTCTGCACCATCGGATCAAGTGCCGCTTGTGTCACCATGGAATTACCCAATGCCTCGAGGTCGATCCAGGGCGAGATGCAAAAGCCACATGCAGGTTGGTCCAGACCAGCATCCTTGATTGCCAACAGAGTGGCGACCGTCAGTCCGCCGCCCGCACTGTCACCGGCAATCGCGATGTTGCCGGGCGCAAATCCCTGCGCGAGGAGAAACTTGTAGCCCGCCATTGCGTCATCGACCGCAGCGGGGAATGGATGTTCGGGTGCTAGCCTGTAATCAAGCGCCAATGTGCGCGTGCCGGAAGCACGACCAAGCTCAGTCACCAGGTGACGATGGCTCGCCACGGAACCGATAACATAACCACCACCATGCACATAAAGGATGACACGATCCTGATTGGCTGTCGGCGTCGATGACCATTCAGCCGGCACGCCATTGGCGCTGACTTTCTCGAGCGTCACATCACTCGCAGGCGGAAACATATCGCCCATGGCGTCATAGGCCGCGCGCAGTTCCGCTGTGTCCTGAGGGAAATTGGAATTGGCAAGAAACTCACGCACTACAACGATTTCCGGATCTCTCATGTCTCTCTCCCAAATTATTTGGACAGAATGATAGACCTTCAAATGTGCCGCGCAATGCCAATCAGGCCGTTTTTACCCGAACAATCTCTTCTTCCAGATCGCGCAAACGGTCCTTGCCGAAGAATATCTCGTTGCCGACATAAAATGTCGGGGCACCGAATGTTCCGCGTTCGACCGAGGTCGATGTATTGGCCAGAAGTTTGTCTTTTACATCCTGATCCTGAATGCGCGCCAGAATATGCGCCCCGTCGAGACCACCCGCATTAAGCGCGGCGGCGATCACGTCTGCGTCATCCATCTTCAACGACTGTTCCCACATGGCATTGAAAACGATGTCGAGATATTGCGGAAGATTGCCACCCATCTGCGCGACGATAGCACCGCGCATGATTTGGACCGTGTTCACGGGGAAATGCGCATTCATTTTGAATTTGTCGAACTTGTGCCGCGCAATAAAGCGCTTCATTTCAAGCGCGTCATATTGCGGCTTATTTTTGATACTCCCGAATGCGATCATCGGAGGTTGATTGCCCGTCAGCTTGAAAATACCGCCGAGCAGCACAGGGACATAGGTGAAGGCAACACCTGTCCGCTTTTCGATCTCAGGAATGACTTTCCAAGCAAGATAGGAATTCGGGCTGCCGAAATCGAAATGATGTTCCACTGTGACGTTAGTCATTACCATTGCTCCCCATAAGGACGAATATCAAGTTCATGTGTCCATGCATCGCGCGGCTGATTGTGTAGCATCCAATAGGTATCGGCGATGGAGGACGGGTTCATCAGGCGATCCGACGGCAGATTGGCGACCGCTTCCTCGCCCTGCGCAGCCCTGATGCGGTCACGGACAAAGGCGGTGTCAACACCGGCGTCAATGATGAGGTGCGCGACATGGATGTTTTTCGGGCCCAGTTCACGCGACATGCTTTGGGCAACAGCCCGCAGGCCGAACTTGGCCGATGCAAAGGCTGCATAACCAACACCTCCACGCAGGCTTGCCGTCGCGCCCGTAAAGAAGATCGACCCCTGCCCTCGTGGCACCATATGGCGTGCGGCCTCACGACCGGCAAGAAAGCCCGAATAACAAGCCATCTCCCAGACCTTGCGAAACACGCGTTCGGTCGTGTCGAGCAAGGGGAAATTCACATTGGCGCCGACGTTGAAAATACAAACTTCGAGCGGCGCGAGCGCATTGGCCTCCGCGAGAAAGGCCGTTACTTCGTCTTCCTTGCGCGCATCAAGACCGCGCGTCTCGCATGCGCCGCCCGCTGCCTCGATTTCGGATTTGAGGGGAGCGAGTTTGTCGGCCGTGCGGCGACCGGCATAGACCGTGTAGCCTTCCGCTGCAAACCGCTTGGCGATGGCGCCGCCGATATAGTCGCCCGCGCCGATGACCGCGACTGTCGCATTTCGTTTGGCCGCCATGCGTGAACCCTCCGGTTATTGTTGGCCTGAATATAAGTTCCAAAAAGGAACTTTGTCAACGCATTGGGTAAAAAGCGGGACTCTGCTTAGATTTGGCGCACCGTCGAAAATCGAATCTGTCAGGGAGCGAGCCGATGAATGAATGGAACCTGCCATGGGAGGGCGGCTGCCGCTGCGGTCAGTTGCGCTTCAAGGTCAGCGCCGCCCCTCTCATCACTATGGCGTGTCATTGCGTTGGCTGTCAGCGCATGACCGCCAGCGCCTATTCGCTTAGCGTACTGGTGGCGATCGACGGCTTTGAAATCACCAAGGGCGAACCGGTCATCGGCGGAATGCACGAAAAGCCGATTCACTATTTCTGCCCGCATTGCATGAGCTGGGTCTTCACGCGTTTTGACGAGGCCTCGCCTTTCATGAATCTGCGCGCGACTATGCTCGATGACGCAACATGGTTTGAACCCTTTATCGAGTCCTGTGTCCCCGAACGATTGCCTTGGGCCCAAACGACAGCGATCCATCAGTTCGATACGTTCCCGACGATGGATGATTATCCGGCGCTCATTCAGGAATTCGCTGAAAAAGGAAAACGCCCGGTTCCGCTCAAGCGCTGATCCGCCATTCGATGCCGTCGGTGGTGCGCTTGGTTGTAAGCGTCAGGCGACGATTATGAACGGCGAGCGCGCCTTCCCACAACCGGTTCCATGCTTCGAATGCGGCAAGGTGCGGATCGAGCCCGTCCATCAGCCGCCAGCCTGTTTGATGCAGCGTGATCGCCCCGCCCCCTTCGGCGATATCGATGGTCTCCCCCTGAGCGGCGGCGAGTGAAGCGAGATATGTGGCGAATGATTGCGGGCTGCCCGGTTCTACACCGAGGAGCGCCGAGGTTTCATCGTAGAGTTGCATGCCGATGAGCCGCGCGGCCTGACCAAGATGGTTGCGGGTGTCGTCCGGCCCGAACAGAGCAAGCATGGTCGGTACAAGGGAACGCACATATTCCATCGCGTAACCACGCTCGACTTTTTTCAAGCGTTCTTCCGGCCAGTCCGCGAGATCGAGCTTGGGGGCATTGGCGGAATCATAGTCCGGCGTTGTCTCGTCGTAGGCGAAACGCACGCGCTCACTCTCGGTAATTTCGCGGCCGTAGTCGAAGTAATAGCCCTCGAGGCCCGAAGACCCGTCAACCGTTTGACCCGTGCAGACAAAGCCGAGCCTGTTGTTGCCGAGCGACACACCATTGTGGCCATGCCAGCCGTGCAGCATGCCCGCGTTGACGTGCGAGGGAATGCCGCAGATGGCTGCACCCTGCCAGATCCAGCGCGGTGGCGGATAGCGTACCCAGGCTTTCTGATCGCTTTCGGCGTAATACTCCGTTTTGACGCCGCCGAGCGCATTTGAAAAATAGTGATACTGAGCACAGGCAACGGCATCGGGCTGTGCGTCGAGTCCGAGTTTTTTCAACCCGGGCAGAAACTTCTCCAAATGCTGGCGACGAAAATGTCCCTCAACAAATTGTGCTGCCGCGTCAGCACTCTTGCGTGTGACGAGGGTCAGCACCAGCCCCGTCATCAAGGCGTTATACAGCTTGGATACAGCTTTATATCCGGCGAGCGACGGCGCGACGGTCACGGGATCACGCTCTCGATGAAGCGACCGAGATTGGCCACGACTTCTGCTCTGTTCGTCTCATTCAACATTTCATGCCGACCGTCCTTGTAGAAATCCGACGACACTTTGAGGCCGCGCGCTTTGTAGCGTTCCACCAAGACCGCCAGAAAACTCAGAGCCGGACCGCCGACGGGGTCCTTGTCGCCGGAGAAGAAGTAGACAGGCAAGTCTTTACGAATTTTCGCAACGGCCTCCGGTGTCGCGGTCGGCAACAAGGCAACAACCATCGACTGCATGGAAGCAGGCGTCACTGAGAAGCCGCACATCGGATCAGCGATATAGGCATCGACTTCGGCATTGTCGCGGCTCAGCCAATCGAACGGTGTGCGTGCTGGCTGAAACGCGCCGTTGAAAGCATCAAGCGCCGGTGCGTCCGGATCGGCGGGCAGCACGGTGATGACCAGATCAAGCGCAGATGAACCGGAGATGACGAGACCGTCAATCAGGTCGGAGTGCTCAACCGCATATAGCTGCGCGGCAAAGGAGCCCATGCTGTGGCCCAGCAAAACAATCGGCAGACCCGGATTTTCCTTACGCGCCTGCACAGTCAGCAATGACATATCGCTGGCGAGGGCGGGGAATCCACTCTCGCCGAAATCGCCATATTGTGCAGGCGTCGGCGCTGTCGCGCCGTGACCACGGTGATCATTTGCATAAACGACCACACCGGCATCCATCAGCGTTTCAAGTTTCGGCTTATAGCGAAGCGCATGTTCGCCCATGCCGTGCGCAACCTGCAGAACAACGCGGGGCGGCACAGGTTTCGACCAGCGCCATGCGGCAACATTATGCCCGTCCGCGCCGCGAAAATGAAAAGCGTGTTCTGTGATTTCGACCATCCCCATCCCTGCTGTCTTTTTGTCCGGTAATTCTCCACTCTCACGTGAGAATGGCAAGTCCGCCGTCGGCTGTTGTCAGCGCGTTGCATTGCGCAAATGCAATTGAATGGTGTCTTCCAGCGAACGGAGAAACCGTGACCGGTCTTCTTTGGTGAAGGCCGGATTTGTGCCTTTCACGTCGCCCGCCTCGCGCAATTGCTGCATCAAGTTACGCATGGCAAGCGCCATGCCGATGCTTTCGGTTGTGAACGGCTTGCCGTTGGAATGCAGCGAAGCCGCCCCCTGTTCAATACAGCGCGCGGCCAGCGGAATGTCGGCGGTGATGCAAATGTCGTCAGTCTGGATGTGATCTGCAATCCAATCGTCGGCCGCGTCCGGCGTTTGTGGCACGATCACCTGCCGGACCATCGGATTTCGGCTCGGCCTCATGCCGCTGTTGCTCACGATATGGACAAGCAAATTATGGCGCTCGGCGACGCGGAGCACCTCGTCTTTGACCGGGCAGGCGTCTGCATCGACATAAATTTCCATCTCTTGTTCTCCTGCAAGGTGTGCCGACCTCCGGCACATCTCTTGATCCGATAGTTTGCGGTTTGCGTAAAGCTCATTGTGACAACAGGTACAATGCGTCTTAAACTTCGTGCGAATCCTCGGGAGGGAACATGGTCTTCGAAACAATCAGCGTCGAAATGCTCTTGCTCTACAATCTCGGGGCTATCGCTCTGATGATGATGGGCCTTTGGGTGCTCAGCATTCTGCTCGACGATGTGAGCTTCATCGACGGGTTCTGGGCCTTCGGGTTTGTATTGGTTGCCTGCGTAACCGTGCGACTCTTTCCGTTCGGTGGTAGTCACCAGCAGGCATTGACCGTCCTCGTCGTCGTTTGGGGCCTACGCCTCGGGCTCTACCTGCTGGCGCGATGGCAGCGCGAAGGTGCCGACGGGCGTTACCTCGCCATGATTGGCCGCGCCAAAGGCAACAAACACGTTTTCACATTGACCAAGGTTTTTGCGCTTCAGGGTGCGCTGATGTGGGTCGTCTCCTTGCCGATCCAGCTCGGTGCCTATGGCGCGACCGGCCCGTTGGGCACGCTTGCTCTCGCGGGTGTGGTTCTTTCGGTCGCGGGCATTGTATTTGAAAGCATCGGCGACTGGCAGTTGTCGCGGTTCAAACGGAACGCGGATAATCGCGGGCGCGTGCTCGACACCGGCTTATGGCGCTACACACGGCACCCGAATTATTTCGGCGATTTTTGCTTTTGGTGGGGCTGCTTCCTGCTGGCATGCGAAGCGCCCTATGGCTGGATGAGTTTTCCGGCGCCGTTGCTGATGAGTTTTCTGCTCATCAAATGGAGCGGCGCTGCCTTGCTTGAAAGGCGCCTGCTGAAATCACGTCCGGCTTATAGCGAATATGTGGAACGCACCAGCAGCTTCCTGCCCTGGCCGCCCCGCAAGCCGGATGGTCAATAGCCGACGGTTCAGGGTTTGCCGTCTCCGCGTGTCGCCGCCTGCCGCTGCAACAAACTACCGGCCAGCACGACGCCGATCGCGACTGCGACGACAATGATGGTAGCGAGCGCATTCACCTCCGGATTAATGCCGAGACGCACTTTCGAGAAAATCACCATCGGCAGCGTCGTAGCGCTCGGGCCGGAGGCAAAGCTCGCAATGACCAGATCGTCGAATGAGAGAATGAACGCGAGCAACCAGCCGGCGATGAGCGACGGTGCAATCATCGGCAGTGTGACCGTCCGGAAAACCGTGAAGGGACCTGCCCCAAGATCAAAGGCGGCCTCTTCGAAGGAGCGGTCAAGGCCTGCAAGTCGCGACTGCACAACGATGGCCACATAGGCCGACGAAAAGGTCACATGCGCGATGATGATCGTCATCATGCCGCGACGCTCTGGCCAGCCGATCAATCCCTGCAACGAAACGAACAGCAACAGGATTGAAAGTCCCAAAATAACGTCCGGCAATACAAGCCGCGACGAGATCGACTGGATCATCAGCGACCGGCCATAGAAACGTCCAAAGCGCACCAGCGCAAAAGCCGCCATGGTGCCAATAATTACCGATAGAAATGCGTTGATGGTTGCGATCTGGAAGCTGAGATAAGCCGCACCCAGAATCTGCTCATCGTGCATTAACTCGCCGTACCATTTGGTCGAGAATCCGGCCCAAACAGTCACGAGACGCGACGCATTGAACGAAAAAATAATCAGCATGATGATGGGCGCGTAAAGAAACGTGAAGCCAAACACCATGCAGGCGAGAATGAAGGGGGATAGTCCGGTCTTTCTCATGCCCGGCCCTCCGCACGTGTCTGGAAGTGCTGGTAGAGCATAATGGGCACCACAAGGAACATCATGAGCGTGACCGCGACCGCGGACGCGACCGGCCATGCCTGATTGCTGAAGAATTCATCCCAGATCACGCGTCCGATCATCGTGACGCCGGTGCCACCGAGAAGCGACGGGATCACGAATTCGCCCACCGCCGGAATGAAGACCAGCATCGCACCCGCGACAACGCCGGGCAGCGACAAGGGAAGCGTGATTGTCAGGAACGCCCGTGTGCGCGACGCGCCGAGATCGCTTGCAGCTTCGAGAAGCGTAAAATCGAGGCGTGACAAGGCAGCGTAGAGCGGCAGAAGCATGAAGGGCAAATAGGAATAAACGATACCGACATAGACCGAGAAAGAATTATTCATCATCTGGAAGGGCTCACTGATGATGCCGATCGAGAGGAGGAAATTATTGATGACACCATTGGTCTTGAGCAGTCCGATCCAGGCATAGACGCGCAACAGCAGCGAGGTCCAGAACGGCAGCACGATCAACAGCAGCAGAATGTTGCGCCACCGCTCCGGCGAGCGCGCGACGCCATAGGCCATCGGATAGGCAAGTAAGATGCAGATACAAGTGGCGAAAAACGCGATCCGCACTGAATTGAAATAAGCGACAATGTAGAGGCTGTCGGAAAACATATACTGGTAGTTGGTCCAGTCGATATGCACGCCGGGAAGCCAGCCACCGGCACTCCAATCCAACAATGGAGAGAAGGGCGGAATGGCGATCATCTGTGTCGCAAAGCTGATTTTGAGGACGATCAGGAAGGGAAGAATAAAAAAGACGCAGAGCCAGATGAGCGGCACGCCGATAACCAGGCGCCTGCCTGTCAGGCCAACTCGCGCTAACCCCGCCATGACCCGCTCAATCACGGTCACATCTCGCCCCTGAACGTCAGCCAATCAGATCACCCCAGCGAAAACCAAATCATAGATCAAAGAGAAACGGCCCCGGAGAAACAATCTCCGGGGCCGCGTTGTTTTTACTGGCCCGTACGAATTGTTGTCCAGGCTCTTGTTTCAAGTCGCGTATAGGACGCTTCTTTCGTCGGGACAGCGAAGAGCTTCGCCATCACTTCTTCAGACGGATAGATCTCCGGATTGTCCTTCACTTCTTCGGACATGAACTCCTTCGAGGCCGGCACCGGATTGGCATAGGCGACATAATCGGAGTTTGCGCCTGCAATTTCCGGCTTCAGGATGAAGTTGATCCATTTCGTGGCATTTTCGGGATGCGGTGCATCTTTCGGAATGGCCACGTTGTCGAACCAGATCATCGTTCCTTCTTTCGGGATCGAATACTGGATGTTCACACCGTTCGCGGCTTCAGAGGCACGCGCCTGAGCCTGAAACACGTCACCCGACCAACCCACCGACACGCAGACATCGCCATTGGCGAGGTCATTGATGTACTGCGATGAGTTGAAGTATTTGACGTAAGGACGGATGGACATCATCAGCACTTCGGCCTTTTTCAGATCGGCCGGGTCTGACGACAGCGGATCAAGACCGAGATAGTTCAGGACAATCGGCATGATGTCTGTCGGGCTATCAAGGAAGGTGATGCCGCAATCCTTGAGCTTGGCTGCATTTTCAGGCTTGAACACCAAATCATACGAATTGGTGGGTGCATCAGGAATGCGCTTTGCCACCGCATCGGCGTTGTAACCGATGCCCGTGGTGCCCCACATCCAGATGACCGCATGCTCATTGCCCGGATCGGCCGCAGACACACGTTTCATCAGTTCCGGATCAAGATTTTTCAGATTCGGAATTTTGCTCTTGTCGAGTTTCTGAAACACACCGGCTTTGATCTCACGATCAAGAAACGGAAAGGCTGTCGGTACGACAATGTCGTAACCCGAATTGCCGGCCATCAATTTGGCTTCCATTGTTTCGTTGCCGTCATAGACGTCGTAACGAACTTTGATGCCCGTTTCAGCTTCGAACTTCGCCACCGTGTCTTCGGCGATATAGTCCGACCAATTGTAGATGTTGAGGACTTTGTCTTCTGCCTGAGCGGTGGCGGCGAACATTCCGACCATCGCCAATGCGGCAAATCCAGTCCCGATTTTCCAGTTCATAAAGAAGCTCCGTTCTGATTTCGTTTGCTTCGTAAAGGCAGATGAATGCCTCAAGCGGTTTGGTAGTGCAAAATAACTGGACCCTCGTGGAAGGTCGCACCCGAAGGCCACAGCCCCCACCGGCTCCAATTTCCGTCACCAAGTTAACCCTATATCTGCGACCCATAACACCTCAAATTGCCATATGATCAAATTCAATCACCAGAATCGACAATGCGGAGGCCTTTCGCACCTCTTCAAAAAATCGTTCATTTCACGATGTTCAGTAAACGCCCTTGTCGTACCAAAACCTGCGCAGCCTTGCGTTGCACAAAATACGGGCGAACTGCATCCCGACCACGCCACTAATGCGTATTTGCGCAGCGCAATGGCTGCGCACGCACAACGCGACTGGCGGGAAACATAAGATTAACAATCGTACCATCACCCGGCAGGCTGTCGATGTGCAACGCGCCATGTTGCGAGTCAATCATAGCTTTGACGAGTGGAAGACCGAGGCCCGCCCCCTGCTCCTGACAGTGGTCTGGAAATTGATTTGTCACCTGCCCAAAGGGCGCGAGAGCCACCATAATGTCGCCTTTCGACATCCCGACTCCCGTATCGTGGATGCGGATAGCCAAATCCCCGTTTGCCTGACTCTCAACCGAGAGGCGGACGATGCCACCCGCCTTTGTAAATTTGATGGCGTTGGATAAAATGTTGAGCAAAATCTGGCGCAGTATCTGTTCGCTGATCATCAGCTTGCAGTCGACCTCGGGGCCGGTGATCCCGAGACTAACGTCCTTACGCGCTGCAAGCGGCATCATCAGATGCATGGCGTCCGTGACAGCAGGCCCCACTTCCGTTTCTGCGTGCTCGCCTGCCACCTGGGGAATTTGGCGCTCCAAAAATTTGAAAAATTCATTTACCCGCTTGAACATGATCGGTCACCAGCTACGCACGCCGCCCGATTGCGTTGCTTTAACTGCCCTGAGATAACTGAAATCCAAGCGGTGCCCCGCGGCAAGCGGGGATTGATCCAATTCCAAAATGAATACAAAATTCAATCTAAATTTACAGCTCAGACCATTTTACAGGACATTGCGGCGGAGATCCGGAAAGACCTTTCCGACTTTGCTCATCAGATAGTCGCCATATGTCCCGCTGATGGCATGGATATCTGCCTTATCCCAACGATCAGCTCCCGAGATTTGAACGCCAGTGTCCCGTGACCTCGTGTCAGAAAGCGGAAGGGACACAATATCGGCGTCAAAATCGGGATCGAAGAAAAACGGAAATGAAAGTCGTCCTTTGCCGCTAGCGTTGCGCACGCGATGAGGTGTCGAACGATAGATGCCGCCGGTCAGATGATCGAGCATATCGCCGATATTGCAGACGAATGTATTGTCGATAGGCGGTGCATCAATCCAGCCGCATTGAGTTTTGACTTGCAGCCCGCCGATACGGTCCTGCGCCAACAGGGTGAGCAGGCCATAGTCCGTGTGCTCGCCAACACCCCACTCCTCATCACCGCCTGCCGATGGCGGATAATGGAAAATGCGAAATAAGATGGTGGGGTCAGCTGTGTAGTGATCGGCGAAATAGCGCTGCTCAAGACCAAGAGCCAGCGCGACACCTTCCATCAGCGCGTGAGCTGTGCGGGTCAACGCGGCAAGATAGTCGAGCACAGCGTCGCGTAGTTCAGGCACTTCGGCCGGAAACAAATTCTGACCGTGAAGCGGCACACCTGCGCGAACCCGGGGATGATCGGCGGGCAGTTCGGTGCCGAAATAGACGCCTTCTTTCAAATCAGGTTTGCCGGAAGTGAGTTCGCCGCCGACCGGAAAAAAGCCACGCCAGGCGCGGCCACCCTTTTCCATTGCAATGCCAAGCTTGACGGCGTCAGGCAATAAAAAGAAGCGCCAGCTTGCGTCCTCAAGGCGCGCAAGAACTTGCGGATCGACACCATGGCCGGAGACATAGAAAAATCCGTTGTCGCGACAAGCCGCATCGATTTCGCGGGCGACAGACAAGCGTTCATCCTGCGTGCCGTTAAACAGCGGTTTCATGTCGATGACGGGAAGTTTTTCCATCGCGAGCTACCTTTAGAACGGGAGACATACCCATAGATCTTATGCGTCCAATTGAATGTTACATCCTGACATGACGCTGGCAGTTAAAATGAACCTGCAAGCTTGAAGTTGAGAACAATTCTCAATAATCTCCCGTGAAATCATATGGGGAGTTTGGCTATGAGCGAGACAATGCAGGATGAAGCGGCGCTACGGACCGTATACCGCGAGCCGTCCGACGGCGCGGTCAACAAGCAGCTCTCCTATCTCGACCCGCACAGCAAGACCTTCATCAGCCTTTCGCCATTTCTTTGCATTGGCACCAGTCGTCCCGACGGGCTGGCTGACGTGTCCCCGCGCGGCGGTGAGGCAGGCTTTGTCCATGTTCTCGACGATACGCATTTGGCGATGCCCGACCGCCCCGGCAATAACCGTCTCGATACACTGACCAACGTCACGCATGCAGCCGCTGTCGGCCTTCTTTTCTTCCTGCCCGGCTTTGAGGAAATGGTGCGCGTCAACGGCGTTGCGACCCTCAGCACGGCCCCGGACCTGATGAACCGCTTTACGGTGGATGGCAAACCGCCCCGCAGCGTCATGATCATCGAAACCAAAGAGGTCTATTTCCACTGCACCAAGGCCCTCCGCCGCTCAGAACTCTGGAATTCTCAGAAACAGGTTCCGCGCGAGACGATGCCGAGTTTCGGCCAGATCATGCGCGATCAGATGAAGCTTCCTGTGCCCGCGGAAGTCATCGATATGGCCCTCGACAAGGACGCCAAGGACAATCTTTACTGATTACCGGCAGATGGCGGAATTTTGGTGGAATAACCCTTTGAGAACAGGGGACTAAGACCTCCCCGCGCGCATGTTTTTGTGGTATTTGTCTGTTGGCTTCCGCACAGATAGAAATACCCGCATCGCTCCCTGTATAAGCGGTGCAGAATTCGCCTTCCGAAAGGATACTCAAAGTGCCTCCCTATCGTTCACGCACGACCACTCATGGCCGCAATATGGCCGGTGCCCGCGGCCTCTGGCGCGCCACCGGGATGAAAGACAGCGACTTCGGCAAACCGATCATTGCCGTGTCCAATTCCTTCACGCAGTTTGTGCCCGGTCACGTACATCTGAAAGACATGGGCCAGCTCGTCGCGCGTGAGATTGAGAAAGCGGGCGGCGTCGCCAAGGAATTCAACACGATCGCGGTCGATGACGGCATCGCCATGGGCCATGACGGCATGCTTTACAGCCTGCCCTCACGCGATCTCATTGCCGATAGCGTCGAGTATATGGTCAACGCGCATTGCGCCGACGCGCTCGTCTGCATTTCCAATTGCGACAAGATCACACCCGGCATGCTGATGGCCGCCATGCGCCTCAATATTCCCGTGGTCTTCGTGTCCGGCGGTCCGATGGAAGCAGGCAAAGTGGTATGGGAAGACGAAACCCGCGCCGTCGACCTGATCGACGCGATGGTGGCGGCTGCCGATGACAAAATTTCAGATGAAGAAGTCGCCGTCGTCGAACGCTCGGCCTGCCCGACCTGCGGCTCGTGCTCCGGTATGTTCACCGCCAATTCGATGAACTGCCTCACCGAAGCGCTGGGTCTTTCCCTGCCCGGCAACGGCTCAACGCTCGCCACCCATTCAGACCGTAAGGAACTGTTCCTTGAGGCCGGACGCCTGATCGTCGAAATCACGCGCCGCTACTATGAAACCGATGACGAAGGCGTGTTGCCACGGAATATCGCGAACTTTGACGCTTTCGAAAACGCCATGTCGCTCGACATTGCGATGGGCGGTTCAACCAACACGGTCCTGCATCTTCTCGCCGCCGCCCATGAAGGCGAAGTGCCCTTCACAATGAAGGACATCGACCGCCTGTCCCATCGTGTGCCGAACCTGTCCAAGATCGCGCCCGCGCGCAACGATGTTCACATGGAAGACGTTCACCGCGCCGGTGGCGTATTCGCCATTCTGGGCGAGCTTGATCATGGCGGCCTCATTCATCGCGACGCGGCGACGATCCATAGTCCGACAATGGGCGAGGCCATCGACCATTGGGACATCGGCCGTTCCAAAAGCAATCACGCGCATGAATTTTTCCGCGCGGCCCCCGGCGGCGTCCGCACCACGGAAGCTTTCTCCCAGTCGCGGCGCTATCCCGAGCTTGATCTCGACCGCAGCAACGGCGTTATCCGCGATATTGAGCACGCCTATTCCAAAGACGGCGGGCTTGCTGTCCTCTATGGCAATATTGCTGAGGATGGCTGCATCGTGAAGACGGCTGGCGTCGATGCGTCGGTGCTCGTGTTTTCCGGCAAAGCGCGCGTTTATGAAAGTCAGGACAGTTCCGTCCTCGGCATTCTCAACGGCGAAGTGAAAGCCGGCGAAGTCGTTGTCATTCGCTATGAAGGACCGCGCGGCGGACCCGGTATGCAGGAAATGCTCTACCCGACGAGCTACATCAAGTCGAAGGGTCTCGGCAAAGCCTGTGCTCTCATCACCGACGGGCGTTTCTCGGGCGGCACATCGGGCCTTTCCATCGGCCATGTCTCGCCGGAAGCTGCCGAAGGCGGCCTGATCGGTCTCGTTGAAACGGGCGACCTCATTGAGATCGACATTCCCCAGCGCAAGATTCATCTGGCCGTTGGCGATGATGTGCTGGCCGCGCGTCGCGAGCAGGCTGACAAAGACGGATGGATGCCCAAGGAAGTACGCAAGCGTCGCGTGTCGCCTGCCCTTCAGGCCTATGCCGCCATGTCGACGAGCGCCGCGCGCGGCGCTGTGCGTGACGTCTCGCAGCTGGCCGGCTTGCACAAGCGCGGCCACAAATAATCCGCACAAAAAACGGCGGTCCGAGAACCCCCTCGGACCGCCGCATCACGCTCTTATCATTTACACCGCATCAAGGAACGCAGCGGAGCGCGACTTTCTGCTCGCACCCGCCGCGCTAGCTCATTGAGCGCCAGGCACCATCCGGCTGACGGCATGCTGTGCCATAAGCCTGTTCTTCACGACCATCGATATAGATATAGGTCTGATATTCGCGGCAATACTGACCGCTGTTCGACTGGTAGGTACGCATCGGTGTCACCTGATACTGGCCGCCATCGCTTTCCCAATAGACCGGCTGGTTTGACGGGGCATATTCGAGCACCTGTCCGTAGCAAGCCTGATCACTGAGATCGACGGCACGTCCGAGTGTGCCACCGAGAATGGCACCGATGATGGCACCGCCGAGCGTCGCACGACCGCCGCCGTTATGCGCACCGATCAATCCGCCTGCCACACCGCCGAGCACGGCACCGACCACATCACGGTTGCAGCCAGCATAGCCGTAGTAGTTCGCACCGTAGCCGCCGTAGCCATAGGTCGGCACGATATATGTCGGGCGGTAGATCGAAATGTAAGTGACGCGGTTATAGTCGAACCACGGGCGCGAACGACGATCATAGCCCCATGTGTAACGCGGCGCGCTCACATAATGGCGCGTACGCCAGTGATCCCAGCGCGGACCCCGCGCAGCGTGACGCGATGAACCATGGTGCTGCGCCTGACGCACGTCACGACGATCATGTTGCCGGGCATCCTGACGTGCATCGCGGCGATCATCCCTGCGGTCAATTTGACGCTGGCTTTGCTGCTGCTGACGCTGTTGCTGCTGATATTGCGCGCGCTGAGCCTGTTCGCGCTGCGCACGCTGCTGCTGTCCGTCGTCACGGCGATCTTGTCTCTGGCCCTGACGCTGGTCTTGTCTCTGATCCTGACGCTGATTGCGTCCGTCCTGATTTTGCGCCTGACGCCGGTCCTGCCGCTGTTCCTGACGTTGCGGCTGCGCCTGTCTCTGTTCTTGACGTCGTTCCTGACGTTGCTCTTGGCGCTGTTCCTGACGCTGGGGTTGAGCCGCCTGACGTTGCTCCTGGCGTTGCTCTTGGCGTTGCTCCTGCCGCTGTTCGCGCCGATCCTGTTGTCGATCCTGTTGCTGCGACCCGGACATTCCGCCACGTTGCATGCCGCGTTGACTGTTCTGATCAGAACGATCCTGTCCGCGGTCTGCTGCAAGCACCGTTGATGACATGAGGCCCGCGGAACCCAAAACGAGCGCCGCTGCCAATCCAACAGTCTTGAGTGATCCGATTGATATTGAATTGAAGGTTTTCACGATTGGCCATCTCCTGTTTGACCCCGGACGCGATGCCCCAATCAAAATCCGGTAGATGGCATAATCTCACTGCCAAGCTGAACCCAAGATGAACCGTTTCCTTCTCCACCCCTTCGCGGTGAACCGGACTTCGCCATAATTCTGGTTTTTGACCGTGATAAGGTCCTGTCACCACGCATTGACCAGAGCGATTCTCATGACTTTCTTCGTGTTGTTTCAGGCCATCTTTCTCGGCGTTGTGGAAGGTGTTACGGAATTCCTTCCAATATCTTCAACCGGTCATCTGATCATCGCGGGCCAGCTCATCGGCTTTGAGGGCTCAACGGCCAATGTGTTCGAAGTTGTGATCCAGCTTGGTGCCATTCTCGCCATCTGCGTTCTTTATGCGCGCAAGCTGCTCGGCGTCGCATTCGGGCTCACCAGCGATCCGGCAGCGAGGCATTTTGCTTTGGCGGTTATCATCGCCTTCATCCCTTCTGCTGTTCTCGGATTGCTGCTCCACGATTTCATCAAGATGCTCTTCTCCCCGATGATCGTCTGCGTTTCTCTGGTACTCGGTGGCATCGCGATATTGCTCATCGAAAAGTGGAAACCCGAGACCCGCGTCGTTGATGTCGAAAATCTGACGCCGCTGACTTCATTCCAAATTGGACTATTTCAGTGCCTCGCCATGGTCCCCGGGGTGTCGCGTTCAGGTGCCACTATTCTTGGCGCGGTCATGCTCGGCGTTGAGCGTAAAACGGCCGCCGAATTTTCATTCTTTCTTGCCATCCCCACCATGCTCGGGGCAACGGCCCTCGACCTCTGGAAGGCCCGAGATCTACTGAACCTTGATGACAGCGCCGTCATCGCCGTCGGGTTTATAGCGGCTTTCATATCCGCCATTTTCGTCGTGCGTTGGCTCGTCGAATTTGTCAGCCATCACGGCTTTGCCATTTTTGGTTGGTACCGCATCATTTTCGGCACACTGCTAGCCGGTTTTTTCATGTGGACGGCCTAATCCGGCGCTCATTGTTACCGAAAGGTAAATCCTGCTTAACCTCGTGTTAGACGTTTTTGTCATATCAATGGCAGGGGCGAGAAAGTACTCGCAGACCTAACTGAATTGACGGAAGCAAGAAGCTTGATGTTGGGCCAAGGCGAGGTCAGTGCAAACTACAAAGGCGCGCGGGACGGTGTGTCAGCTGCGGGTGAAACCGTATTTGATCGCGCGCCTAATTTCGGCATTAATTTGTCCACGCTCCGGTTCCGCGATCCCGCCATTGAAGACTATTTTCAGATCGGCAATTTCTCTCAGAACATTGCCCTCACCCGGTTTTCAATTGCCGGCGGCGCGTTGATCTTCGCGCTCTATGCGTTGCTTGATCCTTACATCATTCCCGAAATCACCTTCGAGGCTTGGATCATCCGCTTCGGCATTGTTGGTCCCTTGCTTATGGCCATCGTCGCTTTTTCTTATGCGCCGATATTCACCTATCGTCTGCAGGGGCTGCTTGCGCTGTCGCTGGCTTTGCCCAGCCTAGGCGTGGTCGCCATGTGCGCCCTTGCAACTTCGCCGGGTAATCACCTCTATTACGCCGGCATTATCATCATCATCGGCTACAACAACTGCCTGTGGCGGCTCGGCTACATGCATTCGACGTTCATGTCGTTGCTGGTGCTGGTCTGCTACGAGCTTGTGGTGACCTTTATCAACCCCGTGCCCGCTGACATTCTGCTCAACAATAATGCGTTCATGTGCTTTGCCATCGGCGTCAGCGTCTTTGTCAATTACATCCAGGAATATCAGTTGCGCCGCGGTTTCGTGGATAAGGAAAAACTGCGCATCGAGCAACGCCGGTCGGAACGCCTGCTGAGCCGTTCGGAAGCCGCCAACCGCGCCAAGAACGACTTCCTCGCGATCATGAGCCATGAGTTGCGGACGCCGCTCAACGCCATTATCGGATTTTCAGAAATCATCGCCAATGAGATGTTCGGTCCCGTGGGTCAGGAAAAATACGCCGATTATGCCGGTGATATCCGCTCCAGCGGCACGCATCTCCTGAGCATCATCAACGACATTCTCGACATTTCAAAGGCTGAGGCCGGCAAGCTGTCGCTTGAGGAAGAGCCGATTGATCCGGTGGACGCACTCAACCGTTCGATGCAGATGTTCCGACTGCGCGCTGCCGAGATCGGTGTCGATCTTACTTTCCGTGTGCGTGGCGACATTCCGTGGATCATCGCCGACCCGCGCCTGTTCAATCAGGTGGCCATCAACCTTACGTCAAATGCTCTGAAGTTCACGCCCGAAGGCGGCCGCGTCTGGATCGAAATTGGTATCGACGCACAGGGTAACTTCGGTCTCACCGTCAAAGACACAGGCATCGGCATCAAGCGCGACGATGTTGAACGCATCTTCGAACCCTTCGTGCAGGTCGAAAATGCCATGTCCCGTACCCATCAGGGCACTGGCCTCGGCTTGCCGCTGGTCCGCAAGATCATGAGCCTGCATGGCGGCACTATCGAACTTGAAAGCGAAGTGGGACAAGGCACGAATGCCATCGCCACATTCCCTAAGAGCCGCTTTGTGGCGCCAGATGCTGCGGGCGATATAAAATGGAATGCGCTGGCCTGACGGCGTTAAGCCGCTTGCTCAGAGCTGTGCGGGCGTCAGTGTCACGCTTTCGCCGCAGCCACAGGCATCCGTCTGGTTCGGGTTGTTGAACTTGAACCCCGCCGAGAATTTCTCGGTCTGATAATCCATCTCGGTGCCGATCAGAAACAGGATCGCCTTGGGATCAATCAGGATTGTCACACCCTTATCCTCGACAACTTCGTCAAGCGGATTGCGGCCTTCAGCATATTCCATCGTATATTCCATGCCCGCGCAGCCGCCGTTTTTTACGCCGACGCGCAAGCCGATATATTTGCCGTCCGACTGCGCCATGATATCGCGCACATGGTCTGCGGCCTTGTCGGTCAGTCGGATCGCTTTGGGAAGCTGTCTTGCCATGTTTCGTTCCTTAAGCCTTAAAGATGGCCCTTGCGCCTCATCCGTTCAAGTCATCAATACATATTGAGCGCGAGACGCGCCTCGTCCGACATCAGGCTCTGGTCCCAAGGCGGATCAAAGGTCAGCGTGACGTTCACGTCACCGACACCATCCACAGAACGCACGGCGTCAGCCACCATTTCGGGCATTGTCCCCGCCACAGGGCAACCCGGCGCCGTCAGCGTCATCAGGATTTCAATGTCGCGGTCGTCCGACACATCAACTTTGTAAATCAGGCCCAGCTCGTAGATGTCCACGGGAATTTCCGGGTCATAAACAGACTTCATCGCCGCCACAATGTCGTCGGTCAGCGCCGCCAGCTCCTCCGACGGAATGGCGGACACTTTCAGGTCGGCATCTTCCACCGGCACTTCGTTCAGGTTTGTGTCTTCTGACATGGGCAACCTCAGATAAAAAACTTGCGGGCGTCGAGCAACGCCGCGACCAGACGGTCGATGTCTTCGTGTGTCGTGTACATGGCGAAGGACGCCCGCGTGGTGGCGGTGACGCCGAAGCGATCCATCAACGGCTGGGCGCAATGGTGCCCGGCACGCACCGCGACACCCGCACGGTCGATGATGGTGGCGATGTCATGTGCGTGAGCCTGACCCATCGTGAATGAGATAATGCCACCTTTGGTCTGCGACGTGCCGATGATGCGCAGATCTTCGATTTCCGACATTTTGGCGGTCGCATAGGTGAGCAAGTTATCCTCATGCACGGCGATACGGTCGCGGCCGATGCTGCGCACATAGTCGAGCGCCGCGCCGAGGCCGATGGCTTCGACAATAGCGGGCGTTCCGGCTTCAAAGCGATGCGGGGCGCTCGCATAAGTCACATTATCCATCGAGACTTCGCGGATCATCTCGCCGCCGCCACGGTATGGGCGCATGCCTGCGAGCAGATGCTTCTTGCCATAAAGGACACCGATGCCGGTCGGGCCGTAAATCTTGTGGCCCGTTACGGCATAGAAATCCACATCCAGAGCCTGAACGTCCACCTCAAGATGGACTGCACTCTGCGAACCATCCACGACAACGGGGATATTCTTCTCATGCGCGAGGCGGATGATCTCTTTGAGCGGCGTCACGGTGCCAAGCACATTGGACATGTGCGTGATCGCCACAACCTTGGTGCGGGGCCCGAGCAATTTGGCATAGGCGTCCATGTCGAGGTCACCCGCATCCGTCACCGGCACCCATTTCAGCACCGCACCCTGACGTTCCCGCAGGAAATGCCAGGGGACAATGTTGGAATGATGTTCCATGACCGACAGGATGATCTCGTCACCCGGCTCGATCATCGGCGCGACGAAGCTTGAGGCGACAAGGTTCAGCGCATCGGTCGAGCCGCTGGTGAAGATAACTTCATCAGTTGTGGGCGCATTGAGGAAGGCACGGGCTTTTTCGCGGGCGTCCTCAAAGGATTGCGTGGCCGTGTTCGACAAATAATGAAGACCGCGGTGCACATTGGCATATTCATGCTCAAGCGATTGCCGCATGGCGTCGATGACGACCTGCGGCTTCTGGGCCGAGGCGCCATTGTCGAGATAGACCAAAGGCTTGCCATAGACTTCGCGCTTGAGGATGGGGAAATCCGCGCGGATGGCCTCGACGTCATAAGGCAGGTTGGAGATTTTCGGCGCGATTGTCATGCGCTCTCCTTTTCACTCAAGCGGAACCAATCGGCGGCAAGCCCGCGCAAACCTTCGCGTGCGGCTTCGTCGGGTACGGTTTCGAAGGCTTCGTCCAAAAACGCGGAAATCAGCAGTTGGCGCGCCGATTGCTCATCGATGCCGCGTGAGCGCAGATAAAATAGAGCTTCGCGGTTCAACTCGCCAATGGTGCTGCCGTGGGCGCATTGCACATCGTCAGCATAGATTTCAAGCTCGGGCTTAGCGTTCATCGCCGCGTCACGCGACAGAATAAGTGCGTTGCTCATCTGGCGGCCGTCGGTTTTCTGCGCGTGGGGACGCACGATGACCTTGCCTTGGAAGACGCCGGTGGCGGCGTCGTCAAGCACGGTGCGGAACAAAGTCGCGCTGGTGCAGTGGGGCACAGCATGATCGGTGACGCAGAACTGGTCACCCTGCTGACGCCCGCGCAAAGCGGTCGCGCCGTTGACGTGGGCTTCCGCACCCTCGCCTTCAAAGCGCACAAAGTTCTGGCAGCGCGACAGGCCCGCGCCCAATGTCATTGTGAAAGCAGAGAGATAGGACCGTGCATAAAGCTGTGCGCTCAGCGTGGCGAGATGGATGCCGCCTGCGGCTTCATCCTGAACTTTAACCAGCGTGAGCCGTGCGCCCTCGCCCAATGACACATTGGTCACGGCGTCAGCAAAGTAGTTTGTCGCTCCTGCGCTCACGCAAGTCTCGTAAATCGTTGCTTCCGCGCCATCGTCGAGGCGGATGAGATTGCGCGAATGCGATGCGCCGTCGCCAAGTGCGAGATGGACAAGGTGCAAAGGTTTGGCGAGTTTCTGACCCACCGCGAGATGCAGACCGAAACCACCGCTCATCAGACCCAGATTGAGCGCCAACACGTTTGTCGCTTGAGCCTTGTTGACCGGCGCTTCGATCAACGCCTTGGTCCAACCGGCACCGAGCACGTCGCCGAGCGGCGCGAAGCTCACGCCTGAGGGGATATCCGACAGATCGGCGCGCAACAGACCATCAACAAAGACGATGACGTGGCGGTCGATGGCATTGAACATGCTGAAGGAATGACGATCAGCGGGTAGCGCGACGGAACCGCTGTGCAAAGGCACAGGCGTCAGCGTCGCTTTTTCCAGCAGGCGGGCGAGATCCGTGTAGCGCCAATCTTCCATGCGACGGTGCGGCAGACCCGCTTGCGCAAAGGCATCCATCGCCGCGTCACGTGCGGCGCGCAGCCAATCAGGACCGGCGGCGGCCAGTGCATCGCGCTGGTGCTGGTAGGTCTCGATAAATGTTTTGGCAGCTTCGCTCATCAATTCGTCCTTATGCCGCAAATTCGGCATAGCCGGTGCGTTCGAGTTCGCCAGCGAGTTCCTTGCCGCCTGTGCGCACGATTTTCCCTTTGGAAAGAACGTGAACAACGTCCGGCACGATGTAATCCAGCAAACGCTGGTAATGGGTGATGACAATCATTGCGCGCTCGGGTGAGCGCAGCGCGTTGACGCCATCGGCTACAACTTTCAGCGCGTCGATGTCGAGGCCTGAATCCGTTTCGTCGAGAATCGCCAGCGCGGGTTCGAGCAATGTCATTTGCAGGATTTCCGCGCGCTTCTTCTCGCCGCCGGAAAAACCGACGTTGAGCGCGCGCTTCAGCATATCGTCGGCGACGTTCAAGGGTTTGGCCTTTTCGCGTACCAGCTTGAGGAAGCGCGGGGCATCAAGCTCGTCTTCGCCACGGGCCTTGCGGACCGAGTTCAACGCGGTCTTGAGGAAGGTC
>JAUSLL010000084.1 GCA_030649335.1 Parvibaculum sp. | reverse complement strand
AGGCGCCCGCCGCCCGCGCATCCGCGTTGGTCGTGGTATCGGCTCCACCAAAGGCAAGACCGGTGGTCGTGGTGTGAAGGGTCAAACCTCGCGCTCCGGCGTGGCGATCAAGGGCTATGAAGGCGGTCAGATGCCGATTCATATGCGCTTGCCTAAGCGTGGCTTCAAAAACATTTTCCGCCTGCAGTACAACGTCATCAACGTTGGCAAGGTGCAGGAAGCAATCGACCTGGGCAAACTCGACGCCAAGGCAACGGTTGATGTGGCAACTCTTGTCGCCGCCGGTATCCTGCGTCGTCCCAAAGCCGGTGTGCGCTTGATGGCTCAGGGCGAAATCAAAACGAAGGTTACCTTCGTTGTCGCCGGTGCTTCGGACGCTGCCAAGGCAGCTGTCGAAAAGGCAGGCGGCTCGGTCCAGGTGATCGAGAAAAAGGTACCTGTGAAGAAGACGAGACCGGTAGCAGAGTAATACCGGAACAGGAAGTTGGCGGGGCAAGTGCTCCGCCACTCTTTATGCGGCGCACGGGGTAGAGAATAAATGGCATCGGCGGCAGAGCAACTTGCAGCAAATCTGAATTTCTCTGCCTTCGCGAAGGCCGATGAACTGAAGAAGCGCATTTGGTTTACGCTTGGCGCGCTGATCGTCTATCGCTTGGGCACCTATATCCCGTTGCCGGGCATTGACCCTGCCGCTCTTGCGCAGGTCTTCAAGCAGCAGCAGTCGGGTATTCTCGGCGTGTTCGACATGTTCGCCGGTGGCGCGGTCGGCCGCATGGCCATTTTCGCGCTCGCGATCATGCCGTATATCTCCGCCTCGATCATCATTCAGCTCATGACCTCCGTCAGCCCCCATCTTGAGGCGCTGAAGAAGGAAGGCGAGCAGGGTCGCAAGACCATCAATCAATATACCCGTTACGGCACCGTGCTTCTGGCGGCGCTTCAGGGCTATGGCATTGCCGTGGGTCTGGAAGGCGCGCAAGGCGTTGTGATTGACGCGGGCATGTTCTTCCGTGCCACCACGGTTATCACGCTGGTCGGCGGTACAATGTTCCTGATGTGGCTCGGCGAGCAGATCACATCGCGCGGCGTCGGCAACGGTATCTCGCTTATCATCTTCGCCGGTATTGTCGCGCAGCTGCCTCACGCCATCGCAGGCACGTTGGAACTCGGCCGTCAGGGCGCGATCTCGACCTTTGTCATCCTGTTCCTTTCGGTGATGGTCGTCGGTGTCATCATGGCGATTGTCTTTGTTGAGCGCGCCCAACGCCGCCTTATCGTCCAATATCCCAAGCGCCAGGTCGGCAATAAGATGTATGGCGGCGACAGCTCGCATCTGCCGCTGAAGCTCAATACCGCAGGCGTTATCCCGCCTATCTTTGCCTCGTCGCTGTTGTTGCTGCCCATCACGGTTGCCAATTTCACGCAAGGGCAGGGGCCGGACTGGCTGAATTCGGTGACGTCTTTGCTCGGCCACGGTCAGCCGCTTTATATGCTGTCCTATGCTGCGGGCATCGCTTTCTTCGCCTTTTTCTACACAGCCATTGTCTTCAATCCGAAAGACACGGCTGACAATCTGAAAAAATACGGTGGCTTCATTCCCGGTATCCGTCCCGGCGAACGCACAGCGAGCTATATCGACTATGTGCTGACGCGACTGACGGTGATTGGTGCGGCCTATCTTGTGATCGTCTGCTTGCTGCCTGAGTTCCTCATTGCCCAGTATAAAGTACCGTTCTATTTCGGCGGCACGTCGCTGCTGATCGTCGTGTCGGTCACGATGGATACGGTCGCGCAGATCCAGAGCCATTTGCTGGCGCATCAGTATGAAGGGCTTATCAAGAAGTCGAAGCTGCGGGGAGTGCGTCGATGAAGCTGATCCTTCTCGGACCGCCCGGTGCCGGCAAAGGCACTCAGGCGCAGCGTCTTCAGGAATCTTTCGGTCTCGTTCAGCTTTCCACCGGCGACATGCTGCGTGCGGCTGTGAAGGCGGGTACGGACATCGGCAAGCAGGCTGAGGCCATCATGGCGCGCGGCGACATGGTGCCGGATGCGGTCGTCGTTGGCATCATCGCCGACCGTATCGCCCAGCCTGACGCCAAGAACGGCTATATTCTCGACGGTTTCCCGCGCAACGTGGCCCAGGCCGAGGCGCTCGACGCCATGCTGGCCGGCAAGGGCGACAAGCTCGATGCCGTGGTTGAGCTGGAAGTGGACGACAAGATTTTGCTGAGCCGCATCGAGACGCGCGCTGCTCAGACAGTGGGCGGCCCGCGCGCCGACGACAATGCCGAGGCGCTGGCTAAGCGCCTCAAGGTCTATCATGAGCAGACAGCGCCTCTGACGGCCTATTACAAATCACGCGGCGTCCTCAAGGGCGTCGATGGTATGAGCGATATTAACGACGTGACCCGCCAGCTTGAGGCGGTTCTCGGACTGACGACGAAAAAAGGGAAGCTGGCTTAAGCGGTTGACGGGACTGGGTTAAAACCTATAATCCCGGCCTTCGTGACGTTACAGTCAAAATATTTGCCGGTCAGGGCCAAAAATTGGCGGAATTCCGCGAGTTTTATGTGGTCCTACTGGGTTTTGACGTAAGCGTTGCTTAAGCGATTCCCTCATGTGTGACGTGAGGCTTGCGCCGGAACAGGGTTCCAGGTGCTGGAAGCAGGAGAATAGAAGTGGCTCGTATTGCTGGTGTCAACATCCCGACCAATAAACGGGTCGTTATTGCACTGACCTATATTCATGGTATCGGGAATACCAAGGCGCAGGATATCTGCGGAAAAGTCGGCATTCCCGCGGAACGTCGCGTGAACCAGCTGACGGACAGCGAAGTCATTCAGATCCGTGAAACGATCGACCGTGATTTTATGGTTGAAGGTGACCTGCGTCGCGAAGTCGCAATGAACATCAAACGCCTTATGGACCTTGGTTGCTATCGCGGCCTTCGTCACCGTAAGGGTCTGCCGGTCCGTGGTCAGCGCACGCATACAAATGCGCGCACCCGTAAGGGTCCGGCCAAGGCGATTGCCGGTAAGAAGAAGTAATTCACTGAGAATTCAAGCCGGGCTGTTGTCCGGCGCATTTAAGGTTTGAGACGGATGGCCAAGGAAAAGACCCGCGTAAAGCGTAAGGAACGCAAGAATATCTCGTCGGGCGTCGCCCACGTGAATTCTTCGTTCAACAACACCATGATCACGATCACCGACGCGCAGGGCAATGCGATTGCCTGGTCGTCCGCTGGCACGATGGGTTTCAAGGGCAGCCGCAAGTCAACGCCCTTCGCCGCTCAGATGGCTGCAGAAGATGCAGGCAAAAAGGCGATGGAACATGGCATGCGCACGCTCGAAGTTGAAGTGACGGGTCCGGGTTCGGGTCGTGAGTCCGCTCTGCGCGCTCTGCAGTCTGTCGGCTTCACTGTCACAACGATCCGTGACGTGACACCCATCCCGCACAACGGCTGCCGTCCGCCGAAGCGTCGTCGCGTCTAACAGGTTTACCTGTTTGGTTTGACCGGTTCGCTGGTCCCGTCGGCTCGCACGATTGAATGGTGGGGCGGACGTTAAAGAGATTAGGTGGCGGATGTCTCCCGCCCGGTCGGTTCTATCGACCGTAAAACCGCACGAGGTACTAAATTGATCCAGAAAAACTGGGAAGAGCTGATTAAGCCGAACAAGCTCGAAATCAATCCGGGGCATGATGCCGGCCGGTTCGCGACTGTTATCGCCGAACCGCTTGAGCGCGGCTTTGGCCTGACGCTCGGCAATGCGCTGCGTCGCGTTCTGATGTCGTCGCTGCAGGGCGCCGCCGTCACAGCCGTACAGATCGATGGAGTGCTGCACGAATTCTCGTCGATTGCCGGTGTGCGCGAAGACGTCACCGACATCATCCTTAATATCAAACAGCTCGCGCTGCGCCTTCACGCTGAAGGCCCCAAGCGCATGACGCTGTCCAAGACCGGTCCAGGCACTGTTACAGCCGGTGACATCACGGTCGGTTCCGATATCGAAGTGCTGAACCCCGATCTCGTGCTCTGCACGCTCGATCAGGGTGCGGACATTCGCATGGAATTCACCGTCGCGCTCGGCAAGGGCTATGTCGCCTCGGACCGTAACCGTCCTGAAGATGCGCCGATCGGCCTTATCCCGATCGACAGTCTCTACAGCCCGGTGAAGCGCGTTTCCTACAAGGTCGAGAACACCCGCGAAGGTCAGATTCTCGACTATGACAAGCTCACCATGCAGGTCGAAACGAACGGCGCGATTTCGCCGGACGATGCTGTGGCTTATGCGGCGCGCATCCTGCAGGACCAGCTCCAGATCTTCGTGAACTTCGAAGAGCCCGAGCAGAAGCATGTTGAAGAGACCCGCCCTGAACTCGAGTTCAATGCGGCTCTGCTGAAGAAGGTTGACGAGCTTGAACTGTCGGTTCGTTCCGCCAACTGCCTGAAGAACGACAACATCGTTTATATCGGCGACCTGATCCAGAAGACGGAAGCGGAAATGCTCCGTACACCGAACTTTGGCCGCAAGTCGCTGAACGAGATCAAAGAAGTTCTCGCCCAGATGGGTCTCCATCTCGGTATGGAAGTGCCGAACTGGCCGCCGGAGAACATCGAAGAACTCGCGAAACGCTACGAAGACCAGTATTGATCGCCGCGTATAGTTACGCCGCTTAATGAATTAAGGAGACAGGGTCATGCGTCACGGTAAATCCGGCCGCAAGCTCAATAGGACAGCCAGCCACCGCAAGGCCATGTTTGCCAACATGGCGATCGCGCTCATCAAGCATGAGCAGATTGTGACGACGCTTCCGAAAGCCAAAGAGCTTCGCCCTTACGTCGAAAAGCTTGTCACGCTCGGCAAGATCGACTCGCTGCACACGCGCCGTCAGGCCTATGCGCAGCTGCCCGACAAGAAGTGGGCTGCCAAATTGTTCGACGTTCTCGGCAAGCGTTACGCCGAGCGTCCGGGTGGTTACATCCGCGTGCTGAAAGCCGGCTTCCGTTTTGGCGACAACGCACCGATGGCCGTCATCGAATTCGTTGATCGCGACGAGAGCGCCAAGGGCCAGGATTCGGGTCCGGTGTTCGTCGAGGGTGACGAAGAAGAAATGCTGCAGTCGGCATAAGTTCTCGCAGAGATGCGGAATGAGAAGGCGGTCCTCACGGGCCGCCTTTTTTTGTTTTTTGTCGCATTCCCTCCCCAACCATGACCAAGCCGTAACATTCCTGTCGGCAATTCACTCTTGCATGCACCCGTCCATAACAGGACAATTCGGCTAAGGGGCTCTACGCCCGTCCTTTCAGTGAGGACGAGCTTGATGGTGATGGAATTTATGTCTCAGTCGAATGTTTCCGGCGGTGTCGCCTTGCTTGCCGCTGCCTCTGCTTTGCTTGTGGCTTTCGTGTCGCTCGTGACGCCTGTCCATGCCGACAGCCCGCGCGCCATGCCGGGCTCGGCCGGTGAGGTAACGCTCAGCTATTCCACTGTCGTCAAGCGCGTTGCGCCTGCTGTGGTCAATGTCTATTCGCGCCGCGTTGTGCAACAGGCGCAGCGCATGTCGCCCTTTGCCAATGATCCATTCTTCCAGCGTTTTTTCGGTGATCGTTTCAGCTTCGGCATGCCGCGCGAACGCGTGCAGCAGTCATTGGGTTCCGGCGTCATCGTCGGGGCGGAAGGCCTCATCGTTACCAATCACCATGTCATCAAAGGCGGCGATGAATTCCGCGTCGCGCTTGCTGACCGCCGTGAGTTTGAAGCCAAGGTGGTGCTCGCTGATGAGCGCACGGACCTTGCTGTGCTGAAGATTGATACCAAGGGCGAGAAATTGCCTTTTCTTGAATTCAAGAATTCGGACACGGTCGAAGTCGGCGACCTTGTGCTTGCCATAGGCAACCCCTTCGGCGTCGGTCAGACGGTGACGACCGGCATCGTCTCGGCGCTGGCGCGCACGCATGTCGGCGTATCGGATTATCAGTTCTTCATTCAGACGGATGCCGCCATCAACCCCGGCAATTCCGGCGGCGCGCTGGTCACGACTGACGGCAAGGTTATCGGCATCAACAGCGCCATCTATTCGCAGTCCGGCGGCAGCGTCGGGATCGGCTTTGCGATCCCCGCCAACATGGTGAAACTCGTCGTAGACAGTGCTCGCAACGGCGGCCATATCAAGCGGCCCTGGACCGGCGCGCAATTACAACCCATCGAGGCGCAGCTTGCCACGACCCTCGGTCTCGACCGGCCGGGTGGGGCGCTGGTGCGCGATGTCTATCCCTCCGGTCCTGCCGCGCGGGCGGGCCTCAAGGCAGGCGACGTCATCCGCTCCATTGACGGTATCGAGGTCAATGATCCCGAGGCGCTGCGCTATCGCTTCGCAACCAAGGCGCTCGGCGGCAGCGTGAAGCTGCGCTACCTGCGCGACGGAGCAACGTCGGAAGCTCAGATGGCGCTCGAAAGCCCGCCGGAAAAGCCCGCGGCGGATAAGACATTCATCAAGGGGCGCAACCCCTTTGCCGGTGCCACCATCGCCAATCTCTCGCCTGCCATTGCCGACGAAATGGGGCTTGATGCTTTGGGCGGCGAGGGCGTGGTGATTATGAAGGTCGATGAAGGCTCGAGCGCCGCCCGGATGCAGTTTCAGCCCGGTGACATTGTGGTCTCAATCGGTACCGACGAGATCGGCTCGGTGAAAGATTTCAAAGCCGCCACTCTGTCGGCGCGCTCGCAGTGGGATTTCGCGGTTAAGCGCGGTGATCGGGTGCTGAAGGCAAGTGTGGGCGGGTAGGGGTTTCCTCAATTTTTGCCATCATGCGCGGGTCAAGTCCGGCCATGACGGCGCTTTTGGGCGTGGAAGTGCGTTCCCAACTATCTCCAAAATCATGCTAAACCCTCCCCATGAGCAGTCTTTTTGAAGCCGCAGGGATGGATGTCGGAGCGCCGCGCCCGCTTGCGGATCGCTTGCGTCCGCAGACGCTTGAGGAGGTCGTGGGGCAGGATCATCTGATCGGCCCCAAAGGCCCGCTCGGCCGGATGCTGGCGCAAGGTCATCTCTCGTCGATCATCCTCTGGGGTCCGCCCGGCACCGGCAAGACGACCATAGCGCGTCTGCTCGCTGACAAGGTGGGGCTCGAGTTTCAGCCCATGTCGGCGATCTTCTCCGGCGTTGCAGATCTCAAGAAAATCTTCGAGATCGCCCGTGGTCGTCGTGCGACGGGCAAGGGCACGTTGCTGTTTGTGGACGAGATCCACCGCTTCAACCGCGCCCAGCAGGATAGTTTCCTGCCGGTCATGGAAGACGGCACCATCACGCTTGTCGGTGCGACGACCGAGAACCCGTCTTTCGAGTTGAACGCTGCCTTGCTGTCGCGTGCGCAGGTCATGGTGCTCAATCGTCTCGATGATGCGGCGCTCGAACTTTTGCTCACGCGTGCTGAAGAACATAAAAGCCGCAAGCTGCCGCTCGATAATGATGCGCGTGCCACACTGCGCGCGATGGCAGACGGCGACGGGCGCTACGCGCTCAATCTGGCCGAAGAAGTTTATGCGCTCGGTCTTGAGGAGCCGCTCGACACAGCCGGCCTCATCACCGCCATTCAGCGCCGTGCGCCGCTCTACGACAAGGGGCGGGAAGGGCATTACAATCTCGTCAGCGCTCTTCACAAATCCGTGCGTGGGTCCGATTGCGATGCTGCGCTTTATTGGCTCGCGCGCATGCTCGAAGGCGGAGAAGACCCGCTCTATATCGCGCGGCGCATGGTGCGTATGGCGAATGAGGATATCGGCCTTGCTGATCCGCAAGCGGTCACGCAGGCATTGGCCGCGAAAGACGTGGTAGATTTTTTAGGGAGCCCCGAGGGCGACCTCGCGCTCGCTCAATGTGTGATCTATCTCGCCACCGCGCCCAAGTCGAACGCTGCCTATATGGCCTTCAATGCGGCGCGTCAGGCCGCCAAGGAAACAGGTTCTGTCTCGCCGCCCGCGCATATTCTCAATGCGCCGACGCGGCTGATGAAGGATCTGGGCTACGGCAAAGGCTATGTCTATGACCCTGATACAGCGGACGGGTTCTCGGGCCAGAACTATTTTCCCGATGAGATGGAACGCGCAGCATTTTATCAGCCGCAGGAGCGCGGTTTTGAACGCGAGATCGTCAAGCGTCTCGCCTATTGGCAAAAACTCCGCGCGGAGAAGAATGGATGAACACGTTGTTTGCGGTCGCCCTCGGCGGCGCTGTGGGTGCGTCGGGGCGATATTTGTTCGGGCTGCAGGCGATGCGGCTATTGGGCATCGGTTTTCCCTGGGGCACGCTCGGCGTCAACATCATCGGCTGCTTCATCATGGGGCTTTTGGCCGAAGGTCTTGCCCTGCGCTTTAATGTCTCTGCCGAGATGCGCAGCTTTCTGATGACAGGCGTGCTCGGCGGCTTTACGACCTTCTCAGCCTTCTCTCTTGATGCCGGTGTAATGATCGAACGCAATGATTTTGCGCTCGCGGGTCTTTACATCGTGGCATCTGTGGTCGGTTCCATCGCCGCTCTCTTTTTGGGCCTTTACGTTGTCAGGACCGTTCTTGCATGAACGCCGTTGCCACTCATCAGATCACGCCGGACGAAGACGGTATCCGTCTCGACCGCTGGTTCAAGCGTCACTTCCCCATGCTCACTCACGGGCGGCTGGAGAAAATGCTGCGCACGGGGCAGGTGCGTGTCGATGGCGCGCGCGCCAAAGCCAACACACGGCTTGAGGCGGGCCAGAGCCTGCGCGTGCCGCCGCTCGGCGACAACATGACACCGGCGCCCAAGATGGTGAAACCGGTGAGTGAAGCGGACGGGGATATGATTCGTGCTTGCGTCATTTACAAGGACAAATCCGTCATTGTGCTGAACAAGCCTTCTGGCCTTGCCGTGCAGGGTGGCACGTCAACGCATCGTCATCTGGACGGTATGCTGGATGAGCTGCAGTTTGACGCTGAAGAACGCCCCAAGCTCGTCCATCGTCTCGACCGTGACACGAGCGGTGTCATCGTGCTGGCGCGTTCCACGCGGGCGGCAGCGGCGCTGGCGCGTTCGTTCCAGCACAAGGACGCCAAGAAGATTTACTGGGCGCTTTGCGTCACCACGCCTACGCCCATGCAGGGCACGATCAATCTGGCGCTCGTCAAAAAAGAAGGGCCGCGCGCCGAACGCGTGACACCTGCCTATGAGAAAGACGAAGACGCGAAAAGTGCCGTCACGCATTATTCCACCGTCACATCTATCTCGACCAAATTTTCGTGGGTTGCCTTCATGCCGATGACAGGCCGCACACATCAGATCCGCGCCCATGCGGCGGCCATTGATTGCCCGATTGTCGGCGACGGCAAATACGGCTCTTTCGATAGCCACCCTGGCGGCGAAATCCCGCGCCAGCTTCATCTGCATGCCCGTTCGCTATCCATTGCGCATCCCGATGGTGGCGGCAAACGCCTCTACGTCGAGGCACCGCTGCCGCCGCATATGGCGACAAGCTGGAAGCTGCTGGGGCTAGATGAGCGCGATGCGAAGGGTGCGTTTGACGGACTGGAGTTGTGATGACCAATCCTCTCCGCCTCGTCGTCTTTGATTGTGACGGCACACTCATCGACAGCCAGCACATGATCGTCGCTGCCATGGCGCACTCCTTTGAGGCGCATGGTCTCGCAGTACTGCCGCGTGCGCAGGTGCTGTCCATCGTCGGACTGTCGCTCGACGAAGCGCTTTATGCGCTCATTCCGCACGAGGAAGCCGTCAAGCGCCGTGCGATTACCGAAGGCTACAAGGAGGCCTTCTATCATCTGCGCGATAAGCCGGAGCTTGCCGAGCCGTTGTTTGAAGGCACGCGCGAGGCGATTGAGGCTGTTGCCGCGCGTCCCGACACTTTGCTGGGCATCGCGACAGGCAAGTCGCAAAAGGGTTTGCGGCATATGCTTGAAATGCACAATCTCGCGCATCATTTTGTGACGCTGCAAACTGCCGACGACGCGCCTTCAAAGCCGCATCCGCAGATGCTCCAGCAGGCCATGCGCGAGGCCGGAGTGGACGCGGCCAATACAGTGCTCGTTGGAGACACGACCTACGATATCGAGATGGCGGTGGCCGCACGGGCGCACCCCATCGGTGTTAACTGGGGCTATCATCATACAGATGAATTGACACGGACCGGTGCGCCGCGTGTGCTCACCCATTTTAATGAACTCGCGCCCGCGCTTGACGCGTTGTGGCCGGCGTCGGAATTTCAGACATGAGCGATCAGAACGACGAGAATTCTTCTGTGTTCAACATGGGTCTCGGGCGCAACAAGGCGCTGGACGAGCAGGTCGAGCATCCGGGGCAAAATCCGTTTCGTAATTTGCCGAAGAAATTTTATAAGCTCGCCACGGCCGCCGCGCAGGGTGATGGTTTTGCCGTGTTGCTCGACGGTAAGGCGGTGAAGACACCGGCCAAGTCGCCGCTTGTTGTGCCGACGCTGAAGCTTGCCGAAGCGATGGCCGAGGAATGGAACCGGCAGGGTGCGCGCATCGACCCGCGCACCATGTGGCTCACCAAACTTGCCAACACCGTCATCGATCGCATAACGCCGCGCCGCGATGCGGTGGTTGATGAGCTCGCGGCTTTTTCCGGCACTGACCTCATCTGCTACATGGCAGATCACCCCATCGGTCTTGCACAGCGTCAGGCCGCCCATTGGGCACCGCTCATCGTCTGGGCGGAAGAGGTGCTGGGGGCATCGCTGCGTGTCACACCGGGTCTCGTCCATGTGGCGCAGGATGATGCGGCGCTGATGGCTTTGCGGGCCGCGATTGAGCAGGCGTCGGATTTCGAACTTGCGGGGCTTCACAATGCTGTGACGCTGACCGGATCGACGGTCATCGGACTCGCGCTCCTGCGCGGTCGCCTTACCGTTCAGCAGGCGTTCGATGCCGCCCATGTGGACGAGGCATGGCAGGTCTATCTCAGCGGCGAGGATGAAGACGAGGCGGCGCGGCTTAAAATCCGCCATGAAGAGCTCAGCGACACCGTGCGCTTTCTGACATTACTGTCGGAATAATAGCCGACGCTGCGTAAATCTCGATTTTTCGGCTCTCCGCGGGGCCACCTTAAGCCATTGGCAATTTTGGACTTTCGGTGCTATTCAAAGCCCTGATATGGCACCGTAGGGTGACCTGAGTAACCGCATATCCCGGTCGCAAATGTGGCGGCCTTTCTGGGATTTCTGGGGGCAGAATGAAAGAAATTATTCGCCAGCTCGAAGAGCGCCGCAAGGTTGCCCGGCTGGGTGGTGGTCAGAAGCGTATTGATGCGCAACATGCGCGCGGTCGGCTCACAGCGCGCGAGCGCATCGAGCTTCTTCTGGACGAGGGCTCCTTTGAGGAGTTCGACATGTTCGTCGAGCACGATTGCCATGAATTCGGCATGGAGAAGCAGAAGATACCGGGCGACGGCGTCGTCACGGGCTGGGGCACGGTCAACGGACGCCCCGTCTATCTCTTCGTGAAAGATTTCACCGTTTTCGGCGGCTCGCTCTCCAAGGCGCATGCCCGCAAGATGACGAAAATTCAGGACATGGCGCTGCGCAACGGGGCGCCCATCATCGGCCTGTTCGATGCGGGCGGTGCGCGCATTCAGGAAGGCGTCGATGCCCTTGGCGGCTACGGCGAAGTCTTCACGCGCAATGTGCTGGCGTCGGGCGTCATTCCGCAAATCTCCGTTATCATGGGGCCATGCGCGGGTGGCGACGTTTACTCGCCTGCTATGACCGATTTCATCTTCATGGTGCGCGACACGTCCTACATGTTCGTGACCGGCCCTGACGTTGTGAAGACGGTGACGAATGAAACCGTCACGTCGGAAGAACTGGGCGGCGCATCCATCCACACAACGAAATCGTCGGTGGCTGACGGTGCATGGGACAATGACGTCATCACGCTGTCGCAGATCCGCCGCCTGATCGACTTCCTGCCCGCATCGAATAAAGAAGATGTGCCGGAGCGTCCGTTCTTTGATGATGCCAACCGCTTTGAGAAATCACTCGACACGTTGATCCCCGCCAATCCCAACATGCCTTATGACATGAAGGAACTGATCTACAAGACGGTGGACGAGGGCGACTTTTTTGAAATTCAGGAAAGCTTCGCCAAGAATATCGTCATCGGTTTTGCCCGTATCGAAGGCAAGACGGTTGGCGTCGTGGCGAACCAGCCGATGGTGCTGGCCGGTGTGCTCGACAGCGATGCAAGCCGTAAGGCCGCGCGCTTCGTGCGCTTCTGCGATTGCTTCAACATTCCGATCATCACCTTCGTGGACGTGCCGGGCTTCCTGCCGGGCACCGCGCAGGAATACGGCGGCTTGATCAAACACGGCGCGAAGCTGTTGTTCGCTTACACCGAAGCGACCGTGCCCAAGATCACGGTCATTACGCGCAAGGCCTATGGCGGCGCTTATGATGTGATGTCATCCAAGCACATTCGCGGCGATCTCAACTACGCCTGGCCGACAGCCGAAATCGCGGTCATGGGTGCCAAGGGTGCGGTCGAGATCATTCATCGCGCCGACATCGGCGACGCTGAAAAGATCGCAGCGCATACCAAGACCTATGAGGACCGTTTCCTCAATCCGTTCGTGGCTGCCGAGCGCGGCTATATCGACGAAGTCATCATGCCTCATTCCACACGCACGCGGCTTGCCCGCGCGCTCGCGCTCCTTGCCAACAAGGACGTCGAGAATCCGTGGAAGAAGCACGACAACATTCCGCTTTGAGGGCGATCTAAATGTTCAAGAAAATCCTGATCGCCAACCGAGGCGAAATCGCCTGCCGCGTTATCAAGACAGCGCGCAAGATGGGCATCAAGACGGTCGCGGTTTATTCCGCTGCTGACGCCGATGCGCTGCATGTTGAGATGGCGGACGAAGCTGTCCACATCGGCAATGCGGCGGCATCTGAGAGCTATCTCGTCATCGACAAGATCATCGCCGCCTGCAAAGAGACAGGTGCCGAAGCTGTGCATCCGGGCTACGGCTTTCTGTCGGAGAACGCCAAGTTCGCGCAGGCGCTTGCCGACAATGGCATCGCCTTCATCGGCCCGAACATCAAAGCCGTTGAGGTGATGGGCGACAAGATTGAGTCGAAGAAATTCGCCAAGGCAGCCAAGGTCAATACGGTGCCGGGTGATCTGAGCGTCATCAAAGACACCGCCGATGCGGTCCGCGTTGCGGGCGAGATTGGCTATCCGGTGATGATCAAGGCGTCAGCCGGTGGCGGCGGTAAGGGCATGCGTATCGCATGGTCGGAAGCCGAAGTTGCTGAAGGTTTTGCTTCGTCGAAGTCGGAAGCCAAGTCGAGCTTTGGCGATGATCGTATTTTCATCGAGAAGTTCGTGACGCAGCCGCGCCATATCGAAATTCAGGTGCTAGGCGACAAGCACGGCAATGTGATCTACGCGATGGAACGCGAGTGCTCGATCCAGCGTCGCAACCAGAAGGTCATCGAAGAAGCGCCGTCACCGTTTCTTGACGAGAAGACCCGCAAAGCGATGGGCGAACAGGCTGTGGCGCTTGCCAAGGCCGTTGATTATGAAAGCGCCGGTACAGTCGAATTCATCGTCGACAAGGACCGTAACTTTTATTTCCTCGAAATGAATACGCGTCTTCAGGTTGAGCATCCGGTGACGGAACTCATCACCGGCATCGATCTTGTCGAACAGATGATCCGCGTTGCCGCTGGCGAGAAGCTTTCGATCAAACAATCAGACGTGAAGATCAACGGCTGGGCCATTGAAAGCCGCATCTACGCCGAAGACCCTTACCGCAACAACCTGCCATCGACTGGCCGCCTCGTGCGCTATCAGCCGCCCAAGGAAGAGACCGCGAAGGGTCTCACGATCCGCAATGATACAGGCGTCTTTGAAGGCGGCGAAATCTCGATCTATTACGATCCGATGAT
>JAUSLL010000079.1 GCA_030649335.1 Parvibaculum sp. | reverse complement strand
CTAAGGAGACACCATGTCCAACAAGGGCGCGGTAAAGTGGTTTAACAGCCAAAAAGGCTACGGTTTCATTCAGCCGGACAATGGCGGCGCGGACGTTTTCGTGCACATTTCCGCCGTTGAACGTGCGGGCCTTTCCAACCTCAACGAAGGCCAGAAGCTGGAGTATGAGTTGGTGACAGAAAAAGGCAAAACATCGGCCGCCAATCTCCAGGTTCTCTGAACCGGAATTGGGCTGAGTTAGCCTGCTAAAGTTAAACCCGGCCGGAGCAATCCGCGTCGGGTTTTTCTTTGTGAAATGACTCCTTTAGCAATGTTCCAAGGCTGTTCTTCATTAACGCTTGCTATTTGTCGCCGTTAGCCCTCTTATGGCCACGTCAATTCTTTTCGGTTCGGCATGCTCTCTCCGCTCACCAGGTCGCAAGATCGAGCGCCGGGCCATCCCCTGCTCTAATTGAAGTCTGACTCTATGCTGCTATGTGGCAGTGTGATCATAACTATCTAAGGAATACCACTATGGCCAATAATGGCGCGGTTAAATGGTTCAACAGCCAAAAGGGCTTCGGCTTCATCCAGCCGGACAATGGCGGCGCGGACGTTTTCGTCCACATCTCTGCCGTTGAACGTGCAGGTCTGTCGAACCTCAACGAAGGCCAGAAGCTTTCGTACGAGCTGGTCACAGAAAAAGGCAAGACATCGGCTGCCAATCTTCAGGTTCTCTGAATCGAAGATTTGGGCTGATTTCGCCTAAAAAGTTTAAACCCGGCTGGAGCAATCCAGTCGGGTTTTTCTTTGTCTAAAGCCCTGTGCGAAGCCCTTCAACCGCCGTCGCTCGCCATCGCTTCGGAATATCCAACCTTCCAGCGCTCATGCTTATCGCCATCGGGAAAAGGGTTTTTCGCCGCCTTGGGATCATCCATGAAATTTTTCTTCGCGGCGTTCCAACCGGCGGCATAGGCGCGGCTCAATTCAAAATCTGTCGCTTCAGCCATGGCTTATTCCCCTCGGTTATCTGTGGATATGGGGACGATGGGTAGAATTTTCAACGTTGGCACCGGTGCCCCCCCCACCCGAAACGCCAGAAGCGTTTCGACCTCCCCACACTTGCGCATAGGCGCAAAAAATAAGGAGGGGGAAAGAAATCAAAAAAAACCACCTCCCCCTCGTGGGGAGGTCAAAAAATCTTCTTAGATTTTTTGGGTGGGGGGGCGCCCCAAATTCCGCGCCCCACCCCTCAAACCGAAAACACCGCCGCGCTCCGCGCGCCTAGCGTCACCGCGCCGCCCTCGCGCACAACATCACCACACATCACTTCCGTCGCATGGGCCGCCGCCGGCACCGCGTGCGTCGCCGCCTCACGGCTCAGATTGAACAAACAGAGCAACGTCTCTCCACCGCCTTCGCGGGTAAAGGCCAGCACCTTGTCGTCATCCTCTTTCGCAAACGTAATCTCACCCAGCAACAGTGCCGGATGCCGCTTGCGCGTCGCGATGATGTGTTTGGCATGTACCAACACTGATGCACCGTCATGTTCCTGCGCGTCCGCCGTGCGGCTGCGGTGATACTCCGGTATCGGCAACCACGCATCGCCGCTGGTGAAGCCCGCTTCATGCGCATCGGGTTTCCACGGCATCGGCGTGCGACAGCCGTCACGCCCCTTGCCGAATGGGAAGTATAAGTCGCCCACGGGATCCTTGATCCATTTGCGCTCAAGGTCCACGTCCGGCAGTCCCAATTCCTCGCCCTGATACATCAGCGCCGTGCCTTTCAGCGTCAGCAGCAATGTCAGCGCAAGTTTCGCCAGCGCATCATCGCCCTGCCCGCCGCCCCAACGCGTCACGGGCCGCACAATGTCGTGATTGGAAAAGGTCACGCAGGGCCAGAGGTCGTCGAGCGGCGCGAGCAGTTCCTCGTAATATTTGCGGAAGACTTTCGGCTTGAACGAACGGTCTTCGAGAAAATCAAACGTGTAGCCCGTATGCAGTTTCGTCGGCCCGCCCGCATAAACGCCGAACATTGACGGCTCTTCGGAAAACTCACCGAAGGCCAGCCGGTCGTCATATTCGTCCATCACTTCGCGCACGCGCGTCATCGACCAGGCGTTCTCCGGCGTGTTCGCATCTTTGATGTGCCGCTGCAGTCGTGGCGCGTGCGCCCAGTCCGCACCCGTGCGCTCGCTCATCGGCAGCGGCGGATTGTCGGTGAGTTTCGGGTCATGCACGTAGGAGTTCGCCACATCGAGGCGAAACCCGTCCACGCCGCGATCAAGCCAGAAGCGCAGCACGTCCATGCAGGCGTCCACCACATCGGGATTGTGGAAGTTGAGCTTCGGCTGGCTTTTGAGAAACTTGTGGAAGTAATACTGACGCCGCAGCGGATGCCACGACCATGCCGCGCCGCCGAAAGCCGCGAGCCAATTGTTGGGCGGCGTGCCGTCTTCACGCGCATCAGCCCAGACATACCAGTCGGCTTTGTCATTGTCGCGCGAGCGCAGGCTTTCCTGAAACCATTTGTGCTGATCGGATGAATGACTGAGCACCTGATCGACGATCACTTTTAGCCCGCGCTCATGGGCTTGCTTCAGCATGTGGTCGAAGTCGGCCATCGTGCCCATTTCCGGCGCGACGTCGCAATAGTCCGACACGTCATAGCCGAAGTCGCGATTGGGTGACGGGTAGAACGGCGACAACCAGATCGCATCGACGCCAAGCGCTGCAACATAATCGAGTTTCTGCTCAATGCCCTTCAGGTCGCCGACACCATCGCCGTTGCTGTCGCGGAAGCTGCGCGGGTAAATCTGATAGACCGTCGCGCCCTGCCACCAGGGATTGGATTTCGTCGCAGGCATTATGTCTCCCTTTGGACTCTTCTACGTTTCTTCTCTTCTTGTCTCTTTTTAGTTCAGGCGCACGAGCGGTGCGAGCGTCGCACCGATTTCAGCATTGATGACAATGTCGGCGATTTGGTCGAGGTCTGTCGGTTCGCGATTGAGGATCGCGAGTTTTGCCCCGTTGCGTTTGGCGAGGATCGGAAAACCCGCTGCCGGATAGACTTGCAACGACGAGCCGATGGCGACGAAGAGATCGCAGGCGAGTGTCGCCTCTTCCGCGCGGCGCATTTCTTCTTCGGGCATCGATTGGCCGAACGAGACGGTCGCTGATTTGACGATACCCTTGCATTGGCTGCAGGCAGGCGCGTCGTCGCTCGCATCGTAAAGCGCCTTCACCTCGTCCAGCTCGTGGCGCGTGCCGCAGTCGAGGCATTTGGCATAGGTGCCATTGCCGTGCAGCTCGATGATTTTGGAAGGAGGCACGCCGGAGTTCTGATGCAGGTTGTCGATGTTCTGGGTGATGACGTGGGTCACCTTACCGATATCAACAAGTTTGGCGATGGCCATGTGACCCTTGTTGGGGTCAGCGCCGATCAGCGTCTTGTCGATCTCGAATTTACGTCGCCAGGCCTCGCGGCGCATTTCCGGGGATTGTAAAAAGACATCAAAATTGATCGGAGACATTTTGGTCCAGATACCCCCGGGTGAGCGGAAGTCAGGTATCCCCGATTCCGTGCTTATCCCCGCGCCGGTGAACATAACTATTCTGCTGGACTGCTCGATGGCTTGCTCGAAAAGGCTCGACATGGAATGGCTCGAATTCTGACAGGAAAAAGCTCGCTTTACGAGGTGGGCTCGATAGTTGATCATGCCCCAAATTTCCGGAGGCTCCATGAAATATCTACACACCATGATCCGCGTCGGCGACCTCGACAAGGCACTCGACTTCTATTGCGACAAGCTCGGACTTGAGCAATTGGGCCGTTTTGATGTCGAAGCGGGTCGTTTCACCCTCGTCTTTTTGGCCCCTCCTGGCCAGCACGAAGCGCAAGTCGAACTCACCCACAACTGGGATCCCGAAGAGCTCGGCGAAGGCCGCAATTTTGGTCATCTGGCATATGAAGTCGATGACATATATGCCTTTTGCGACAAGCTCTTAAAGGGTGGCATCACCATCAACCGCCCGCCCCGCGACGGCCGCATGGCCTTCGTGCGTTCGCCCGACAATGTCTCGATCGAACTCCTGCAAAAAGGCGCACCGCTCGCCGCGCAAGAACCTTGGGCGTCCATGCCCAATGTCGGACATTGGTAGATGCTTTTCTTTCACGACTGCACGCAGATAAATGCCGAACTGATTACGGATTTTTCCGCGACATCGGTGCCCGAAGATGTGATCTGGATTGACCTTCTATCACCGACACCGGATGAAGTGAGGCATGTCGAAGCGCTAACGTCCCTTGCTTTGCCGACTGCGGATTCCTTGAGTGAAATTGAAACGTCAAGCCGTCTTCATACAGATGATGGTGCGATTTATATGAGCGCTCCACTGGTTTCAAAATCGACAACCTCCGCGCCCGAAGTCTCGCCCGTTGGCTTTGTGTTGACGAAAAACCTGCTCATCACCGTTCGCTTTGCAGAGCTTGCCGCCTTCGCGACCTTCGCGGAACGGATGACAAGGTTGGGTACATTCCATCATTCAAGTCCCGGTGTATTCGTCGGCCTAACTGATGCGATCCTCGACCGCATGGCTGACGTGCTGGAGCGTGTCGGTGACGATCTCGCGACGATCTCACACCGCACATTTCGCAGCGATCACATTTCTCCGAAGGCGCAACGCGCCATCAAGAACAGCGCTGAAATGCGCAGCATCCTTCGCCGCATCGGACGCGCGGGCGATCTTGCTTCGACCATTCGCGATAGCCTTCTCGGCGTCAATCGCATGATTGCCTATATGTCCGGCCTTGCCGAAGACTGGACACCTGCCGAAGTTAAGCCCGTCATCAAAACGCTGCGCGACGACGCGGTATCGCTCAACGACTACGTCACCCACCTCAACAACAAGGTTCAGCTGTTGCTCGACGCGACGCTTGGTCTTATCAGCATCGAGCAGAACAACACATTCCGTATCCTGACGATTGTATCCGTGGCGGGCATCCCGCCGACATTGGTCGCCAGCCTCTATGGTATGAACTTTAAATATATGCCCGAACTTGACTGGGCGTGGGGCTACCCCTGGGGCCTAGGCCTGATCGCCCTTAGTGCCATCATCCCGCTGATCTGGTTCAAATTTCGCGGCTGGAGTTGACGGCACAACCTTAGTAAAACGCATTTCAGCCTCGTCAATAAAGGCCTGCATCATACGCGAGAAGGCTTTTGCAAAGACACCTGTCATCAGCTTTTGCAACATGATGCTGCGAAATTCGAAATCAATGTAGAAATGAATTCGGCAATAGCCGTTCGGCAGCTTTTCAAAATGCCACTTATTGTTCAAATATTTGAACGGACCCTGCACGTAGTGAACGTCAATCTTCCGCTCCGGTTTGTCGAGCGTGACACGGCTCGTGAATTGTTCCCGGAACATTTTGTAAGACACGATTAGGTCGGCGGTCACGACTTCGTTGTGTCCCTCCGCCTCGCGCTTGCGAATACGTGCACCGACACACCACGGCAAAAAGTCTGGGTATTGTTCGATGCCGGACACGAGCGCGAACATATCTTCGGGCGCGAAGGGCACGTCGCGGGTTTGCTGTGTGGCCGTCATGGTCAGCGGCGCGCCACCAGCGCGTTGCGCGCTGCACTCAACCGCGCGAAGTCTTCGTCGGCGTGATAGGAAGAACGCGTGAGGGGGCTTGAGGAAACGAGCAAGAACCCCTTGGTCCGCGCGATGGTCTCATAGGATTTGAACTCGTCCGGTGTGACGAAGCGATCGACAGCTGCGTGCTTACGCGTCGGTTGCAGATATTGGCCGACGGTCAGGAAGTCGATATGAGCCGAGCGCATATCGTCCATCACCTGCTGCACCTCCTCGCGCGTTTCGCCAAGACCAACCATGATGCCCGATTTGGTAAATATGGTTGGATCAATTTCCTTCACGCGCTGAAGAAGGCGCAGCGAATGGAAATAGCGCGCACCGGGACGAATGTTGAGATAGAGGCGTGGCACAGTTTCGAGATTGTGATTGAACACATCGGGACGCGCGGCAACGACGAGTTCTAGCGCGCCATCCTTGCGCAAGAAGTCTGGTGTCAAAATCTCGATGGTGGTGCCGGGCGACTGCCGCCGGATGGATTTGATAACCTCGACAAAATGCTGCGCGCCCCCATCAGCGAGATCGTCCCGATCTACCGATGTGATGACCACGTGGCGGAGGCCGAGTTTCGCGATGGCGCGGCCGACGTTTTCTGGTTCTTGCGGATCGAGCGCCGACGGCATCCCTGTCTTGACGTTGCAGAACGAGCAGGCGCGCGTGCAGGTGTCGCCCATGATCATCATGGTCGCGTGTTTCTTGGACCAGCACTCGCCAATGTTCGGACAGCCGGCCTCTTCGCACACGGTCACGAGATTATTGTCGCGGACGATCTTCTTGGTCTCGGTGTAGACAGGTGATCCCGGCGCTTTGACGCGGATCCAGTCCGGCTTGCGCAAAACAGGCGTATCAGGCCGCTTAGCCTTTTCGGGATGACGCGGTCTTGCCGCGCTATCGCTCAGAGTGTTGATGATTGTCGCCATGCGTCTGTCCGCCCGCGCCTTTGCTGCTCTATATCAAATGGATAAACCGTCCATGCGATTCAAGCAATCAATGGCCAGATCCCGCCTCTGCGGCCAATGGTTTCAGCTTAAAATCAGGCTTTTTCAGCCAGATCGTACATGCCACCGAGCATCTGAAATACGCCGTCTTCACGGCGCATTGGCAGGTAAGAGGTTTCGAATTCGACATATTCGAGATCGATGCCAAGTAGGTGGCCCCGTAAAAAGGCGGGCGTGCCGCTTTCAAATACGCGCTTGTGGAATGCAATCTGGTGTTCTGCCATCTCAGCGGAGAAGCATTCGGTGAACCGCTTGCCCATATAGCGCATACCAAGTCGCTGTTCGTTCTGCGAGCCGACGAGGCGGTAGAGCAAATCATGTCCGTCGTCCGTGGCCTCTACAATGAACATGCCGCCAAGAACCATCTTCAATTCGGCGGGCGCAATGTCGCTACGATAGACGAACCCGTCCGCACGTTGCTTGCCGCGCCAATAGGACAGCAGAAACTGGTTCTTCGGATGTGACGGCAGATCAACTTCCGTCACATCGTAATTGATTTCGCTCACACCTTCGTGTGGCCCAAGCTCAGTCAGCATAACTCCTCCACCTACCCTGATCTTGAGACGGTGAAGTTAATTAATGCTTACAAATACCTGTTACTGCTTTCTGACGCGGCTCTTTGCCCAAAGATTGAGCGATTCCACGCCAATTGAGAAGGCCACGGCAAAGTAGAGGTAGGCTTTCGGAATGTGGAAATGCATTGCGTCGGCGACGAGCGAAACGCCGATGAGAATGAGAAAGCTCAAAGCGAGCATCTTCACGGTCGGATGCTTTTCTACGAAGGCCGCTATAGGCTCTGCGGCGAAGATCATGACGACCACGGCGGCCAGCACCGCAAATGCCATAATCTCGAAGTGATCCGACATGCCGACAGCCGTCATCACTGTGTCGAGCGAGAATACAATGTCAATAATCGCAATCTGCGTAACGACCATCCAGAGAGACGCCTTGGCAATGCCGGTGTCTTCGCCGTGTCCGTTGCCCTCGACTTCGTTGTGAATCTCAAGCGTCGATTTGGCAATAAGGAACAAGCCGCCAATAAGAAGCATGATGTCGCGCCATGAAATACCGAGACCCGCGATCGTGATAATCGGCTCGCTCAGCGAGATAATCCACGCCACTGAAAAGAGTAAGGCAAGGCGCGTGACCAATGCCGCCAGAAGACCCAGCCGGCGTCCGAGCTTTTGCTTATCCTTGGGCAGGCGCGCCGCCAGAATGGCAAGGAATATGATGTTATCGACGCCGAGAACGATCTCGAGGACTGTAAGCGTGATAAGGCTGGCCAAATTTTCCGGGCTGGCCAGCAGGGAGATCAGTTCAAGCATTGATCGCTAATTTCTAAATGTGAAGCGCACGACCATAGGCCGCCAAAACCGATTCATGCATCGTCTCGGACAAGGTCGGGTGCGGGAAAATGGTGTGCATCAGTTCGGCTTCGGTCGACTCCAAAGAACGCGCGACCGTATATCCTTGGATGAGTTCTGTCACCTCAGAACCTATCATATGGGCACCTAAAAGCTCGCCCGTCTTGGCATCAAACACCGTCTTGACCATACCTTCCGGTTCGCCCAGAGCGATCGCCTTGCCATTGCCGATAAAGGGGAAGCGGCCGACCTTAATTTCATAGCCCGCCTCGCGCGCCTTTGCTTCCGTGAGACCTACGCTTGCGATCTGCGGCAACGAATAAGTACAGCCTGGCACCCGCGTTACATCCAAAGGATGTAAGCCCTTCACGCCTGCCATCCGCTCGACGGCCAGCACGCCCTCGTGGCTTGCCTTATGTGCGAGCCACGGCGCGCCGACCAAATCGCCGATGGCATAGACGCCTTTGATGCCGGTTTCCAACCACTCATTGACCACCACATGGCCGCGCTCGACCTTGATGCCCGCCGCTTCCAAACCGAGGTTTTCAACATTCCCCGTAATGCCAACGGCCGAAATGACGCGGTCCACAGTGAGCTTTTCGGATTTGCCGTCCTGCAGCGTGATTGTCGCTGTCACATTGTCTTTGCCCTTGTCGAGTTTCTCGACCTTGGCAGAGGTCAGCAATTTCATGCCGAGCTTCTTGAATGCCTTTGCGGCGAACTCTGAAATTTCAGTGTCTTCAACCGGCAAGATACGATCCATGACTTCGACGACCGTCACATCAACACCGAATGCACGATAGAAACTCGCAAATTCGATACCGATGGCGCCAGAGCCTACAACCAGAAGAGATTTCGGCATGGCCGCGGGCACCATAGCTTCGCGATAGGTCCAGACGAGTTTGCCGTCGGGTTCGATGCCCGGCAACGTGCGAGCGCGAGCGCCGGTGGCGAGAATAATATTCTTGGCGGCGTACTCGGTTGTGCCGGACTTGCTTTCAACGGAAACGCGGCCCGCGCCTTTGAGCATCGCGGCACCCTCGATGACATCGACCTTGTTCTTCTTCATCAAAAATTTGACGCCGGTTGAAAGCTGACCGGCGACAGCGCGGCTGCGCTTGACGATGGCGGTGGCGTCAAAGCGGATGTTGTCGGCGGCAAGGCCGAACTCTTCGAGCCGATGCAGCGTGTGATAAATTTCAGCCGAACGCAGCAATGCCTTGGTCGGGATGCAACCCCAGTTGAGGCAGATGCCGCCTAATTCATCGCGCTCCACAATGGCCGTCTTCATGCCAAGTTGCGAGGCGCGGATGGCAGCGACATAGCCGCCGGGGCCGGAGCCGACGATGATGAGATCATATGAGGTTTCAGCCATGACTTAATTCCTCACAACAACATTGAAGGCGGATACTCGACGTAAGCCTTGAACGCCTGCAGGAAGAACGCGCCCAGAGCACCGTCTATTGCACGATGATCGCACGACATGGTGACGGTCATCATGGTGGCAACTTCGAGCTTCCCAGCTTTGACAACGGGTCGTTCTACGCCACGACCGACTGCGAGGATCGCCGCCTGAGGCGGATTAATGACGGCTGTAAAATTGTCGATACCAAACATACCGAGATTTGAGATCGAGAAGCTACCGCCTTCAAACTCCGACGGCTTCAGCTTTTTGTTGCGGGCGCGCTGAGCAAGCGATTTTGCTTCAGCCGAAATTTCAGCAAGCCCTTTGCTCTCCGCCTGACGGATGATCGGCGTGATGAGGCCACCATCGATGGCGACGGCGATGCCGATGTCGGAATACTTGTGCTTCAAAAGCGCGGTGCCCGCAAAGCTCACATTGGCGTCCGGCACTTTGGCCAGCGCCAGTGCCGCCGCACGAATGAGAAAATCGTTGACCGAGAGCTTGATGCCTTCACTTGCCTGCGCGTTCAGCATTTTGCGTACCTTGAGCAATTCATCGAGTTCGCAATCAATGCTGAGATAGAAATGCGGGATCTCCTGCATCGCCTGCGTCAAACGCCGCGCGATTGTCTTGCGCATATTGTCGAGTGGTACTTCGTCGTAGCTGTCCGGCGCATAGAAAGCGCGCGGATCGATGGCGGATCCGGAGGCGAGCGGCGCGGAAGCAACGGACGCAGGTTTGCTGCCGGGCTTTGCCGCTTCGACATCGGCCTTGATGATGCGCCCACGCGGGCCACTACCGGTAATGGCGGCGAGGTCGATGCCTTTGTCACTTGCGATGCGGCGCGCGAGCGGCGTCGCGAACAAGCGCTTATCTGATGATGTGGTTCGCGGCGTCGGTGCTGACACAGGGGCCACCGCTTCGGCCTTGGCATCAGGTTGCGGTGCAGCTTTCGCTTCAACCTTCGGTGCAGGGGTCGCCGGTGCGCTCACATCTTCACCGTCTTCGGCGATGACCGCGATGACAGCGTTGACCTTCACATTCTCGCTGCCTTCCGGCACCAGAATTTTGATGATCTTACCTTCTTCCACAGCCTCGACTTCCATCGTCGCTTTGTCGGTTTCGATCTCGGCTATGACATCACCGGAGCGCACTTCGTCGCCCTCCTTGACCATCCATTTGGTCAGCGTGCCTTCTTCCATCGTCGGCGAGAGCGCGGGCATCAGAATGTTTGTTGGCATTGTTCCACCCTCCCTTAGCGGTAGCAGACGGCTTTCACCGCCTCCACCACATCTGCGGCGCTCGGCAGCGCGAGTTTTTCGAGATTAGCGGCGTAAGGCATGGGTACGTCTTTCTGCGTCACGCGCAGGATCGGTGCGTCGAGATAATCGAATGCTTTTGCCTGAACAGCGGCGGCGATTTCCGCCCCGATACCACAAACAGGCCACGTCTCCTCGACGGTCACCAGACGGTTGGTTTTTTTGACCGAGGCAACAATCGTGTCGATGTCCAGCGGACGTAAGGTGCGCAAGTCGATGATTTCGGCGTCGATCCCTTCCTCCGCGAGCTGCGCCGCTGCATCGAGGCAATAGGTCAATCCGTGACTGTGAGAAACGAGCGTCACATCGCGGCCCTCTTTCAACACATGCGCTTTGCCGATGGGCACCAAGTGATCATCAAGCTCCGGCACATCGAAGGTCTTGCCGTAGAGCATTTCGTTTTCGAGAAAGATCACGGGGTTCGGGTCGCGGATCGCCGCTTTGAGCAGACCCTTGGCGTCGGCAGCTGAATAAGGCGCGATGACGATGAGACCAGGGATATGCGCATACCAAGAGGCATAGTCCTGACTGTGCTGCGCGCCGACGCGCGAGGCCGGCCCGTTGGGGCCACGAAACACGATGGGCGACGCCATTTGTCCACCGGACATATAGCGCGTTTTCGCTGCCGAATTGATGAGATGGTCAATCGCCTGCATGGCGAAATTGAACGTCATGAATTCGATGATCGGACGAAGTCCGGCAAAAGCGGCACCTACACCAAGCCCTGCAAAGCCATGCTCGGTGATCGGCGTATCGACAATGCGACGCGGTCCGAATTCGTCGAGCAACCCTTGCGTCACTTTATAGGCGCCTTGATATTCGCCAACCTCTTCGCCCATGACGAAGACCGCTTCGTCACGACGCATTTCCTCGGCCATCGCATCGCGCAAGGCTTCGCGCACGGTCTGGCTTTTGAATGTTGTGCCCGCCGGAATTTCCGGATCGGCGGCGACACTGAAGGCAACGGGTGCAGGCGCGCGCGTGGCATCCGGCTCAGATGTTTTCACTTCCGGCGCTGGCGTGACGGCCTTCGGTGCCGGCGCATTGGCATCTTCCCCTTCACCGGCAATCACCGCAATGATCTCGTTCACCTTCACGTTCTCGGTGCCTTCAGCGACCATCAGCTTAACGATTTTGCCTTCGTCTACGGCTTCGACTTCCATCGTCGCCTTGTCGGTTTCAATCTCGGCAATCACGTCACCGGAGCGCACGTCGTCGCCCTCCTTGACGTACCATTTTGTCAGCGTGCCTTCTTCCATCGTCGGCGAAAGCGCGGGCATCAGAATATTTGTCGGCATGATGATCAGGCTCCCGTTCCGGTCAGAGGTGCGACGATATCGGTCCACAGTTCCGACGGATCAGGTTCTGGGCTTGATTGCGCAAAGGCCGCAGCATCAGCAACGATGGCGCGGATGTCTTTGTCGATATCTTTCAACACGTCTTCGCTGACACCGGCGTCGAGCAGGCGCACACGCACCTGTTCGATGGGGTCATGCTCCTGACGCATCTTGGCAACTTCTTCCTTGGCGCGATATTTAGCGGGATCGGACATGGAGTGACCGCGATAACGATATGTCATCATTTCTAGGATGTAGGGTCCCTTGCCCGCGCGGCACCATGTCATCGCTTTGGCACCGGCTGCCCGCACGGCGCAAACGTCCATACCATCGACCTGCTCGCCCGGAATATTGAAGCTCACACCACGTTTGGAAAGGTTCGTCTGGGCAGAAGCACGCGCCACCGAGGTGCCCATCGCATATTGATTATTCTCAATCACAAAGATGACCGGCAGCGACCAAAGCTCGGCCATGTTGAAGCTTTCGTAGACCTGCCCCTGATTGGCGGCACCGTCGCCGAAAAAGGTCATCGCCACGTTGTTGTTGCCGCGATATTTATTCGCAAATCCGAGTCCGGTGCCCAGCGGCACCTGCGCGCCGACAATGCCGTGGCCGCCGTAAAAGTTTTTCTCAGCACTAAACATGTGCATCGAGCCGCCCTTGCCCTTGGAATAGCCGCCCGCGCGTCCCGTCAGTTCGGCCATCACGCCTTTGGGATCCATGCCGCATGCAATCATATGCCCGTGATCACGGTAGCCGGTGATGATCTGATCGCCTTTGATCGCCGCGCCCATCAACCCGACGATGACTGCTTCCTGCCCGATGTAGAGATGGCAGAAGCCTCCGATGAGTCCCATGCCATACATCTGACCCGCCTTCTCCTCGAAACGCCGGATAAGCAGCATTTCGCGGTAAGCCTCTTTATCTTCTTCCAAAGTGAATGGGGAACCGCTGATGTCGGGCTTGGCCGATTTGCGCTTCGCTGCAGCCTTCGTGTCCGCAGACTTGCTTGCAGGTTTTTGGGGGGATGATTTCGGCGCCATGTTTGGTTCCGCTTGTGGCCGGTTGGTCCGGCATTGGGACAAACGCACGCGCATGAGCAGCAGGGTGCGCGATTTCACCCTACAACATTAACGTAAACGCTTGATTTAAAAAACAAATATGCAAATTAACCTAACTCAGGTTAATTGCCCCACGTCGCCAACATCTTAGCGATCAGCCTGTCCGGTGGGGCGGTCGCGAAATATCACGATCTCGTCAGGTCCAGCTAGGCCGAGCGTGGCGCGGGCACGTTCGTCGAGGAGGTCGGGATCAAGGCTCTCAGGGCGGAGCAGAGACACCTGCTGATCCAGCCTGCGGTGGACACCGCGCACCTCTGCCAGTTGCTGCTCAAGCGTATCGACGGTGTTCTGAAGGCTCAACCAGGCGATGAAGCCATGGCGACCGTAAACGGCGTGATAGGCGAAATAGGAAAGCACGATCACACAGACGAGCGGAATGATCGCGTTGCGCAAGCGGAGCGGTTCTCGTGAGCGAATCAATGCAACATTTTCCATGAACACAGAGAATCACAACTCGATTCCACTCGTCAACATATCCCGAATAAGCATCCGTATACATGCTCCCGTACAGACGTCGAGGCAACTCCACACCGTCACCCGAGAATGAAAAAAGGGCTGCGCAGCCTATCGGTTGCGCAGCCCAGTTTACGGTAAAATCCGTGGAGGGAACTTACCGTGAATGGTTTTAGCGAACGCCCATCTGACGAATGGAGTTGGGCGTGTAGCGGCTCGGATCGAGCTCATCGGCGAAGTAATTCACCGGCGGTTCTTCGTTCTGCATGGCAAGGGCCAAATAACGACCGGCCTGGATGTCATAGACCGTTTCACCAGCCGAACCACAGAGCGGCACGTTGTAGCGCTGAACCTGACCGAGTTCCTGCACGCGCCACAGCTGACCACGACCGTCGAAGAGTTCAGCAGACGAAATCTGCCATGCGTCTTCGTCGTTGTGATAGACGCGGCGTGCATAGACGTGACGCGTGTTGGACTTCAGTTTCGCTTCGAAGTTCCACGTACGGTGCGCTTCGTAGCGCATCAGATCCTGGTTCAGATGAAGCGGTGTCACGAATTCCTTGTACTTGGCAAGGTTCGCTTTGTAACCATTGGCCGGGATGAGTTTCACTGATTTGTCGATGACGGCCCAGTCGTAACGATCAAGCGCACCATTGTAGCCGTCGAAGGCATCCGAGGTGGACAGGCCGTCTGAGTTCGTGCCGGGATTGTCGTAAGAGATGTTCGGCGCACGACGAACGCGACGTGTTCCGGGGCTGTACTGCCAAGCCTGACGACCGCCATTGAGCGTGGAGTTCAAGGCTTCGAGCACGAGCACCACGTTGCCAGCTTCACGCGCGGGCGCGATCGTGTTGGCGATGTAATAGAGCGAGATGTTGTTCAGCTCTTCGGCCGACTTCTTCGACGGATCAGACCAGTTCAGGATGGCTTCGTCCTGTACGATGGTCAGCGTGTAATCGCCGCCACGTGTCACAGGAGCGGCAGCGAACTGACGCACCACTTTGAACGAACGATAACGAAGCGTGTGGTTCCACATGATTTCGTTGGCGTTGTTCGGGATCGGGAACGGGAAGCCCATGATGGCTCCGCCAACGCCCGAACCACCACCATTGAGCACGCCGACTTTGGCGTTGTTCTTGGTGGCCGCATAAACGTTATCCGGATAAGCGCAGGAACGACGTGTCTGGTAGACGTTCAGCTTATAATCCGGATAGGCCTTCATCATGGCCTTCTGACCATCGGTCAAAACGGCGTCATACTGAGCGGCGTTGCCCGCGTTGACCGTGTATTTGATCGGATCGCTGGCGAAAGGATCCTGAAGGTGATCGCCCGGCTTGTATGTCACGTTGCTGGGGACAGTCTGCAGACCACCCGTCCAGGACGGAACATCACCCTCGCCTGCCTTTTCGGCGCCGATCGGCGTCAGATCACCACCGAGACGGTTGACCTGCGCGTCAGGCACCTGAGCCTGCGCTGCCATCGGTACGATCAAAGCAATCGCGACAGCAAATTTAGAAATCTTCATAGTCTGAAACCTCCCATGTCCCAGGTTTCCTGCGCGGAAACTCTAGCTATTACCCCTATATCAAATTTTGATAGGATTGTTATATCTAATTTACATTCATCTATATTGTGACTTTCTGTCAATTTAATTCGCTCTGCTTGGCCCGCTCCCAAGATGAACAATCCGTAATTGATGCAATGCAACATGATTGCTGCCATGCAGCAAAAAACGCCGCGGTACGTGCCCGCGGCGTTTTTCATTCATAAGAAACTCATCTCATCCGTTAACGGATGATCTACCCTGTCAGCGCTTCAGGATGCTGCGGCCGGCATATTCCGCCGTCGCGCCGAGCAATTCTTCAATGCGGATGAGTTGGTTGTATTTGGCAAGACGATCCGAACGCGCCAGCGAACCGGTTTTGATCTGACCGCAATTCGTGGCAACTGCCAGATCAGCAATGGTTGTGTCTTCCGTTTCGCCGGAACGATGCGACATGACGGCGGTGTAGCTTGACTTATGCGCCATCTCGACGGCTTCGAGCGTTTCCGTCAACGAACCGATCTGGTTGACTTTAACGAGGATCGAATTGGCGACGCCTTTGGCAATGCCGTCGGCCAAACGTGTCTTGTTGGTAACGAAAAGATCGTCGCCAACGAGTTGCACTTTGTCGCCGATAGCATCCGTCAGCGCCTTCCAGCCTTCCCAATCGTCTTCGGCCATGCCGTCTTCGATAGAGATGATCGGGTATTTGCCGACGAGCTTCGCCCAATAATCGACCATGGCGCCTGCGTCGAGTTTCTTACCTTCACCGGCGAGGTCATAGATTCCGTTCTTATAGAACTCCGTCGAGGCGGCATCGATGGCGAGGTACATGTCTTCGCCCGGGCGATAGCCTGCCTTTTCGATGGCCTTCATCACAAAGCCGATAGCGTCTTCGGTTGATGCGAGGTTTGGCGCGAAGCCACCTTCATCGCCGACATTGGTGTTGTGACCGGCAGCTTTCAATTCACTCTTCAGTGTATGGAACACTTCGGCACCCATGCGCACAGCATCCGCAATGCTGGCAGCGGCCACGGGCATGATCATGAATTCCTGAATATCGATCGGGTTGTCGGCGTGCTGGCCGCCATTGACGATGTTCATCATCGGCACCGGCAAAATGCGCGCAGCGGGACCGCCGATATAGCGGAATAATGGCTGGCCCTGCGATTCTGCCTGGGCTTTGGCCACCGCCATCGAAACACCGAGAATGGAGTTAGCACCGATGCGCGATTTGTTGGCCGTTCCGTCGAGCTCGCACATGGCGCGGTCAATGGCTATCTGTTCTTCCGCATCCATGCCGCCGATGGCTTCAAAGATTTCGCCGTTCACAGCGGCGACGGCGTTGAGCACGCCCTTACCCTTGTAGCGTTCGCCGCCATCACGCAACTCAACGGCTTCATGCGCGCCCGTCGAGGCACCCGAAGGCACCGCCGCACGACCAAAAGCACCGTCTTCGAGCACGACATCCACTTCGACCGTCGGGTTGCCCCGGCTGTCCAGTATTTCGCGGCCGATAATGTCAATAATTGCAGCCATGTTCTCGTGTCTCCGCTGGGTGTTAGAAAGCTGGCGGCTTTCTAGCTGAGACAGGCCGCAAACGGAAGGGGTTTAGCCCCTTTTAAGGCCTAGCCGACCTTGCTCAGTTGTTTGGGGCGCGTCAGACGATTGAGATCAATGCCTTCCGGCGCCTGCCGCAACAAGGCCTCCCTGTGCGCCAAAATATAGCTGCGTTCAGCATCGACCAGCGCGCGGCCCAAGCCAACACAGAAATTTTGTCCCGGCGAAAGCTGACCTGTCACCGGCGAGCCTTCCGTTTCCAACTCGTCGAGCGAGGAATCCGTCGCAGCCGTGTCTGCCAGCCTTTGTTCAAGCAATTCACTGACACGCGAACGCGGTAAATAAGGCGCGAAACTGAGCATGAACATGAATTCAGAACGCAACCGTTGGCGCGCATCCTGTGTCATCAACGCTTCGATACAAACGGCGCGGCCTGCATCGGTGATCTCATAAAGTTTCTTATTCGGTCGATTTTCTTGCTCGATACGCTCGAAAGTCACCAATCCGTCTTCGGCCAATTCGTTCAAAGCCGGGTAGATATTGCTGATCGTCACATCAACGATCTTGGAAACCTCCTGCTCAAGGATTTTTTTTATGTCGTAGCCCGTCGCCGGTCCGGCGATGAGCACGCTGAGCAGCAATTCCTTTGTATTCAAATCCGCGTCCTCCCCCGAGCAGCAGATCGAAGTCCTTGATCTGGACATCGTAATTTGTTTATATCATTTTTAAAGTTAGGTATTTTGTACCTATCATTAAAAACTATAACACTGTTCGTGTCAGGCGGTGGGCCAAACACGGGCAGTTTCCCTCACTTTTGCGGACGGACGACCGGAACTCCGGTCACCCGCTCGCTCCTCCCCAGAAGCAAGGCGGCAATGTAAGCCGTCGAATCCAAGCGAGAGAAACAGACAAAATGAGAGTATCGGTGGGAACTCCGCCTGTCACGAGTGAACAGACGAAGTCGGGGCTAAAAGCTAAGTTTTTTGTGGTCGCATTTGCGGCCACGCTTCTGACGGGCGGCGTTGCCCAAGCGGAAGCCTACAAATTCGGTGACGTGTCCGTTTCAATGGACACGACATTGTCGGCCGGCATCAGCATGCGCACGAGTGCCCGTGACTGCGCCAAGGTCAATGTGGTCAACGGCGGTTGCAAAGGTGCAGACGGTCGCGGCACGAGCATCAATTCGGACAACGGCAACCTGAACTTTGATCAATGGGATTTCACCGACGCGATCGTGCGCGCCACAGTTGACGTTCAGGCGACCTGGGAAAACTATGGCCTCTTCGTTCGCCCGACGGCGTTCTACAACGAAGTCTATGCCAACAACGATCTGCGTTTCCGCAATCTCAATCACGATGGTGCGGGCCAGTTGAACTACAAGATCGATGTGCTCGACGCTTTCGTGTTCGCCAATTACGACCTCGACGGTCACTACACAACGATCCGCATCGGCAAGCAGGTTCTGAATTGGGGTGAAAGCCTCTTTATTCAAGGCGGCGTCAATCAGTTCCAGGCAATCGACGTGACGGCAATCCGCACGCCGGGTTCGGAACTCAAAGATGCGCTGACACCGATGCCGATGATCTATGCGTCATTCGCAGCGACCGACGCGCTGACACTGGAAGCCTTCTGGCAGTTCGGCTACGAGCAGACAGAAGTTGATCCAGCGGGCTCCTTCTTCTCCGCCAACGACATTGTCGGTCGCGGTTCGCTTCCCGCCCTTTCCGGCGTGACGCTGCCCGGCTACGACAATCCTGATCTCGCCGTCGCCAATGGCGACGTCCTTGGCCTGCTCCTTGCCGGTGAGGTGCCGATTGCACTGAACCGTACGTCCGATCTCGGCCAGAGCGATCTCAATCAGTTCGGTGTCGCTGCCCATCTTTATGCTGACAATGTCGGCACGGGCACGGATTTCGGTCTCTACTTTGTTCGTTATTCGAGCCGTCTGCCCTTCCTCGGCTTCACCAACAGTGGCGTGAGCGTTGCCGGTGGTTGCGCGGCGATCAATGGTTTTGGCGGCCTCGATTGCGGCTCGGCCAATCCCTTGGTTCAGGCAGCATCCTACCGAGCTGCTTTCGCTTATAGCGCCAACTTCTCGAGCTATCACTTCGATTTCCCGACGGTCAACACATTCGGCGCCAGCTTCAGCACGACATTTGCCGGTACGGCAGTTTCGGGTGAAGCCACCTACTCGCCGGATATGCCCTTCGGTGTTTCCGATCTCGAACTCAATGCTTCGCAGTTCGATGGTCTCGGCGGCGGTGCCGTATTCTGCGGCGGCCGTTGCAGCAGCTATCTGGCAGCTGTTGGTGCCAACCAGAACACACTGAGCCACATAGACCTTGACGCCTATCAGGGTCAGATCGGCACCATCACGACGTGGTCCACAACCGACTTCGTACCGCGCAACCTTGCGGCCGACGGCGGTGCCTTTGTTGTTAACGCGGGCTTTGTCTATGTGCCGGATGCCGGCGACTGGCCGCTTGATCGCGCTGGTCCTGAATCGGCAATCAAGAACGCCGGTGCTGCTGCCACCCTCGGTGCAGCAACCGATCCGCAGTATGCGACAAGCTTCTCGGCCGGTTACGTCGCCGTTGCGAAGCTCGACTACAACAGCGCGTTCGGCACGCCCTTCACGCTCAGCCCTTCGATCTCGTTCCGTCATGACGTGCTTGGCTACGCGCCCGGCCCGATCACTGCCGGTTACCTTAAGGGTATGAAGCAGGTTTCGCTTGGCCTGTCGGCAGATTATCAGAGCCGCATTCGTACAACGATCAGCTGGACCTCATCGTTCGGCGCTGGTTACAACAACCCGATGTATGACCGCGACTTCGCCTCAGCGAGCATTCGCTACTCGTTCTAAGACAAAACCGGGCGAGGCCTCACCGCCTCGCCCGGACAAATCGAACCCTCTCCCTCCCGGGGTTGGGATCTCGATGGAACCGCCCCGTAGCGCCCCCCGCTCCGGGGCGGTTTTCATTTGAAAAGGCCTTAATATGAGGCACTTTCGGCGCGCGACGTCATCGGACTTGACGCAAGGTCGCGGGTCCTGTTCAACGTCGCAACACACGCGCGCAGGAACCGGCCAAAATGTCGCAAGGCAAAGCATTGGTGCTTTTTTCGGGAGGACAGGACTCAACCGTCTGTCTGGCCCATGCGCTTGCGCGCTATGACGAAATTGAGACCGTCGGCTTCGACTATGGCCAGACGCATCGCATCGAACTCGAATGCCGCACGCGTGTGCTGGTCGAAATAAAATCCGCTTTTCCGCAATGGGCCAAGAAGCTCGGCCCTGACCACATGCTCGACTTGCGTGAACTGTCCGCGATCAGCGAGACATCGCTAACGCGCAACATGAAGATCGAGATGGACGCAAGCGGGTTGCCCAATTCATTCGTGCCGGGACGAAACTTGTTGTTCTTCGTCTATGCTTCGGCACTCGGCTACCGTCGCGGCGCGACAACGCTTGTGGGCGGCATGTGCGAGACCGATTATTCCGGCTATCCCGATTGCCGCAACGACACGATCCAAACGCTGGCGCAGGCTGTGAGCCTCGGCATGGCGCGGCCTTTCGCGTTCGAGACGCCGCTGATGTATATCGACAAAGCGCAGACATGGGCGCTGGCGAAGGAGCTCGGCGGCGAGGCGCTGGTCGAGATCATCACAGAGCACACACATACTTGCTATCGTGGCGACCGCACACAGCGCCACGACTGGGGCTATGGCTGCAATGATTGTCCGGCGTGCGAGTTGCGCGCCAATGGCTTTGCCAAATGGCATGGAGCGGATGGCCCATGTATTCAGTGAAGGAAATTTTCTACACATTGCAGGGCGAAGGCGCGAACGCCGGACGGCCTTCGGTCTTCTGCCGCTTTGCCGGATGCAATCTGTGGACAGGCCGCGAACAGGATCGCGCGAGCGCGGTCTGCACGTTTTGCGACACAGATTTTGTCGGCACAGATGGTGAAGGCGGCGGCAAGTTCGCAGATGCCGAAGCACTCGCTAATGCCATTGAAGCAACGTGGGCCAGTGGCGCGAAAGAAAACCGCTTTGTCGTTTGCACCGGAGGCGAACCGCTGTTGCAGGTGGACCCTGCGCTGATCGATGCGCTGCATGCGCGCGGATTTGTGATTGCTGTTGAAACAAACGGCACTGTGGAAGCACCGGAGGGGCTCGACTGGATTTGCGTCAGCCCGAAAGCCGACTCCCAATTGAAAGTCACGGCGGGTGATGAATTGAAGCTCGTCTTTCCACAGATTAAAGCCCTACCCGAGCGCTTTGAAAAACTCGCGTTCAAGAATTTCTATCTTCAGGCGATGGACGGACCGGAAACGGATGCCAATGTGAAGGCCGCGACCGCCTATTGTCTCGCCCACCCGCAATGGAAACTGTCGTTGCAGACACACAAAATGATCGGTATCGCGTGATGCGTATCTACAAAGAATTCACCTTTGACGCGGCTCACTTTTTGCCCGGCGCCCCCGAGGGACACCCCAACCGGCGGGTCCACGGACACTCGTTTAAAGCGGTGATATGGCTCGAAGGACCAGTCGACAAGACCTCGGGTTTGGTTCGAAATTTCGAGGTATTCCTGTCAGAAATCGAGCGTTTCCATATCGAGTTAGATCATCGCATGCTGAACGAAGTCGAGGGTCTCGAAAACCCGACACTTGAGCTTATCACCATGTGGTTATGGGATAGGATGAAGCCTGCCCTGCCCGAGCTGGTACGGATCGAACTTCATCGCGCCTCGTGCAACGAGGGCTGTATTTATGACGGACCCGAGGACAAGTGATGGCCAAAAATCCGGGGATTAAAAATCTGACCCAATTGGGCAAAAATATTTCTACCCCCGCCTCTCCCGAAGAGGCTGTTCTGGAACGCGTGCCAAACCCGCAAGCCGATACAAATTATCTGGCACGATTCACTATCCCCGAATTTACGTCGCTTTGCCCTGTGACCGGCCAACCCGACTTCGCGCATCTCGTCATCGACTATGCGCCCGGCAAGTGGCTCGTCGAATCCAAGTCGCTCAAACTCTACATGCAGAGCTTCCGCAATCACGGCGCGTTTCACGAGGACTGCACAGTCGCCATCGGCAAACGGCTGGTGAAGCTGCTGTCGCCGAAATGGTTTCGTATCGGTGGTTATTGGTATCCACGCGGCGGCATTCCGATTGATGTGTTCTGGCAATACGGGAAAATACCTACAGGCCTATGGGTTCCCGATCAGGGTGTGCCGACATATCGCGGACGCGGCTAACGCCACGCTGATCTATTTAAGCATTGCTTCATGTGAGGTCTCTACCGTCGCTCATAGTTTCGTTTGGCTGAAGCCGACGAAAACGGGAAGCGGTGGCACATGAGTGTTGGATCGAAATTCAAACGAAGGTCAATAGATGTTGAGCAGCCCGGTAGTCTCGACGCAGAGTTGAACTCCATTGTTCTGGAATCCGCTCAACTCGTTTCTCTCATGTTGGTCGGTTACTTCGGCGTTCTGACGATTTTACATCTTGCTCTTCAACCGCATGACATCAGCCGTTCGGTAGCACCAATGGCGGCTTTGAGCGCACTGGCCACCGGGGGCATATGGCTCACGGTGCGCAGTGGAAAAGTTCCGTCACAATATGCCTATTGTATTGCGTATCTTATTTTTTTCATCGCGCTGATGAATTGCGCCCTGCAACTTTATGTAACCGCCGACTTTGACGAATCCTCAAACTTCGCTCTCGTGTTTGTGGCCGTGGGGTTGTTCTTCCTTACATTGAGGCATGTAGCTTTCGCTTATGGCATCACATTCTTACTCTGGTGCGTGCTTGCGATGAACATGGACGACCCTGAAGAGGAGTTCATGCATTTTGCTATGCTCAACATACAGGCCATGGCGATTGGCTGTCTTGCGCATATTCTGCGCCTGCGCGTTAATTGCCGATTGATCAACATGAGGTCAGCGGCCGTTGTTCACGAAAGAGAGTTGGAGACAGCCCTCGAGCTGTCGCGACTTTACGCGTCGGCAGAAAAGGAAAATCGCGCTAAGACCGAATTCCTTGCCAATATGAGC
>JAUSLL010000069.1 GCA_030649335.1 Parvibaculum sp. | reverse complement strand
ACTTTAGCGAAGGCCGCTTCTACCGACATGCCACTTTCAACGCAGATGAGCAGCAGATCGAGCGCGTCCGGAAAGGCTTTCTGGATCGATTCCTGTCGCCGCGTGATGACGTTCTGCACGAACACATTCGGCAGATAGAAGCCAACGAAGGCACCGCCGGCAGCAGCTGCAAAGCGCGCCATCGTTGCCAGACCAAAGCTGTTGATGAGATAGAGATAAAACAGCGTCAGCAGAAAGACAGCTGGCGGCATGACAAAGCGAAAGAAAATGAACGTATAAATAGGACCCTGACCTCGGAAACCTGCCATGCGCAGTTTTTCCTTGATCGCTTCATTCTCAAGCATACGACCCTTGGCAAAACGTTCGACCACTTCCTTGATGAAGCCCTTGGTCGATGTCTGGCGCAGGCGACCGCGGTCATTGGTCATTTGTTCGCGATAGCGCTGGCGCAGCGCTTCGCGCTCGGTCGCCACGAATTTCATGCGGTTACCGAGTTTGTCTGTCTGCAACAAAGGCAAGGTGAGCGTCAACACAGTCGCAAAGGCGGCGACTGCGACGAGGATCATCACAGCACTTTGAACATTGAAAATTGAGGCAATGGAGGAATACATGTCTGCCTCAGAAGTTGAAATTGATCATTTTGCGCATGACGAGCACACCGATCATCATCCACATCAGACCACCTACAATGATCATGTGACCTGTGGTGGTAACGAATAACGGCATCAGATATTCCGGCGCGGCCAGATAGAGCACGCCCGCCACGCCCGGCGGCAAGGAGCCAATGATGGCGGCGGAAGATTTAGCTTCCTGTGACACGGACTGAATTTTGGCACGCATTTTTTTGCGTTCGCGCAACACCTTGGACAGGTTGCCGAGGGCCTCGGCGAGATTGCCTCCCGACTTCTGCTGAATGTTGAGCACGATCTGGAAGAAGTTCACTTCTGCAAGCGGCATACGCTCGTATATTTTTGCTAATCCCTGATCGAGAGATATGCCAACCTTCTGGCCTTCCACAAGATCACGAAATTCGGTGCGGACAGGTTCGGCAGCTTCATTAGCAATGATACGCAAGCAATCGTTGATCGGCAGGCCGGATTTAACGCCACGCACAATCACGTCAATGGCATTGGCAAATTCTTCAAGAAAAGCCTTTTGGCGACGAGTTACAAGAAACGATAGGATCCAGCGCGGCATACCGAAGCCGCATGCAAACCCTGCCCCCAGAGCAACAACAGGTGCAAAACCAAACAGCATTACGAGCGATGCAACAGCCAAGCCAACGGCTGCACTGATGAGGTGAAATTTTTTCGGATCGGTTTCATAGCCCGCACGCTCAATTCTTGTGCGCAGAGATACTTTTTTGCTAGCACTCTGCTTTTCTTCCAGCGAGTTCAGCGTATCCTGCACCTGCTTGCGGCGCTTTTCATTGTTGTCGACTTCGCCGTCTGCACGCAAGGCCTTGGCCCTATTGGGTCCGGCCATCTGCGCCATGCGCTGCGAGGTTTTGGTTTCCTTACCGACAAACGCAAAGCCTATGCCGGCGATGCAGAGCGCCGACAGCATTGCAATGCCAATGATCGCCAATGTGGAACCCATAACTCTACCCCCCGCCTATTCCTGCGCGCGGTCGAGCGCGGCAGCGAGAGCATGATGTTGATTGTAATAGCGGGCACGATCCCAGAAAGCGGGACGCGCGATGCCCGTCGCCTTGTGCTTGCCGAGCAGCTTGCCGTTTTCGTCCTCACCGTCGATGTCGTAGACGAAGAGATCTTGCGTGATGATAACGTCGCCTTCGGTGCCCAGCACTTCGGTAATGTGCGTGATGCGACGCGAACCGTCGCGTAGGCGCGCAGCCTGAATAACAATGTCGATAGAGCCCGTAATCATTTCGCGGATAGTCTTCGAAGGCAGCGCGAAGCCACCCATCGTAATCATACCTTCAAGACGCGAAAGCGCCTCGCGCGGCGTATTGGCGTGGAGCGTACCCATGGAACCGTCATGTCCGGTGTTCATCGCCTGAAGCAGATCGAATGCTTCAGGTCCGCGCACTTCGCCGACGATGATGCGTTCGGGGCGCATACGCAGGCAGTTACGCACAAGCTCCGTCATTGTGATCTGGCCCTGACCTTCGAGATTGGGCGGACGTGTTTCGAGGCGCACCACATGGGGCTGCTGCAACTGAAGTTCGGCAGCGTCTTCGCAAGTGATGACGCGCTCGTCAGGCTCAATGAAGGCCGTGAGACAGTTGAGCAATGTCGTCTTACCCGAGCCCGTACCGCCGGAAATCAGTGTGTTGCAACGAACCTTGCCGATGATCGCCAGAACTTCGGCACCTTCCTGCGAGATCGAACCCCATTCGACGAGGTTCTGCATCGTCAGCTTTTCGCGGCGGAATTTACGAATGGTAAGTGCGGGACCGTCAATGGCAAGCGGCGGTACAATGACGTTAACACGACTGCCGTCGGGCAAGCGCGCGTCGCAGATGGGGCTGGACTCGTCAACGCGGCGGCCGACCTGGCTCACGATGCGCTGGCAAATGTTCATCAGCTGGCTGTTGTCGCGGAAGCGAACATTGGTCAGCTCAACCTTGCCACCCACTTCGATGAAGGTGCGATCGGCACCATTGACCATGATGTCGGAAATGTCGTCGCGCGCGAGCAACGGTTCCAACGGACCATAACCCAACACGTCGTTGCAAATGTCCTGCAGCAGGGCTTCCTGCTCGGAAATCGACATGACGACGTTCTTGATCGACAGAATTTCGTTGACGATATCGCGAATTTCTTCGCGCGCGCTTTCAGCATCGAGCTGGGCAAGCTGTGTCAGATCGATGGTATCGATCAACGCGTTGAAGATCGTCGTTTTGATCTGGTAGTAATTTTCAGAGCGTTGATCCGAACCCTTTGCCTTGACAGCTACGGGTTTGGCGCTCGGCATGGGAGCGGCGGCGGGCTTTGCCATCGCGGGTTTGGGTGCGGGGGCCGCGGGGGCCGGGGTAGCAGGCTTCGCTGCCTGCGCCTGGGCAGGCGGAGGCGCCGCGACAGTGCGCGGAGCAGGCTGGGTATCGTTACGCCGTCCAAACACGCGTTAGACCCTCCGGGTCATCCTCTGCGGGCGAGCCGCTGCAGGAAAGATTTCTTAGCTGCCTTTATCGGCATGGGATCGCGGCCGCAGAGCTGCTTGGCAAGATAGCGCATGCCCTCTGTGGCTTTATTCTTGGGGTCCAGTTCTTCAATCATCTGACCGTTGTTGGCGGCTGCGCCGAAGAGGCCCGGATTGAAGGGCAGAACGAGCGTCGGCTCGATGCCGATGGCTTCAGCGAAATCCTTGACCGGAATTTCCGGACGCTTGGGCACGCCAACCTGATTGATGACGAGATGCGGCATCCCATCGTTGGAACGGGTCTGTTTGGCCAGATCAATAATATTCTTGGCGTTACGCAGGCTTGCCAGATCCGGCGTCGCGGTGATGACGATCTCATCAGCCGACATCAGCAGTTTCTTGGTCCAGGGTGACCAGATATGCGGCAGATCGACAATAACGCAAGGCACCGTTTCGCGTACAATTTCGAGTACGGATTCAAAGCTTTCAGAATCCATATCAAGGTCACGATCGAGCACGGCGGGCGCTGCAAAAAGGCTCAGATGGTCGGAGCATTTGACGAGCAAACGATCGAGCAACACGTCGTCAAGACGCTCAGGTGCCATCAGCGCATCGGCAATGCCCTGGGCCGGATCGTGGTTGAAGTCGAGACCCGCTGTGCCGAATGCAAGATCAAGGTCGGTGATGATCACGTCTTCGTTCATGCGGGTCGAAATGCACCAACCGACGTTATGCGCGATGGTGCTTGAACCCGTGCCACCTTTGGCGCCCATGAAGGCAATGGAGCGGCCGATCGGAGGTGCATCGGGATCGACGTAAAGACGCGACACAGCTTCGATGATCTGAATCGGTGAGAGCGGTGTCACGAGATACTCATTGACGCCCTGACGGATCATCTCACGATAAACTGACACGTCATTGAGATGCCCGAGGACAACCACCTTTGTTCCCGCGTCGCAGACTTCAGCAAGGCTTGCCAGATGACCAAAGAGTTCATTGCCGCCCGCAAGTGTCTCAACGAGAATGAGATTGGGTGTCGCTGTCTGCTGATAGAACTCAGACGCCGCGCGCATACCGCCCATGTGTACTGTCAGATGCGCCTTTGACAAACGACGATCTTCACCCGCACGCTGAATGACACTGCCGGTTTCGGGGTGTTCGCAAAAGGCATGGATTGTGATGCGCGGCACCGGTTTCATCACCGGCGCGGCTTGCGCATCCTCAGCCGGCATCGGCGGCGGATCGATATGCATGTGGGCCAGATTACTCATTTCGCTACCTCACTCAACGCCGCAGAATCGTGATCGTCACGGTTCGTGGCGGTGATCTCACCTTTACGATATTTATCAAAGACCACACCACGGCGCTGTGCGTCGCTCGCTGTCATCACGCGCGGCACGACGAGATCGGCAGGATCGGCAACCATGGCTGCGAGATTATTCTGTGTCGCGCAGCCGAAGTTCGCCGGCGGCAGATTTCTCGGGTCAAACGCGTAGTTCTCGGTCCACGTACCGCAGGGTGTTGCGATGGCAACGAAGCGTTTGTAGGACAGGATGACAGGCGCGCGCTCAGCCGCACTTGATGCGCGATAAGGCGTATAGGAAATGCGATCTGCTGATACACCTGCTTTGGCGAGAGTGTCGCGAACGTCAGCGACCACACTGATGGCCATTGCCGAGTTGGCGGAGCCGGACGGTGTTGCAACCGTCAGGCTGCCGTGGCCGCGTTCCTTGTATGCAGCGGCAAATCCTGCCACGGTGCGTCGTTCATCGGCACTCATGCTGCTCGCCGCGCCAATGCTCAGCGTCGGCACATCAGGTTGCACCGAGATCGGATGTGCATAGGACGCGTCGAACTGAGCGTGCTCGGGTCCGTTGAAACCACCGCAACCGGCGAGGCTCAGGGCCGCAAGGGCAGGCAAGGCTAGACGAATGGACAAGCCGCGAGGTGTTTTCATTTTGATTTCGTTTTCCATCAATCCACCACGAACCCGACCGGGCCCTCAAGTTTCTTGTCTGTGGGAGCGGCACCCTTGACGCCGTAAGTGGCGTTGAGGCGGCCCATCAGAACAGTGTCCATGTCACTTGCCGGAATAAAGCCGTCGGTCGGCAAAGCGATTTCCTTGCGGCTGACCGGGTCGACGATATAAGGCGTCACAATGATGACAAGTTCGGTTTCATTCTTCTGATAATCACGGCTGCGGAAGAGCTGACCGAGCACGGGCAGATCCTTGGCGCCTGGAACACCATCAATATTCTGTTTGGTCGAGTCTGACAGGAGACCTGCCATCACGAGTGATCCGCCGCTCGGCAACTCAAGAGTTGTTTCAGCGCGACGTACTTTAAGCGCTGGCAGCGAGAAGTCGTTCAGTACGACCTGACCCTGCGTCGTCAACTCGCTGACTTCGGTTGAAAGTTTGAGACTGATACGGCCTTCGCTCAGCACAATCGGCGTGAAAGCAAGGCCGACACCGAAGGGCTTGTAGGTGACAGTGATGTTACCGTCTGCGTCTTTAGAGCTCGGTACAGGGAATTCGCCACCGGCCAAGAATTTAGCTGCTTCGCCGGAAATCGCGGTCAATGTCGGTTCTGCCAATGTGCGGACAAGACCATCTTCCTCAAGTGCTTTCAGCGCCGAACCGATGGTCAGGTTGCCTGAGGTATTGGTACCCCCGATTGTCGCGCCGCCGAGCTGACGTCCCTGAATGGAGAAGGGGTTCACTGTGGCGAGGTTGAGCGCGAAATTACCGAGCGCACCAACAGCAGACAGATCAACGCCAAGCTGTTTGATGACACTGCGCTGCATTTCAGCAACCGTCACCTTCAGCATAACTTGTTCTTTGCCTTCGACGGTCAGCATGTTGAGGACCTGATCGGTCTTGCCGACATATCGGGCCGCAAGATCGCGCGCCTTGTCAGCCTGCGCCGCATTGGCGACGGCACCCGACAGAACGACATGATCGTTCATCGCCTGCACCTCAATGCGGGCCTCCGGGAAATACTGGCGCAATGTGTCACGCAGACCCGTAAGATCACGCTCGACGCGGATTTCGAGGTTCACAATCTGCTGGCCTTTTTCATTGAAGAAGAAGGCATTGGTCTGACCGACCTTGAGGCCGATGAGATAGATGCGTTTGGGTGTACGCACTACAGCATCAACGATCTCGGGATCGGACACGAGCACGTCACGCGCGGAGACCGGCAGTTCGACGACTGCCGCCTTGTTCAAACCCAGAATGATATTGCGCGTTGAACCAGCTGTGCCGCCGCTGTCCACTTTGACGAGCTGGGCGTCTCCGACTTTGGCCTGCGCGGGAACAGCAAGCGAGGCTGCTAGCGCGATGGCAAGGATCAAGCGCCACAGACGCGAAGCGCCTTTATTGAAGTGCTGTGTCATGATTTTCATATGCTGGAGATCCATGACCTTACCTCACCCGAATGATTTGCTGGGTGCCGGCACGCACGACGGCAATGCTGGATGACTCCGGCTCTTGGGCCACTTCATCATTTTGGCTTTCGGCTGCTTCCGACAAGCCGCGCAACGACAGAACGAGCGCGCCTTCGGCCTGCGCCACGGTCACGCGTTCAGCTTGAACAGCAGTCAGTTCGAGTGTTGCCGTTTTACCAAGTGCAACCTGATCACCGCTGTCATCCTTGAAGCGCTGGTCGATGGCCAACACACGAATGTCGCGTAGCAGCACTTCGCCCTGAATGACGTCTTGCGGGCCACGCGCCGTGTCCTGAGTGACGCGGCGGGTATGAATGATATCAACATGGTCGTTTGGCAGAATGAATCCACCGGCACCGGTTTCTGGCGAAACTGTGATGGCGACGGCGCGCTTGCCCGGTGCGATAAGCGCGGCCATGAAGCCACCCGTCTTGCTGTTGACGATTTTGGTGTCAGTGATCGGTTCACCATTAGAGAGCGAGGCGCGCGCCAGATTGCCGGTCATTTCGGAAATTGCTTCGGGCGACTGCGCACGCGTGATGTATCCGGGCACTAGCGCGGACTCAGGCCAGTTCTGCCAACGCAGGCTGCTCGAACTCAGACGCTCACCACGACCAATTGTGGTTGAAGCCACCAGCACCTGAGCCTGCGGGGCTTCGACAATTTGCGATGCCGCCGGCACGTCACCCGACGAGACCAGCCCGCGCGCCAGCAGCGCTGCGAGACCTGCAGCGACAACGGCCAGAACCAAAACTCCCATACGTGCGGCGTTCACAATGTTATTCCTTCGTCTCTGGCTTTAACTGATGGCGACAGTGAGACGGAAAATTTCCGTATCGGGGAAGATCAATAGTCCGGCGGCAGCGAGTGCCAATCCGTAGGGCACGCCTTCGGCGCGGTCATGCAGGCGCATTGCCCAAGCCTGACGCAACATGAAGGCGGGAAGAGGCAAATTGCGGTAGCCAAGAATGAGCAGTGTCAATCCGCCACCCAGCACCGAGGCAACAACGAAATAGGGAAGCGCCTGTGCCCAGCCGAGCCAGAGCGCAACGGCCGCCATCAACTTGGCATCGCCGCCACCGATCCAACCCTTGGCGAAGAATGCCATACCCACCAGCAGCGTCACTGCGGAAACCGCAGTATGCTGAGCAATTTCAGCAAGCGGCATGTGAGCGAGCGGCGCGGCGACGAAGAACGACAAAGCGAGTGTCGACGTCAGCCAATTCGGGATTGTCATGGTCGTCAGATCGCGCACACCGGCAAAAATCATTGCGGCGCTGAAGATGGCGATCGGAAATGTGGTCAACAGTGACATGCCCGGCTTTCATACGCGCCGCTTTTTGGTGATCGGACGGCGAACTTCTCAACGTGAGGCTGATTTTGGGATCAAGAGCGTAAATTTGACGTAAACAGCCGTCCGAATTGGTGAATGCTTCCTAATAAAGAAAGCCGCCGGGCCCTGGGGCACCGGCGGCTCTCCGTAACAGTATCCGGCCAGTCGTCCGGCCGGACTTCCACAGTGCTCCGAATAGCCGGATTACTGCAGCTTGCTGTTGATCGTCGTGAACTTGGCCGTCAGGCTGGTGCCCAACGTGCCAACGATGGCGGAAATCGCCACGGCGATACCGGCGGCGATCAGGCCATATTCGATGGCCGTTGCACCGGAATCATTCTTCGCAAAACCTTTGAGAAACTGGCTCATATTAAGCCTCCTTACACATTGTGACTGTCGACAGCATGTCCGCCGTTCAAACCGAGACAGCGGGCAATCCCTTTACGGGCTGGTGTAAGACTACGTCGGGATGATTACTTGATATTTAACAAAGTGGTCTCAATCGGACCTATGCGGCTTATGAAATCTTTGGTTTTCAAGTTATAATTTTACGAATACTATAAAAACTAAGTAAATCTACGAAACCTTGAGTTTAGACAAGCGGATTTCCACCCCACATCCGACGAGCATCGTTAATCATGTGTTAAAGCGATGGATGCAACTTGATAGCGGACGAGCAAGGTGCCCATCCTGCGGCGCGCTTCAGGCCGATTTGCACAGGCTGCGCAACGCACCCTCGTCGAGGATCAACAAGCCGGGATATTCCCGTTCGGCAACTCCGAGGCGGACGAGCTCGGCAACGGCACCCGCCACCACTTCTTCCGTCGTAGCTAGACGATCCGCAAGTTCGCGGTGGCGCGGCATGCGTGCAATGAAGAGGCCCGTTTTGGTGTCGCCCTGCCCCATGCGCGGTTCGGCCAAGGCGAGCAACTCGCCGTAAATGCGCTGCATGCCCGTGGCGCCCGGCATGGTGGCCGAGGCGGCGGCAGAGACCGCATCACGATGTCGCAGGAGATTTGCGTATTGGCAAAGGAGGGCGCGCGACACGGACTCTTCGCGGCTCAACAATTCGACGAAAACGGCTTCCGGCATGGCCGCCAGCAAACAGTCTTCGCGTGCAATTGCTGTCAAATCAGCGTCATCGACCCCAAAGAATGACATTTCGCCAAATTGTCCGCCGGCATCGATATCAGAATAAACAATGCGTCCGTCGGGTCCGGTTGATCGCGCCAGACGTACAGCGCCCCGTACCACCAGCCAGACTTCATTGTCGCCAGAGCCGACCGAGTTGATGATGTCGCCGCGACTAAATCTGCACCAGGCGCACTCCGACGCCAGAAGCGCTAGCTCCTTGGGCGCAAGATTGGCAAATATCCGGATGTCACGGAGTCCGCCCGTTGCATCTTGTCCGGAATGGTCTTGGCGTTCGCTTTTAAACATGTCGCCTCTGTGTCCTGAACTTCGCACTCTATCTAGCGCGACGTTAAGCGCGGGTAAAAGCGCCAACTTTCCTTACGGTCAACAAATCATTTACTCATTGCCGATAGTCTTGAGCCTTGGTGCATGGACATGTGATCCCTTTCCGCGCCAGTGAACGAATAGGCCAGACGATGACCGGACGCAGCTCCATGAACTTTCTCGCGGCGACTGTCGGCATGACCGTCGGTCTCTATGCTGTGCAGGCTTCTGCCGCGGGCTTCACAGTCGAAGTCAATCAGTCACGCGCCCTGCATCTCAATGCTCCTGCCGCTGCCGTGATGATAGGCAACCCGTCCATTGCGGATGTCACGGTGCTCGGACCTCAGCTCGTCTATGTGCTCGGACGCGGCTTTGGCAAAACAAATTTTGTCGCGCTTGATGCACAAGGCAAGCAAATATCGGCTTTTGATGTCGATGTCGTCGCACCATCAAGCTCGACCGTGACGCTAACGCGCGGCGCCGGACAGCTCACCTACAATTGCACCCCACGCTGCGAACGCGTTGTCTCTCAGGGCGACGACAGCGAAGCTTTTGCTAATGCCATTCAGCAATCCATGGGTGTTTCAGCACTTGCCAAATCCATGGCTTCAGACACCTCAAGTCAGCAGAGCGGTTTTGGTCCGACTATCGGACCGGACGCCGGCTCCACAGCGCGCGAATAACTCGCCACATTCAATCTGCAATACCTGACAATAAAAAGTGCGCTGCTCAAACCAATGAGCGGCGCGTCTTCACTTTCAGGCTGTCGACCTTACCATTATTGACTGACGCGCAGATTAGACAGCGCCTGAGCGATGGACGAAAACACCGTCGTCAGCTGACTGGCACTCGTGACGCTGAAATATTTTCCGGAGTCGGAGGCACAGTTTTTCAAAATGGTCGCATTACCGTTCATCACACGGATTGTGTAGACGATGATGCCGTCAGCCTTGATCGCTGTGCAGAGAGCCGATGTCCGGCTATCGATTGAGCTTTGCGACGTAGTAAAACGGTTTTCGGTGTTGTCGCCGTCTGTGAGAAAGACGATGACCTTATCAAGATTGCTCGCAGGCGCCGCAGCGTTCGACAAGATGGCATTCTGCTTGACCATCTGCCAACCCCAGACCATGCCGATGGTTGTGTTGGTATTGCCGCTGGCGTCAAGGTCATTGATTTTTGATTTAAGTGCCGTCCAATCACTGCTCAAGGGCATCAAAGGTTCGGTGTAGCAATCGTCATTGTCAGCGGGATAGAGCGTGGCATTGTTGGATGTAGACGCCACAGCGACCGAAATGTCGTAGTTCTGGTCACGATCGATCACACAACCCTTCCACGAAGACGAGCTGATGGAATAGGATTTATCTGAGCAAGTACGGTTGTTGCCGTTGCCGGTACAAGTTTGTGTTTTCGGTGTTGTCCAGTTCCATTTAATCCAGTTGGCGGTCTTGTAACCTGTGCCGACCTTCACATCGACTGTGAAGGGTACAATTGCAATCTTGACGTCGCCGGGATTTACGGCTGCTGCCGACACTTTGTCGATCAGATCTTTGGCTGCCGTTTGCATCGTCGTCAATTTGCTCGACGAGCCCATTGAGCCCGTCGTATCGAGCACCAGTGCCACTTCGAGCTTCTTGCCCATGCGCGTGATCGTTGACGTCGTTCCGATGTTGAGCGTGTTGATACCGACAATACCCATGACGGCGGTGGGCATAGTAGCCGTCACGCCCAGAGTGATATTGTTGCCATCCGGAGTAACTGTCAGCGCGGCCGGAACGCCGATTTTAGCTGCGGGATAATTGGCGTTGAAGAAGTTCTGCGCCATCGTGCGCAACTCCGCGTTGCTTTGCCCCGTCACACCACCGACCGCGAGGCCGGCCGCATCAAGGGCACGTGTCAGGCGCTGTTTAACAATGAAGGCTTGCGACAGATCAACGGCCGCGCCGATAGCGATAAGGATAGGCACCAGGCTGATCGCAAAAATGACCGCATAGCTGCCGCGCTGGTCGTTCGTCCAACGGCCAACCAAGGCACCGAGCCGCGTTGTACTATCTTTGATCCAAGCCGACATAACGCACCTTTACTACTCGTGGTCGCCATGAAAGTTGCCCGCTTCGACGACCGAGATCAGCAGTATGTGGCGGAGGCTGTTAACACATTGCCAAAATGCGCCCCTCATTTTTCGAAAACATAAAATGGAGTGCGCAACAAATTGGCGCGAAGGAGCCCTCAATTGGCTCACACGCAAGCGTAAAGGACCGGATCAATGGCCGAGGAGGCGGTTGTGATCGGACCGGCGTTTTTGTCGGCTGCGCATATAGCCGCATCAACGACGAACGTGGCGTCGGCATTGATTGATCGACGGGCGTTTCGAAAGTATTTGTTAAACATAAATTTCATGAACTTCCCTCAATCCGACGAAGCTCGTTGCGCGGCCCCTTGCGATAGGACGACCATGCGTACATTGCCGCACGCCAAGTTAACGAGGTGTCAATGCCGCGCGTGTCAGGATTTCGTCTCTGCAGCCGCTTCCTTTGATGGCGGCGCGCGGCGGCAACGACGCAACTTGAGGTGAGTGAGATGTTTGGTGTCCATTGTCTGCGCAAACGTGTGCCCAAACCGGCATGCGGGTCGCATGGTGACTTTCAGCGCGACGAGCGTGGCAGTGTCGCTGTTGAATTTGCGCTGACTGCCATCCCCTTTTTCACGCTTCTCTTTGCCATCATGGAAGCGGGCATTATCTTTTTTGCATCAGCCACGCTCGATCAATCCGTCAATGACGCTGCACGTCTTGTGCGCACCGGTCAGGCACAGACCGCGGGCACGACAGTGCAACAGATGACGAACACCATTTGTGGCAAGGTGGTTCTTCTGTCGGACTGCGCCAACAAGCTCAAGCTTGACGTGCGCGTCTATTCCAATTTCTCCAGCGTCGCCTTTCCGACTGTTCTGGATGACAGCGGTGCCATTCAGAATAACAAGCTTGCTTTCGGCATGGGTTCTGCGGGCGACATTGTGCTCATCCGTGCTTTCTATGTTTGGTCGATCATGAGCCCATTCTCGACTGGCCTTGCCAATAATGCGAGCGGCTCCAATCGCCTTCTGCAATCGAGTTCGGCCTTCCGCAACGAGCCTTATACGTCGTGAGCCGTTGTGTAGCCGTCAGATGAAAGTCAAACCTGTGAACACCGCCATCACAACTTTCCGCAACACGGTTCGCGCGCGCTGCCAAAAAGCGCGTCAGCGCATGAACGCTTTCGCCGGGCGCTGCCTGAGCGACGCAGGCGGCATGGTCGCGGTTGAGTTCGCTTTGCTCATTCCGGTGATGCTTACTCTCTATTTCGGAACCATCGAAACGACCAACGCCATGACGGCGGCACGACGCGTGACCAATGTAGCCTCAACCGCCGCAGATCTTACGGCACAGGCGGCTGCCGTCAGCACGTCCGATATCAATGATATTTTCTCGGCGAGCACAGCCATCCTCGCGCCCTTTCCGACCAATGCGGTCAAGATCACAATCACAAGTGTCGTGGCGAGCTCCAGCAATGCCTCCAGCACGAAAGTGTCGTGGAGCAAGTCCTATGGCGGCGCATCGGCCCGCGCGGTCAATTCCACCGTGACACTTCCAACGGGGCTTACCACAGAGGGCTCAAGCGTCATCATGGTCGAAGTCGCCTATACCTATTCTTCGCCCATCGCGACTTTCATCACCGGCCCCATCGTCATGAACGAGATCGCCTATTTGAAGCCGCGCCGGTCAACCGAAGTCGTATTTGACAGCTGAGAACCGGCAAACTCCCTCCCTCATGGGGTTAACTATGATTCGGCAGGACCTGTAGCAATTCTGCCGCAGCGGGCTCGGACCGGCTTTTGGACCTCCGTGGAACCCGCGCTGCCACGCGTCGTGCATTCCGACGCGGAAAGGCACGGACTGCGACAGCGCCCCTCTGCGGGCGCCATCCAAGTTACCGATCTCTATCCATAACATATTGAAAACTATGGGAATCGCTGGCGGAGGGAGTGGGATTCGAACCCACGTTACAGTTTCCTGTAAACACGCTTTCCAAGCGTGCGCCTTCAGCCACTCGGCCACCCCTCCTGAATCAGCACGCCCGAAGGCCCGTGATTGCGCCGCACTATACAAGACCAAAGGCTTGAATCAATTGGCGATACTGGGTGATTTCGCCGCTACCCACAAAAGGTGACAAATGAGTGTGCTTGTTTGGGACACTAGTCACTGTTAACGTTTCTTCTAGACTTTGTTCACCGTTTTGCATTGGGCTGGGGGGCTCACGCCATGTTTTTGTTTCGACTCCTGGGATTACTTCTCATCACTCTCGCTTTGATGGCCTTGGGTGCTGACGCGCTGAAATCGTTGGAAGCTGGCGCCTTGGAAATTCGCTCATTGGCCTCGATTTGGACTCTTATTCATCCGGCCAGTGTCGACGGATTTACAAGCTGGGTGGGGGCCACCGTGCCCGCCGCTTCACCACCGCTCGCTACGGTTCTGAGCTATCCGGCTTGGGCTGTGCTTGGTGTCATCGGCATCGTCATTGCCGGTCTGATCCGCCTGATCCGCCGCTAACAAGCGCCGTCTCTGCAAAAGAAAAGCGCTCCGGTTTTAGCCGGAGCGCTTTTTGTCTTTAGCGATGAAAAACGAGCTTAGTTCTCGTCCATCTTCAGGGCGGCGATGAAGGCATCCTGAGGAATATCGACACGGCCGAACTGGCGCATCTTCTTCTTGCCCTCTTTCTGCTTGTCCAACAGCTTGCGCTTACGTGTCGCATCACCGCCGTAGCATTTAGCGGTCACGTCCTTGCGCATGGCAGCAATAGTTTCACGCGCCACGATGCGTCCACCGATCGCCGCCTGAATCGGAATCTTGAACAGATGCTTGGGGATCAGCTCTTTCAGCTTCTCGCACATGGCACGTCCGCGCTGTTCTGCACGACCGCGAAAGACGATGGTTGAAAGCGCGTCGACGAGTTCGTCGTTCACGAGAATTGTCATCTTCACAAGATCGCCCTGCTCGTAGCCGACGATGTGATAGTCAAAGCTCGCGTAGCCGCGACTGACCGATTTCAGCCGGTCATAAAAATCGAGCACGACTTCATTGAGCGGCAAACGATAAACGAGCATGGCACGCGAGCCAGCGTAGGTGAGATCGATCTGCGAGCCACGACGATCCTCACAGAGTTTCAGTACAGCACCGAGATATTCATCCGGCACGAGAATGGTCGCCTTGATCCAAGGTTCCTCGATGTGATCGATCTTCATCGTGTCAGGCATGTCGGCGGGATTGTGCATTTCCTCGACCGTGCCATCCATCATATGCAGATGATAGATAACCGACGGCGCCGTCGTGATGAGTTCAATATTGAACTCGCGCTCCAGCCGCTCGCGTATAATTTCGAGATGCAGAAGCCCCAGAAAGCCGCAACGAAAACCGAAACCAAGGGCTGCTGAGGTTTCCATCTCAAACTCAAAGCTCGCGTCATTAAGACGGAGCTTGCCCATCGCCTCGCGCAGGTCTTCAAATTCCGATGCATCGACGGGAAAGAGGCCGCAGAATACAACAGGCTGCGAGGGTTTGAAGCCCGTGAGTGCTGCCGCGCAAGGCCGGCGCTCTTCGGTGATCGTGTCACCGACGCGCGTGTCTGCGACTTCTTTGATGGAAGCGGTAAAGAAGCCGATTTCACCGGGTGTTAGGATCGGCACGTTTTCACGCTTGGGGCGGAAGATGCCTACCTGTTCCAACGTGTATACACCGCCAGAACCCATCATCAGCACACGCTGACCTTTTTTCATCTCACCGTCGATGATGCGTACCAGCACGACCACGCCGAGATAGCTGTCGTACCAGCTATCAACGAGCATCGCTTTCAGCGGCGCTTTGATATCGCCCTTGGGCGGCGGCAGGCGCTTCACAATCGCTTCCAGCACGTCGGGAATGCCAATGCCGCTTTTGGCTGAAATCTCAACCGCATCTGACGCATCAAGCCCGATCACGTCCTCAATCTCCGCGCGAGTCTTATCGACATCGGCAGCAGGCAGATCGATCTTGTTGAGAACCGGCACCACCTCGTGGTTCACCTCAAGCGCCTGATAGACATTGGCGAGCGTCTGGGCTTCGACGCCCTGGCTCGCATCCACTACCAGCAGCGAGCCCTCACAGGCTGCGAGCGAGCGGTTCACTTCATAGGCGAAGTCGACGTGGCCGGGCGTATCGATAAGGTTCAATTCGTAGAGCTGACCGTCAGCAGCGGTATAGTCGAGCCGCACGGTCTGGGCCTTGATGGTGATCCCGCGCTCGCGCTCGATGTCCATACTATCGAGCACTTGCTCCTTCATCTCGCGCACGCTCAAGCCGCCGCACAGCTGGATCAGGCGATCCGCGAGCGTCGATTTGCCGTGGTCGATATGGGCGATGATGGAGAAATTGCGGATATGGGCGAGATCGGTCATGGGGCCGTTTTGAGCTTTCTACGGGCGGACACAAGGTAAGACGCGCGCCCATATAGCACTGACCGGCCCCCCAAGCCAATTGGGCCCTTTTGCCGCCCTTTTCAGCCCTGCCAGTTGGCCTTGCGCTTCTCCATCCAAGCTTTCACACCCTCTTTATAGTCAGGGTGCATGGACATCTCGGTGAGCATTGCCTCGGAATGGTTGACGGCGGAAGCCGCGTCCCTGTGGAGGTCCTTGTAGATCTGGCGCTTGGTTTCCCTCAAGGATCCCGGCGACACGCCGTCGGCCATGGCACGGGCATAGGCCGTCACATGAGGCATGAGATCGGCGGGAGGCAGCAGCTTGTTGAGGAAGCCCATCTCCATAGCCTCATCAGACGTGAAGACGCGGCTTGAGAGCAGGATGTCTGTTGCATGGGTCACGCCGACGAGGCGCGGCAGGAGCCATGAGAGACCGTATTCGGCCGGAAAATTGAACCGGCCATGGGCGGCGGTGAATTTCGCGCCGGGCACAGCAAAGCGCAGGTCCGCATAGGCGGCAAGAACAAGACCGACGCCAGCGGCTGGACCATTGATCGCGGCGATGACGGGTTTTGTCAGGCCGAAATGATAGGCGAAAGTCGCATCGAACTCTGGCGCGACGCCGTAGCCGGGCTTCGCGATGTCTTCGGAAATGCCCGCGTCATATTTGCCGCGTTCGGAATGACCTTCGAGCGCATTAAGATCAGCTCCGGCGCAAAAGGCACCGCCTTCAGGATCGCCCGTCACGATGATGACGCGCACGGCAGAGTCCTTGTCCGCTTGCGCCAACGCCCAACGATACTCCGTGTGCATGCGCCCTGTCCACGAGTTGCGACGCTTGGGACGCGACAGGGTGATTGTCGCGAGCCCGTCTGCAATGTCGTAGCGAATGGTTTTGAGTTCCATCCTATCTCCCCCCAGATGCTCTACCCAGCCTATCCTCGAAGCGAGCCACCCGTCGCCTTTTCGGCCGCCGCGATAATCGCCTTCGACACGGCGTCGATTTCCTCGTCGTTCAACGTCTTCTCAACCGGCTGCAGCGTTACTTCGATGGCGAGCGACTTCTTGCCTTCGCCCATTGAACCACCTTCAAACACGTCAAAGAGCGATACATCGGTGATGAGCTTTTTATCGGCGTTGCGCGCGGCACGGATCAATGTGTCTGCGGCAACACCTGCATCGACCACAAAAGCGAAATCACGGCGCACGGGTTGCAAGTCCGACAGGTTGAGCGGCGGCTTGGCGCGTGTCGGTTTTTTCTTCGGCTCGGGGATCGCATGCGGGTAAATCTCGAACGCAACCATCGGACCTGCCACATCCATCGCGGCGAGAATGCGCGGGTGCACTTCGCCGAAATAGCCGATGACATTCTTGGGCCCAAGCTTGAAGCTGCCCGAACGTCCCGGATGATACCAATGCGGTGCGTCATTGCTCACCTGCAATTGCGGTGCGCCAAGAGAGGCAAGCAGCGCCAGCGCATCGCCCTTCGCGTCAAGTGCATCGACGGGACCGGCTTTGCCCTGCCAATGACGGCCAGCCCCTTGAGGGCGCGCAGTGCCGCGACGCAGACCTGTTGCGGCAAAAATCTGACCTTCCGGTGTCTCGTCGCCGAATTGCTGACCGGCTTCAAAGAGTGCCACATCGGCAAATCCGCGATCAATATTGCGACCGGCAGCCGCGATCAGGCCCGCCAGCAGGCTCGGACGCATGTGGCTCATGTCGGCGGAAATCGGATTGGCGAGTTTCAGCGCCGGTGTCGCATTGCCACCGCCAAAGAGCGAGGCTTGCGCTTCAGATACGAAGGACCAGTTGACCGTCTCAACCAACCCGCGAGCAGCCAGCGCACGGCGCGAGGCGCGTTCGCGCTTTTGCTGCGTTGAAAGTACAGGCCTTGAGACCGCATGCATACGCGGCAGCGGCGTTGACTTGACGCCGGCAAGCCCGTGCACGCGCACGACTTCCTCAACAAGATCAGCAGAGCCATCGATGTCAGGACGCCACGACGGCACGGACACATCAAGCAAACCGCCTGATTTTTCAGTCACACCAAAACCAAGCGCCCTGAGAATGCTTTCAGCTTCGGAGCGGGCAAGCGATAGGCCTGTGAGTTTTTCAACACGCATCGGATCGAAGTGGATGACCTTCGTCGTATCCGGCACCTTGCCCGCGACGATGAGGTTTGACGGTTCCCCACCGCAAAGCTCCAGGATCATCTTCGTCGCCAGCTCAAGCCCCGGCACAGTAAAAGCCGGATCAACGCCGCGTTCAAAGCGATAGCGCGCGTCCGAGATGATGCCGGTGGCACGACCTGTCTTGGCTGTGCGAACGGGATCGAAATAAGCGCTCTCGACAAAGACGTCTGTTGTTGCTTCCGATGAACCGGACGTTTCGCCGCCCATGACACCTGCAAAGCCCAGCACGTTTTCATCATCGGCGATGACGCAATATTCTGGTTCAACGTCATATGTCTTGCCGTCGAGCGCCACAAGCGTTTCACCCTTGCGGCCAAGCCGCGCGCGCAGATCGCCTTTGATCTTTGTCGCGTCATAGACATGGAGCGGACGTGCACGGTCCAGCGAGATGAAATTGGTGATATCCACCAACGCATTAATCGGGCGCAGGCCGACAGACGTCAGATAGTTCTGCAACCACTCGGGGCTCGGACCGTTTTTGACGCCGCGAATGAGACGTCCTGCGAAAATCGGACAGGCATTTTCGGTACCCGCCGCAAATTCCAGTTTGATGCCGATAGGGCTGTCGAACTTGCCTGACACAGGCGGAAAGTGTCCTTCGCGCAAGCGGCCAAGGCCGGCGGCGGCGAGGTCGCGCGCGACGCCGTAGACACCGAGGCAATCGGGGCGGTTCGGCGTGATCGCGATATCAATCACGGGATCGTTCGCGTCTAAAGCTTCCGACGCGAGTGTGCCGACGTCGAATGTGTCGGGCAGTTCGATGATGCCGTCATGCTCTTCCGACAGCTCAAGCTCGCGCATCGAACACATCATGCCGTTTGACTCAACGCCTCGAATTTTTGTCGGCTTCAACACCATGCCATTTGCGGGGATCGTCGCACCGGAGGGAGCGAAGACGCCGGTGAGGCCCGCACGCGCATTCGGTGCACCGCAGACGACCTGCAGCACCTGCACTTTGCCATCGACCATCGCTTCGACCTTGCAGACCTGCAACTTATCGGCGTCGGGATGCGGCGCGGCTTCCAGAATTTTGGCAACGCGAAAAGCCGCGAGTTTCTTCGCGGGATCTTCGACGCCTTCGACTTCGAGACCGAGCATGGTCAGTTGTTCGACGATCTCGTCGAGCGTCGCATCTGTTTCAAGCGGCTGCTTCAACCAAGAGAGGGTGAACTTCATGACGACAGCCCTCCCGCAAGTGTCGGCACATCAAGCGCCGAGAAACCGTAGTGGTGCAACCAGCGCAGATCGCTTTCGAAGAAGGCTCGCAGATCGGGGATGCCGTATTTGAGCATGGCAATGCGATCAAGACCGATGCCGAAAGCAAAGCCCTGATATTTTTCCGGATCAAGTCCGACCGCTTTCAGCACGTTCGGATGGACCATGCCGCAACCGAGAATTTCCAGCCAATCGTCGCCTTCACCAATACGGATTTCATTGCCGAGGCGAGCACAGCGCACATCGACTTCCATCGATGGTTCAGTGAAGGGAAAAAACGACGGACGCATGCGGAGCTCGACACCATCAACTTCAAAGAAAGCAGCAAGGAATTCTTCAAGCACCCATTTCAGATGGCCCATGTGGGTCGTCTCATCAATCACGAGACCTTCGATCTGATGGAACTGGGGCGTATGCGTCTGGTCGCTGTCGCTGCGATAGGTGCGGCCCGGGCAGATGAAGCGGAACGGCGGTTTGCCGTTTTCCATCGTGCGCACCTGCACGGGACTTGTATGCGTGCGCAGCAGGAGCCGCGAACCATCGGCACGTGGCTCGAAATAGAACGTGTCATGCATTTCGCGCGCGGGATGGGCCTCGGGAAAATTCAGAGCCGTGAAATTATAGTGATCGCTCTCAATGTCGGGTCCCTGCTCATACGCAAAGCCCATATCGGCGAAAATCGAGATCACTTCATCCAGCACTTGTGAAAGCGGATGGATGCGGCCTTCGTCGGTGGCGTTCTCGCGTACCGGCAAGGTCACGTCGATTTTTTCATGGGCGAGGCGGGCTTCAAGGACGGCTTCTGCGAGAGAGGCCTTGCGTGCGGCGAGCGCTTGCGTAAGGCGGTCTTTCAGACCGTTGAGCGCGGGGCCTGCGACCTGACGCTCGTCGGCACTCATGCCGCCGAGGCTCTTCATCAGTTCCGAAACGCGGCCTCTCTTGCCAAGGGCGGCAAGGCGCACCGCTTCAAGCGCAGGCTCATCAGTGGCAGCGTCAATGGCAGCCAGATAATCCGCTTCGAGTTTCGGGAGGTCTTGAATATCGCTCATGAGCATTCTCAAACGTCAAAATTCGCCAGGCGCCGGAAACCGTCTCGGTGGCGAGGGAACTGCGTTGAGAAATACGGGTCCGCCCCACCCCTGTCAGACCCGCGCGTAAACGCGCGGGCCCCGACGGGTGTATCGGCCCTGAAGGGTCAGGTAAAGGGGCACGCGCGGATGGCCGCTTGTGCCGACTTCAAATCTCAAGCGATAGCGGCTTGAGCCTTTTCGACCAGGACCTTGAAGGCCTCAGGCTCATGGATGGCGAGATCGGAGAGCACCTTGCGGTCAACCTCGATGCCAGCCTTGGTGAGGCCGTCAATAAATCGGCCATAGGTCATGCCAAGCTCGCGGGTCGCGGCATTGATGCGCTGGATCCAGAGCGCGCGGAAATTGCGCTTTCTGGTGCGACGGTCGCGATAGGCGTACTGGCCGGCCTTCTCGACTGCCTGATTGGCAATACGGAAGGTATTTTTGCGACGGCCGTAAAAGCCTTTCGCAGCCTTAATAACTTTGCGGTGGCGGGCGTGGGTGGTAACGCCCCGTTTAACGCGCGACATGGTTTAATTCCTCTTCAGGGACGGGTCCGGGGCTTCACGCGTTCGGCATGAAGTATTTAAGCACACGTGCCGCGTCCACTCCGGACATGATCGTTGTGCCGCGCTTATTCCGGATCTGCTTATTGGATCGACGGATCATCATGTGGCGTTTGCCAGCCTGACCACGTTTCACCTTGCCTGAAGCGGTAAGCCTGAAGCGCTTCTTGGTACCGCTCTTGGTCTTCAACTTGGGCATTTTGCACTCCTTTTAGGGTCAGCCCCATTCGCTGAAGACCTTGAAATATCAAGGAAAAATGGGGCCAGTCTTGGCATTTCGGACTGTCACGGCATGCCCTTCATGGCCGGGCCGTCCTGAAGCGGCGGATTTATAAGGGAAAAGGGCTCAAGGTCAAGGGCAAGGGGCCATAAAACCCAAGGCCTGATGACGCAGTCAGGGGTAAATCGCCCTGGACGCTCTCATCCGGCTGGCAAGCCCCAAGAAGCTCGGGTTTACCCGCAATAGAACTTGGTGACCGTATCGTCTTCCTCAACCGCAACATTAAGACGGTCGATGCGATAATCCTTAGTGACCATGGTGCCCGAGCGGATGATGCGGACAACGCGAACCTCAGCGAGGTCTTCGGCATCGAGTTCGGGTTCGATGGCGCTGAAGGGCTTACCCGCCCACTGATGCGCCAAGGCACCGGCGGTCGCCGCACAGCCTTCAAGCGTGGCTTCAAATGCGGCGGCCCCTTTGTCCAGGGGTACGGCGGCGTCGGCCTCACGCGGGCTTTGATCGCAGGCCCATAGGCCTGCTGATACAACCAACAAAACAGCCAAACGCCTTCCCCTGCGTGTCGAACGCCAATCGAAACTCATCTCGCCCATCCCCGTGCGATACGCCCCAAGGCCGTGATCATAGCCTACTCCGCCGCACCCGTCTGGTTGACTTGTGCCTTGGCTACGGAGGCACGCACAAGCGGAATGTCGGCGTCGGCCAGAGGTTTCATCCAGTTTTTACGTGCGAGCGCCGCCTCAATGAAAGGTGCCAGTTCGCGCGCTTTGCGGGCTTCGCGCTCGGCCACCTCGGCTTTGAACTCCGGCATAACCTCGGCGGCAAACAATTCCAGCGACTCGCAAATATGCTGGTGCTTGTTACGTCCGGCCTGCTGCATGAAGATGACCTGATCGACACCGGCAGCCTGAAAGGCACGCAAATGGGCACGCATGTCGTCGGGCGTACCGATGCCTGTCGCGATATTTTCGGCGCGTTCAGCGGCGTCGATAATGTCCTGCGTGCGGTTGCCGCGTGCTTTGATGTAATCGCCCCACATATCGGTGCGACCCGGCACCGTATCGCGTGCCACAAGCGCGTTGAGTGCATAGCCGAAGAACTCGAACCCTTCATGGCCGCGCCGGATTGCTTCGGCGCGGTCGTGATGGACCGAGAAATTCGAGACCATGGCAATATTGGCATTCACGCTGTGGCCGATGGGCTTGCACGCGTCGGATTTGATGATGCCGTAATAGATTTCCGACCAGGCGTGGGCTTCAGCAGGATCAATGAAGGAAAAGGCCAACGCGCCGACGCCGAGCTGAGCTGCAACCTTGATCGTGTCGCGGTTGGTGCAGGCCATCCACATGGGTGGATGCGGCTTTTGCACGGGCTTGGGCAAGACATTGCGGCAGGGCATCGAGAAATACTGACTCTCAAAACCCGGATAAGGATCGAGCACCATCATATTGGCGATCTGTTCGCCCGCTTCGATGGCCATGGCGCGCTTTTCCTTGGCTGGAATATTGAACCCGCCAAGCTCCAGACGCGTCGCGCCTTCGCCGATGCCGAAATCCAACCGGCCATGCGAAATGATGTCGAGTGTGGCGAGGCCTTCTGCCGTGCGGGCAGGATGATTGTAATTGGGGATCACCTGACGGATGCCGTGGCCGACACGGATGTTTTGAGTGCGCGCGGCGGCGGCGGAGAGAAACACTTCAGGTGCCGATGAATGCGAATACTCGTCGAGAAAATGATGCTCGACTTCCCATGCGTGATCGAACCCGAGCTTGTCGGCGAGCACAACCTGATCGAGCGCCTCATGGAACAAGCGCTCTTCATCGCCCGGCAACCAGGGCTTGGGCAACTGCAACTCGTAAAACACACCGAATTTCATGTGATCCTCCCAGATCCGACGGCTGCCATTTTTTTGCAGCGCAATATACCAATGATTTACTTTATCTACTGGTGAGTAGATATGCAAGGAGCTATGCTGGCCGGACAACAAGGGGAGCTACGCCATGTCCGGTCCTGCGATCACGCCTGCTACCTATGTGCAAACAGCCACCGAGCGCGTGCTGATCGGCGAAGCGGCGGCAGATGCCATTGCGGGCGAGGCCACGCGGCTCAATGCATCGCGCGTCTTCCTGCTTGTCAGCCGCTCGCTCAATCGCAACACCGACGAGATTTCCAAGATCACTAAAGCATTGGATACGCGCTTTGCCGGTCTCCATGACGGCATGCCTGCGCATGGACCGCGCAGCGCCGTGCTGGCCGCAACAGCGGCGGCCCGCGAAGCACGCGCCGATCTCATCGTGTCGGTAGGCGGTGGCTCAGTAACGGACGCGGCCAAAGTCGTGAGCCTCTGCCTCAAACACAATCTAAAGACGCATGAGGACATGGAACCCTTCCACATGTTCGTCAACGAGGAAGGCAGCGTCACCAACCCGACATTCGACGGACCTGATGTGCGCGTCATCTGCGTGCCGACCACGCTGTCGGGTGGCGAGTTCAACACATTGAGCGGCGCGACCGACGAACGCGTCAAACTCAAGCAAGGCTATGAACACCGCATGATGGCACCGGTTGCCATTGTGCTCGACCCGTCTGTCACACGCCACACGCCGGAATGGCTGTGGCTCTCAACAGGTGTGCGCGCGCTTGACCATGCCATTGAGACGCTCGGCTCGTTCCAGTCGAATTATTTTTGCGACAGCATGGCTGAAAGCGCACTGCAACTTCTCGGCGAAGGGCTCGCCCGCGTCAAAGCCGATCCCGCCGATATGGACGGCCGCCTCAAATGTCAGGTGGGCGCGTGGCAATCCATGATCCCCGTCATCGCCGGTGTGCCGATGGGATTGAGCCACGCGACGGGGCACGCGCTGGGTGGCACATTCGACGTGCCGCACGGTCACACATCATGCGTCATGGCCCCTTTCGCGCTGGCCTTCAACGCAAGCGTCAACGGCGAGCGGCAGAAGCGCATCAGTGCGGCGCTCGGCGCAAGTGGTGAAGCCGCGCATGTCGTCACCGACCGCTTGATCCGAGGCCTCGGCATGCCGCGTTCGCTCGGTGAAGTCGGCGTCAAGAAATCCGATCTGCCGCGCCTCGCCGACGCGATCATGCAGGACATCTGGACACGCACCAATCCGCGGCCCGTCGAGACCGCAGCCGAAGTTACAACGTTTCTGGAAACGGCACTCTGACATGGCGCGTACAAGCACAGCCCGCAAAACCAAAGCCGAACCGATCCGCCGCGATGTCAAAGGCGAGATCTCGGCCTACAAGCGCCGCCTGATCCTCGAAGAAGCCTGTCATCTTTTCTATGCGCAAGGCTATGAAGGCACGACGCTCGAAGCGGTGGCTGACCGGCTCAATGTCACCAAGCCTTTCATCTACAGCTACTATCGCAACAAGGCTGAAATTCTGCGCGAAGTGAGCGAACGCGGTATCCGGCTTTGCCTTGCCGTGCTTGACGACGTTCGCGAGAGCGGCGGCACGCCGATGGCACAGCTCAAAGCCATTGTCGAACGCGTGACGTCGCTCATCATCGACAATCAGGAGTATATTGTCGTCTATCAACGTGAAGAGAAAAACCTAGAACCGGCGACCGCACGCGACATCCGCAAGTTGCGCAAGGCCTTCGACATGCGGATCGAAGCGCTGCTTGACGAAGGTGTCGCGTCGGGGGCCTTCGATATTGAAGACACGGGCTTTGCCGCTATTTCGATCAGCGGCCTTATGTCATGGACCGCCAATTGGTTTCTGCCTGACGGGAAACGATCGGCAAGCGAAGTTGTGGTTCAGACATTAAAAATGGTGACGCATATGGTCGCCGCGCCGAAGTAATTTCTGAATTTCCGTGATGCCGCTTGAGGGGAGAGATGCGTTGAACGACATGACACCGGAAAGCAGCGATCCGCGTATTCCGCCGCGCGCTACATGCGTGTTGCGCTACGCACTCGACAAGCATGCGCACGACACACCCGACAAAATCTATGTCGTTTTCGGCGATGGCTCCGAATGGACCTATGCCGAAATGCTGGACCGCACGAAGGCCCGCGCACTGGCGTTGCAGAACCTCGGCGTCGCGCAAGGCGATCATGTGGCGGCATGGTTGCCGAACGGGGCCGAGGCGCTCGCCACTTTCTTTGCCGTCAATTATATCGGCGCGGTTTTCGTGCCGATCAACACGGCTTATGTCGGCACGATCCTCGAGCATGTGATCGAGAACTGCGGCGCGAATCTCATCGTAGCGCATGGCAGCCTTGTGCCGCGGCTGCATGATGTGTGTCTTGCAGCCCTTGCGCAGCTTGTCATCATCGGGCCGGATACTGAAGCACCGGCGGGTCTCACCGCCACGCGCTTCGAGGCTTGCGGCGGCGGCACGCTGCAACCGCCGGCACAACCCGTCGAACCATGGCACACGCAGGCGGTAGTCTACACGTCGGGCACGACAGGGCCGTCGAAAGGCGTGCTCATGTCCTATCTCCATCTCTTTTCCAATGCGGGTCCGGAGACATGGCCATTCGTCACGGGCGAAGACCGCTTTCTCATCAATATGCCGATCTTTCATATCGGTGGCATCGGCCTCCCCTTTGTCATGCTCGCGCGCGGCGGTTCGATTGCGCTGTGGGAGAATTTCAAGACCGACGAATTTTGGGATTTTGTCCGTCGCACGGAATGCAGCGCTGCTTTTCTGCTTGGCGTGATGGCAACCTTTTTGCTGAAGGAACCAATGTCGCCGCGTGATCGCGAGCACGGGCTGCGCCTCGCCCTCATGGTGCCGCTCACTGAAAACGCAGCTGATTTCCGCAGCCGCTTCGGTGTCGATATTTATACGATCTTCAATATGACGGAGATTTCGTCACCGATTGTGTCCGCCCCCAACCCCACGGTGCTCGGCACCTGCGGCACGAAACGCGCGGGCGTTGATGTACGGCTTGTCGATGAAAATGATTGCGAAGTGCCGGTTGGCACTGTGGGTGAAATGATCATCCGCGCCGAGCGGCCCTTTGCCATGATGCACGGCTATCTGAATAATCCCGACGCCACGGCGCGGGCATGGCGCAACGGCTGGTTTCATACCGGCGATGCGTTCCGCATGAATGCAGAAGGACACTATTTTTTTGTTGATCGCATCAAGGACGCGATCAGACGACGGGGCGAAAATATTTCGTCTTTTGAAGTCGAAGCCGAAGTGATTGTGCACGCGGACGTGCAGGAGGCTGCCGCCATTGGCGTGCCGAGCCCGCATGGCGAAGATGATGTGATGATCGTGGTGGCCCCCGTTGCAGGCCGCGCGATTGATGAAACAGCGCTCATTGAATTCCTGAAGACACGCCTGCCCTATTTCATGGTGCCGCGCTATGTGCGCGTGATGGCTGAACTACCCAAAACGCCGACGGCCAAAGTGCAGAAGGTTGGATTGCGCGCCGACGGCATCACACCCGACACATGGGACCGCGAGACGGCGCAGATCACGATCAAGCGCGAGAGGCTTTGATACCTACCTCCTGCGTCTCTCGACAAATTCAAAACAGACAAGGGCCAAATTGGCGATGGCGAGTGGCCAAGCGGCTCTAAAGACGTATTTCTGGTCGCGCTAATCTGCTCAGACTGAAACCAAAGAGACGAGCCGCAAAGATGCTTGAATTTTATTACGCGCCGCACACATGTTCTCTGGCCACACATATCGTGCTGGAAGAAACAGGCGCTTCGTATCGCCCGACGCGTATCGATTTCACGACTGCACAACAAAAGAGCGCCGCTTACGAAAAGATCAACCCCAAGGCGCGGGTGCCGGCGCTTGCGACCACACAAGGGGTTCTCACCGAAACGCCGGCGATGCTCGTCTATGTTGCCCAATTGCACCCGGAAGCAGCGCTCGCACCGATTGATGATCCGTTTCGTTTTGCACAAGTGCAGGCGTTCAACAGTTTTCTCTGCTCAACACTTCATGTCGCGCATGCACATCGCATGAGAGGATACCGCTGGGCGGATGATGAGGCGGCGATTGCGTCCATGCAGCGCAAGGTTCCTCAATCGGTTGCGGCCAATTTCGAACTTGTCGAGAAGCACATGTTCAAAGGGCCTTGGGTTATGGGCGAGACCTATACGATCTGCGACCCCTATCTCTTCACACTTGCCCAGTGGATGGAGGCGGACGGCGTTGATCCCGCGCAATTCCCGATGCTTGCCGGACACCGCTCGCGCATGAATGCGCGCGCAGCCGTGGTCGAAGCAATCCGTCAGGAACTCGCCTGAGCATCTATTCCGTCGGAAAAGGCCACGTCCGCTAATGAGGCAGTGGGTGTGTCGCGTTAGCCTCTTCCTGACGACGGCGCACAGCGCGCATTTCAAGCTCGTGATGGGCTATTTCGGAACGCAACGTATGGGGCTCGTTTTCAACGATGCCCTGCAAAACCTCGTCGGTGAACCAAGCCATACTGGAAGGGCTGGCAAATTTTGTAGCTTCGCGCATGACTTCTGAATCGTAGAATGACACACGACGACGGTGGCCGGTCAGATAGCGCCAGAATCGATGCAACGGCATTACGAAAACCCCTCCGAGTACAGACATTGCCCTGTATAGCGAGACCATGGTTTTCGGGACGTTAACTATCGAGCCTGTTGCATTCATATTGGAGCAAGTGCGCAGCCAAAATGCCCGTTTGCGAGGGTGATGGACCTTCGGCGCGGCGCTCGCTAAGTTGTGTCCAGTTGAATCGCGCCGGAGAAATTGAATGCCCAAGCCCCTACAGATTGCCCATCGCGGCGGTTCCGGACTGCGGCCGGAAAATACGATTGATGCTTTCACGCATGCAATGGATGTTGGCGCGGACGGTATCGAGATCGATGTGCATCTGACGCGCGATGGCATTGCGGTGGTGCATCATGATGAAAGTTTGAAACCCGCGATTGCGCGCGGCGCGGATGGTCAATGGCTCACGCGGCCGACACCGCTGATCAAGTCGCTGACCTATGCGGAACTGCGCCGCTACGATATCGGACGGTTGCGGCCGGGAGCCGGATATAGCGCGAAATATCCCGAGCAGGTGGCAATGGACGGCGCGGTCATTCCGCGGCTTGAAGATGTTTACAATCTTGTGTCGAGCCACGCGAAGAAGCCTTTTCACATCTATGTCGAATTGAAAACGGCGCTGCTTGATCTCAACCAATCAGCGACGCCCGAAGCGCTTGCCGAAGAAGTTGTGCGCCTGACGCGGCAGATAGGTGCGGAGCGGCGCGTGACGCTTGTTTCATTTGATTGGCGCGCGTTGGCGCATGCCAAAAAGATCGCACCTGAAATAAAAAATGCCTTTACCACCAATGCTTTTTTCGCACTCGACCCTGAGCATCCGTCCGCCAAAAGCGATAAGCCGGGATCGGATGATGCAGCAGTGCGCGCGGCGTCGGCTGCCGGTGCGCCCTGGGCGGCGGGCTATGATTGGCGCCATCAAACCGGTCCTGATTTTGCGACAAAAATGCTCAAAGCGATGGGCGATGCGGGCGCTGACGGATGGTTTGCGTGGCATGGCGATGTGACGGCGGAGACGATGAAACTCGCGCGCGAACGCCATATGAGTGTCTCGTGCTGGACGGTGGATGAGCCCGCCGAGATGGCCCGCCTCATTGATCTGGGTGTCGATGCGATCCTCACCGACCGGCCTGACAGGCTCAAAACCACCCTCGAAACTTGAGTGTTTTCCTGTCGGTTTTCGAGCCATTCCATGTCGAGGGTGCGCGAGGGTCATGAAAAAGGCCCGGTCAGTTGACCGGGCCTCTTATCCTCAGGGTTAGGCGGCCTTATTTCGGCGCCAGCACCATCACCATCTGACGGCCTTCAAGGCGGGGATAGGCTTCCACCTTGGAAATTTCCTCGACCTGCTCTTTCACCTTGTTCAAGAGCGCCATGCCGAGTTCCTGATGCGCCATTTCGCGACCGCGGAAACGCAAAGTCACTTTGACCTTGTCGCCTTCCTCGAAGCTTCGAGGAAGG
>JAUSLL010000067.1 GCA_030649335.1 Parvibaculum sp. | reverse complement strand
ACGATGGTCAGTTCCGATACGTTTACAACGACGATGACACGGCGCCCACGCCACAAGATCGGATTCACCGCAGATTGGCGCCCTACGGAGGGCACTGTACTTTCAACCAACGTACAGTGGGTTGATCCCGGTCGTGATATTTCACGCGACGGCTTCGTGCCCTACTACGTCTATGCCTCGAACTACACGATTGTGAATATAGCCGTCTCACAGAAGCTCACCGACAGCCTGACCGCGACGGCGGGGATCAACAATCTTCTCGACCAGAACTATGAACCGGCTCATGGATTCAAAGCCGCTGGTATCGAAGCACTGGCGGGCCTTGAAGTAACGTTCTGATATCTTCATCAAGCAAGACAAAGGGCGCGGGAATTACTTCCCGCGCCCTTTTTTTGTTTCTCTTATTTACCGGTGAAATTCGCTTTACGTTTTTCGACGAAATGCGCGACGCCTTCCTTGAAGTCGGCGGTGGCGAAGCTCTTTTCCATTTCCTTGTCGCCCACTTCCAGCGCTTCATCGAAAGTCTGATACAGAGCTTTCCAGATTTGCGCCTTCATGACGCCCATCGAACGCGGTGACACGGTTTCGGCAAGCGTCGCGGCGTAGTCCATGACCGCGCCCATGAAATTTTCCTGCTCGAAGACTTTGTTCACGAGGCCAAAGCGCTCAGCTTCGGCAGCCGTGAACTTGCGCGCAGACAAAAGCAGATCAAGTGAGTTGGCGGGCCCGACGAGATGCGGCAACAACCACGAGACGCCATGCTCGGCGATGAGGCCGCGTTGAGCAAAGGCAGTCGTGAATTTGGCGTCCGAACCCGCAAAGCGGATATCGGCATAAAGCGCGAAAACGAGACCGAGGCCCGCAGCGGGGCCGTTGATTGCCGCGATGATCGGTTTTTTGATCTGGAACAAATAGCCAAAGCGTCCGCCGTAATGCTTGCTCACATCCGGTCCAAGGCCGCTCGAAAAGTCGTGCGTTTCTTCGCGCGCTGCGGTGGCCAGTTCGCGGTCTTCCCATTTCGTCGGCTTAATCGACTGGAGCAGGTTCATGTCGGCACCGGCACAAAAGCCGCGCCCCGCACCTGTGATAACGATAACGCGCACCTGATCGTCTTGGACAGCAGCAGCCAGCGCCTGTTTGATGCTTTTTTCCATTGCCGCCGTCCAGGCATTGAGCTTATCAGGGCGGTTCAGCGTGAGGAGGCCGATTTGGCCCTTCACTTCATAGGTCAGATCTTCATATTGGCTCATTTTCCGGTCGCTCCCTCGATTGCCTGACTTGAGACTTGTGCATTTTTGCTTTTGATTGACTATAGGCCAATTCTGACAAGGCTTCTCCGAAACTCAACACGGATTTTCGACATGACCATGCCCGACGCAGGAACTGACTGGGACACGCTCAAAGCCGACATGCTGGCGCGCGGTGGCAAAGATGCCAAATGGCGCGACGGCAAAACCGCTGTCTATGTCTTCAATGCGGGACCGGATGTCGAACGCGTTCAGAAAGAAGCCTACACGATGTACATGTCGGAGAACGGGCTCGGACCCGCCGCCTTTCCGAGCCTGAAGCGCATGGAAGATGAAGTGATCGGCATGGGCCTATCGCTGTTGCACGGACCTGAAGGATCGGTCGGCAACATCACGTCCGGTGGCACGGATTCTATCACGATGGCAATGAAGACGGCCCGTGATTTCGCCCGCAAAGAAAAACATGTCACGGGGACACTCAACGTGGTGTTGCCCTACTCCGCACATCCGGCCTTCGACAAAGCCGCCAAGGTGATGGAGATCGAAATTCGCCGCGTGGCAATTACGTCTGACTATCTCGCCGACGTTGAAGCCATGGGCGCCGCCGCGGATGACAACACGATCATGATCGTCGGCTCCGCTCCGACCTTTCCTTACGGGCTCATTGACCCAATCGAGAAACTCGGCGCGTTGGCCAAGGCCAAAGGCCTGTGGCTCCATGTTGATGCCTGTGTCGGTGGATATATCGCGCCCTTCGCACGCATGAACGGTGGCGATGTGCCACCCTTTGATTTTGAAGTCGACGGCGTCTCGTCCATGTCGGCGGATCTGCACAAATACGGTTATTGCGCCAAAGGTGCATCAACCGTGCTGTTCCGTTCGGAAGATTTGCGCAAGCACATGATCTTCGACACCAAGAACTGGCCGGGCGGACGCATGGTAACGCCGACACTCGCCGGCACGCGCCCCGGCGGTGCGATCTCCGCCGCATGGGCCGTCATGAATTTCCTCGGCGTCGAAGGTTACCGCGCCAAACACAAGCAAGTGACCGATGCACGAGAGAAAATCGAAACCGGTGCGACGGCGCTCGGCTTCCGTGTGCTGGGTCGCCCGCAACTCGGTATTGTCGCTTTCACACATGATGACGTGGATTGCATGGCCGTCTGGGCAAAGCTCTATGAGCGCGGCTGGTTCACCGGCGTCACCACAGAACCGCCGAGCCTGCACCTCATGCTGTCGCCGTTCCACCTGCAGGTTACAGACACCTATCTCGCCGATCTCGCTTGGGCGTTAGAGGAAGTAAAAGCTGGCAAAGCTGGCGAAAAGCGGGAAGCGCGCTATAGCTGAATATTGAGCGCTCCTTCCAAAAGCAAAATGC
>JAUSLL010000070.1 GCA_030649335.1 Parvibaculum sp. | reverse complement strand
CGGCTTTTCAAAATGATAATGCTGGGCCGCCCACATCTGATGCTGACCCACTTCGGTCGTGATGTAAGTGTCGCGGTCCTTGGTCAGTTGATAGAGACGCTCAACCGCATATTGCGGTTTGATGATCTCGTCGCCCTGCTTGTAAGACAGCGACTTGCGCGCACGCCACGCATCAATCTGCTGCCACCAATCGGCCAGCGCCTTCTTGTCGGGCGAATAAACTTTCGCCTTCCAGATACGGATCATGTCTTCCAGCACATGCGCCGCGTCGCCGACAATGCCGACATCAACGTGAATGATCTTGTTGATCGAGGAGGCGTCGATATCGACGTGAATCTTTTTCGAGTCCGGCGAGAACGCGTCAACGCGGCCCGTCACGCGGTCATCAAACCGCGCGCCGAGATTGATCATCACGTCGCAATCATGCATCGCATTATTGGCTTCATAGGTGCCGTGCATACCGGTCATGCCGAGCCACTGCTTGTCGGAGGCGGCAAATGCGCCAAGCCCCATCAGCGTCGATGTGATCGGAAAGCCCGTCATATGCACAAAGTCGCGCATCAGCTGGCTGGCCAGCGGACCGGAATTGATGATGCCGCCGCCAGTGTAGAACAACGGCTTCTTGGCACCGGCAATCAGTTCGACGGCTTGTTTGATTTTGTCGATGTCGCCTTTGATCTTCGGGCGATAGGTCTTGTGAACGACGTTCTGCGGGCCGACATATTCGCCCTTCTGGAACTGAACGTCCTTGGGAATGTCGATGACAACGGGACCGGGCCGGCCATTGGTCGCCACGTAAAAGGCTTCATGCATAACGCGCGTCAATTCCTTGGCGGAGTTGACGAGCCAATTGTGCTTCGTGCAGGGTCGCGTGATGCCGACCGTGTCGCATTCCTGAAACGCGTCCGTGCCGATCAGATGCGTTGGCACCTGCCCCGTGAGGCAGACAATCGGAATGGAGTCCATCAACGCATCGGTCAGACCCGTGACAGCGTTCGTGGCACCGGGACCGGACGTCACTAGCACAACGCCGGGCTTACCCGTCGAGCGCGCATAGCCTTCAGCGGCGTGTACCGCGCCCTGCTCATGACGAACGAGAATGTGCCGGATCTGATTCTGCTGAAACAGCGCATCATAAATCGGCAGCACCGCCCCGCCCGGATACCCGAATATCGTGTCCACGCCCTGATCAATCAGCGCTTTGACAACAATTTCCGCACCCGTCATTTCCTGAGCAGCCATAGCCTTGTCTCCAAAAGCCCTCTCCCGCTGGGAGAGGGTTGGGTGAGGGTCTTTCGTGCGCACCGCCCTAAAAGATGGATGCCCCGATCAAGTCGGGGCAAGACGAACGCGGGAAACCCTCTTCCCTACCAAATTTGAGCGCAACCTAACCACCGCTCACCGACCGGTCAACCCCAAATCGTCAATAAACGAAAAGATTTCAGCCCTTAACCTTTCCGAATCTTGCGCAAAACACCTATCCCACGCAATCATCTGAGTGCGAAACCAAGTCTCCTGCCGTTTCGCATAGGCCCGCGTCTCCGCCTGCCCCTTCGCCACCGCGTCAGAAAGCTCAATCTTTCCCGCCACATAGTCCATCAGTGGCCGCAAGCCCAAAGCCTTCATGGCCGGCAAAGCCGCATCCAGCCCCAGCGCCGCCATCGCGCGGGCCTCGTCCAGTGCGCCCGTCTCCAGCATCTGCTCAAACCGCAGATCACAGCGCCCCCTTAACCACTCCCGCTCCGGCGTCAGCACGATTTTGGCAAGCTTCCCCGTCAGCAGCGGATGCGGCGGCTCCTTATGCCATTGGCTCAAGGGCCTGCCCGTCCCCCGCGCCACTTCCACGCCCCGCGCGATCCTTTGCTTGTCCGAGGGCCGGATCACCTCGGCCAGCACCGGATCAACCGCCATCAGCAGCGCATGGGCCCCATCCCCCGCCGCCGCCACTTCCGCCCGCGCCGCGTCGCGCACATCCTCGGCAACCGCCGGAATGGACGACAACCCCTCAACCAGCGTGCGGAAATAAAGCCCCGTGCCGCCCACCACCACCGGCACGCGCCCCCGCGCTTCAATCTCCGCAATCGCGATAAGCGCCATCCGCGACCATTTCCCCGCCGAACAGGCCTCCCCCGCGCCCATCACGCCGTAGAGATGATGCGGCACCTTTGCCTCGTCCTCGGCGCTCGGTCGCGCCGTCAGCACGCGCATCTCGGCATAGACCTGCATCGAATCCGCATTCACGATCTCGCCGCCGACATGCGCCGCCACAGCCATCGCCAGCGCAGACTTGCCGCTCGCCGTCGGCCCTGCAATAAGGATCGCGCCTTTAGTATGATACGGCTCGGTCAAACCACTTCCCTTTGTCGAAAACCCTCGGACGCCATGAAATACACCCTCACCCTCATCGGCAACAGCGCCGCGTCCCTCACCGACGAACTGGCCGCCTCCGCCTCAGGCCTCCTGCCCAATTCCTCCGCGCCCGATTGGCTGCGCGAAGGCCACGCCTGCGACATTCATTTTGACGCCGATGACGCCGCGCCCTTCGCGCCCGCCTTGCACGCGAAATTCGCAGCCGCCAAAATCGACCTCGCCATCCAGCCCGCCGAAGCCCGTCGCAAGCTCCTACTCGTTGCCGACATGGATTCCACCATCATTCAGCAGGAATGCATCGACGAGCTCGCCGCCGAGCTGGGCCTCAAAGACAAGATTTCCGAAATCACAGCGCGTGCCATGCGCGGCGAGATCGAGTTTGAACCAGCGCTGCGCGAACGCGTCGGCCTCTTAAAGGGCCTGCCGCTCGCAGCACTGGAAAGCGTCTACCAGAATCGCATCACCGAAATGCCCGGCGGCCGCGCCCTCGTCGCCACCATGAAAAAACACGGCGCGACATGCGCGCTTGTTTCGGGTGGCTTCACCTTCTTCACCGAACGCGTCGCCGCCGCCGTCGGCTTTGAGCTCAACCGCGCCAACACGCTTTTATTCGTAGACGGAAAATTATCCGGCGAAGTCGGCACGCCCATTCTGGGCCGCCAGGCCAAGATCGACGCACTGGTCGAACTCCGCGACGCGCGCAACCTGCCGAAAATCGCCACACTGGCCGTCGGTGACGGCGCGAACGACCTCGGCATGATCGAAGAAGCAGGCCTAGGCGTTGCGCTCCACGCCAAACCGGTTGTCGCCGAAGCCGCCGACGCCCGCATCGACCATGGCGACCTCACGGCATTGCTGTATTTGCAGGGCTATAGATTTCCGGAATTCGCTTAAGCGCCCCCCACCCGAAACGCGAAGCCGCGTTTCACCTCCCCCTCGTGGGGAGGTCGAAAAATCTACTTCAGATTTTTTGGGTGGGGGGCCGTGTCAGCAAATACATCCAGCGACACCGGCAATTCACTCCACCGCCAGCGCCACAAACCGTGCCGAGCCACCATTCAGTAACCGCAGCAGCACGTTCTTGCGCCCCGCCTTCTTTACCTTGGCCACTTCATCCAGCACTGCCTGCGGCGAGGTCACATCAACCTGCCCCACGCGCACAACGAGATCACCGGCCACAATACCTTTTTCCGACGCCGCGCCGCCCGGCACCACACCGGCCACCAGCGCGCCCTGCACATCGTCCTCGATGTTGAAACGCTCGCGCATTTCATCATCCAGCCCGACCAGTTCCAGCCCCAGCACCTTCAGCTTGATAAGGGCGACCGGCGCTTTTTTCTCTTCTTCGCCGCTTGCCTCTTTCGGTTCCTCAAGCAGCCCGACCTTGACGCTCATCTGACGCGCCTTGCCCGCGCGGATTACATCGACCTTCACAACCTTGTCGATCGGCGTCTCGGCAACAATACGCGGCAGGTCGCGCATCTCGCGCACCTCACGTCCGTCAAATTTCACAATGAGATCGCCGGTTTCAAAACCGGCCTTCTTCGCAGGCCCGCCTTCGGCAACACCGGCCACCAGCGCCCCGTGCATACCTTGAAGGCCCAGCGTGCTTGCGATTTCGCCCGTCACCGATTGAATGCGCACACCGATCCAGCCGCGACGGATTTCGCCGCCCGTGCGTATTTGCTGCACAATCGACGAGATCGTGCTCGCCGGTGTCGCAAAGCCGATGCCAACGCTTTCACCCGACGGCGAGATAATCGCCGTGTTCATGCCGACCACTTCGCCTGCGAGATTAAACAACGGCCCGCCGGAATTGCCGCGATTGATCGCCGCGTCCGTCTGAATGAAATCGTCGTAATTGCCCGCGTGAATATCGCGGTTGAGCGCCGAGACAATCCCCACCGTCACCGAGCCGCCAAGCCCGAACGGATTGCCGATGGCCATCACCCAGTCGCCGACGCGCAACCGGTCGCTGTCACCCAGCGCCACATGCGCCAGCGGCGCGACAGGTTCGACCTTCAGCACTGCAATGTCAGTTTTTTCGTCGCGGCCCAGCAGCGTCGCACCCAGCGTCGTACCGTCGGTGAATGTCACTTCGATTTTGTCAGCGCCGTCGATCACATGATTATTGGTGACAACAATGCCCTTGGCATCGATGACAAAACCAGACCCCAACGATTGAGATTTCTGATCGCCCGGTTCGCCCGGCGCATCGAAAGGCGACGGCGGCATCGCCTCGCTCTCATCGTCAGCCGGTCCGGCAGCGCCATTGTAGGTCGTTGAAATATTGACAACAGCGGACGACAATTGCTGCACCAGATCGGCAAGCCCCACAGGCACAGCGCGCGCCGCTGCCGGCGTTATCGCAAGACCCGCCAGCGCCACCGCGCCCAGCGCCGCCAGCGCCCAGCCACGCACCACACTCAAACCCATCGCTGCCCTCATCCCCGAACCACCCAGACAATCAACACGCCCGCCACCAGCGAGATCATACCCGCAAACCGCAGGCTTTGATCGGGCTGAATGCTGAGTGCAGCGAGGGTGCGCTTCATAAATGCCGGAAACGCGGCATAAAGCGCACCCTCAATCGCCAGCACCAGTCCCAGCGCCGAAAGAAGCTCGATCAGTCCCCAACTCATGAGGAGCGGACCGCGCGATCATCGACCGCCGGATTGCTGCCCGTCATCTTAGCGTTTCGCTCCGCCCGTTTCGCTGTTCAGATAGCGGAAAAACTCGCTATCCGGTGACACAACCATGGTCGTTGTGTCGGCCGACAAGCTCTCTTTATAAGCCTGCATAGAACGGTAGAACGAGAAGAACTCGGGATCCTGATTAAACGCATCTGCGAAAATCTTCGCCCGTGTCGCATCGCCCTCGCCTCGGGCAATTTGCCCGTCGCGGTCGGCATCAGCCAGCAGCACAGTCACATCGCGGTCGGCGCGCGAGCGCAGACGTTGCGATTCTTCCTGCCCCTTGGCGCGGATTTCGGCTGCTTCACGTTCACGTTCAGTCTGCATCCGGCGGAAAATCGCCTGACTGTTCGCCGCCGGCAGGTCAGCGCGCTTGATACGCACGTCAACAATTTCGATGCCGAGGCCCGTGGCCGTTGTGTTGAACGACTGCTGAATTTTCTTCATCAGTCCGGAACGATCGCCGCGCACCAGCGTTTCGAGCGTATTATCGCCCAGCGTGTTGCGCAGTGCCGAACCAAAGCTCGGCTGCAGTTTTTCTTCAGTCAGGCGCGGATCACGAACCGCCTGATAGAATTTCAGCGCATCGACAATGCGGTAACGCGCGAAAGCGTCAACTAGCACACGCTTCTGGTCGGACGTTGTGATTTCGCGCGTTTCCTGTGACGCGTCGAGATTGAGCACGCGCTTGTCGATGAACACGACGTTCTGGATATAGGGCAGCTTCCAGTGCAGTCCGGGCTTGGTGATGACATCACCGCGCGGCGAACCGAACTGGAGGACAATAGCTTGTTGCGTCATGTTGACGGTAAAGGCAGCCGAATAGGCCACCAGGAGAGCAACCACGAGGACAACGCCCACCGCGATGGAAAGGGACTTGTTCATTAGCGGCTCCCTGAGCTGGTCGTCGAAGTTGCACTAGGCGTTGCGCTAACGGCATTGGTGCTTGCACCCGCCTGCGGCTTCAGCCCGCTCAGCGGCAGATAAGGCAACACGCCCTTGCTGCTGCTGTTGCTGTCGATCAGCACCTTGTTCATACGGCCGAACACCTCTTGCATCGTTTCGAGATAGATACGGCGACGCGTCACGTCTTTCGACTTCTTATATTCGGCATAGATCGACAGGAAGCGTTTGCTTTCACCCTGCGAGGCAGCAACGATCTGCTCGCGATAGGCTTCGGCGGCCTGTGTGATCTGGGCCGCTTTACCGCGCGCTTCCGGCACCACTTTATTGGCGTAGGAATTGGCTTCGTATTGCATCCGCTCGCGGTCAGCTTGCGCTGCCTGCACATCGCGGAAAGCGTCGATCACTTCGGTCGGCGCACTGGAGTTCTGCAATTCGACAGCGAACACGAGAATGCCCGCTTTATAGCTGTCGAGCGCTTCCTGAATGAGCTTCTTCACCCGCGCTTCCACATCGCCACGTCCCGTTGTCAGCAAGTCCTGAATATTCGACTGGCCGACCACTTCGCGCATCGCGCTTTCGGAAACCGAACGGATCGTGTCTTCGGGATTTTCAACATTGAAGAGATAACCCGGAGCGCCACCGATATCATTGCCCGCTTCCGTTTGTGTCTTGATGCGCCAACGCACCGAAAAGCTGATATCGACGATATTTTCATCGCCCGTCAGCATCAGGTTTTCATTGGCCACACTGCGCGTCGCCACACCCGACACATTCGACACGCCGATGTCCGACCGCGACAGTTTCGTCACGGAAGGCAAAAAGACCGTTTCGATGGGATAAGGTAGTTTCACATGCAGGCCCGGCGCTTCCGCGCGGACAAAATCACCAAAACGCAGCACAACGCCCTGCTGGTCCGTATCCACGCGATAGACCGCGGTGGATGCAAACAACACCAGTAGCAGCACTACGAAAATTGCGATGAACATGCCCGGTCCGCCCGACATGCCGCTCGGCATCATCTCGCGGAGTTTTTCCTGACCCTTGCGGATCAGCTCGTCAATATCTGGCGGCTGTTGGTTGCCGCCGCCGCCGCCGCGCGGCCCTTGTCCCCACGGACCACGATTGCCGCCGCCTCCGCCCTGCCAGCCACCGCCACCGCTGCCGCCGCCATTATTATTGTTCCAGGGCATCAAAATTCCTTTGATTAGAAGGTAAAAACAAACTGATCGGGTGGATTCACGCCTATCGGAGTTATATGACAGTCACTCGCAAGGCGCAATGAAAGCAGGCTTTACGCAAAGGCCGAAAGCGCCCATATGACAGTCCCGATGCCTTATCTCAGGCCCCCGGTACTTTATCTCTGGCAAACTGCAATATTTTCTTTTTTGAGACAGTCAAATGAACCGTGCCACCCGTGAAGACATCTTGAAGGCTTTGTCGGGCGTCACCGACCCCGCGACTCATAAAGATGTTGTCTCGGCAGGCCTCATACAAGGGCTTGTCGTGCGCGAGGGCCATATCGGCTTCTCGGTCGAAGTTGCCCCCGAGCGCGGCCCCGCCTCCGAACCCCTGCGCAAACAATGCGAAGACACCGTACGGGCGCTCTCAGGCATCCTCAGCGTCACCGCCGTGCTGACCGCCCATCGCGCTCCGGCCCAGCGAACACCCGCCAAAGCAGGCCACGATCATTCCCACGGTGAGGGTAAACCCGCCGCTTCACGCTCCGGCCCGCTCGACATTGCAGGCATCGGCTCCATCGTCGCGGTCGCCAGCGGCAAGGGCGGCGTCGGCAAATCAACAACCGCCGTCAATCTCGCGCTCGGCCTCCTGCATCTCGGCCTGCGCGTCGGCCTGCTCGACGCCGACATCTACGGCCCCTCCGTCCCGCGCATGTTGGGCTTGCGCGGCAAACCGGAGGTCGAAGGCAAAAAGCTGAAGCCGATGGAGAACTACGGCCTCAAATGCATGTCCATCGGTTTTCTGGTGGACGAAGACACGCCCATGATCTGGCGCGGACCGATGGTGCAATCGGCGCTGTCGCAAATGCTGATGGATGTCGCTTGGGGCGAGTTGGATGTGCTCATCGTCGATATGCCGCCCGGCACAGGCGACGCGCAACTCACCATGGTCCAGCGCGTACCGCTCGCCGGTGCCGTGGTCGTTTCAACGCCCCAGGACATCGCGCTCATCGACGCCCGCAAAGCCTATGCGATGTTTGAAAAAACCCACGTCCCCGTTTTCGGCATCGTCGAAAACATGGCCTATTTCGTGAGCCCCGCCTCCGGCGAAAAATCTTTCATCTTCGGCGAAGGCGGCGCACGCCGCATGGCCGCCAAACTCGGCTGCGACTTCCTCGGCGAAGTCCCGCTCTACATGTCGGTCCGCGAAACTTCGGACAACGGCACCCCCGTTGTCGCCACCGCTCCCGACAGCGAAGAAGCCAAAGTCTTCATCGCGATTGCCACCAAACTCGCCACTCACATCACCGCCGCCAAAGGCAGCCGCGCCCGCAAAGCCCCCGCGATTGTGGTGGAAGACTGAAAACCGACCTTCACCAAACAAAAAATGACCGGCACGCTCCCGCGCACCGGCCATTCCTCTCAATCATCCGAAAATCAGCGACCCGCACTCAGCGTCGCCTTTTCCGCCGTCCCGTCAGGGGCGGTCAGGTCCCATGTGTCGCCCACCGCATGCGGTGTCGCGTCAACACAATAGGGTTTGGTATCCGGCGCGGCGTCCGGCGTAAAGAAGCAACCCTGATCGCCGTCGATCTTCCACGTGCCGTCAGCCGAAGTACCGTCGGCAAGATTCTGCGTATAGCTGCCGTCTTTATTGATCAGCACCGTGCGCGAACCATTGGCGTTCGTCACCGTGACGGTATTTTCATAATAAGACGCGAACGGATCATCCGCCGCTAGGGCCACGCCGCCCAACGCCATCAACGCAACCAGAACACTGAAAACAATACGCATCGTTTCTCTCCCTTATGGGTGGTTTCTGTACCCCGTGACGAAAATGGCCGGATCACGCTTTCCGCAACCCGACCATTTTTATTCAGCAATCGCGGTGCTCAGTGACCCGCGACAAGTTCGAAGCTCACATCCGAGCCATCGGGACCCTTGGCCGACCATTTGTCGCCCACAGCGCGGGCTTCATTGGGTGTGCAGAAGGGTTTGGCTTCGGCGGCAGGTGCCGGTTCCGTCTGTGTGTAGCAGGTGTTGGCGCCATCGGCGGCCCACGTGCCCTTCACAACCGAACCATCGGCGAGGTGCGTTTCGTAGGTGTTGTCGCCATTCACCATGGCTTTGGTAACGCCTGTCGCCGAGGTGATGACAACCGTATTGCCAAACAGATTTTCATTACCGGCGGCAAAAGCCACACCGGCGAACGCAACGGACGCTACGAGCACGCTATAGAAAAGACGCATTATATTCCTCCCGGGTTGATGGCTTCATTTCCTCCCCGAAGCCATTTCAGTGGCGGCAGTCTGCCACGCATTAACCATAAATTGAAGCGCTGAGTCTCCGCAGGCAGCGCTTGCGCCGCCTGCGGATAATCGCTTGAATTTGCAGGAAGATTTACTTGTTCAGAAAGTTGAGCGGCAGACCGGGTGTCTCCCACTCCATCGACAGCAAGCGGCCGGTCGATGATGCGGTGATAAAAGCGGTCTTCAGATCCTTGCCGCCGAAGCAGATATTCGTCACGAGAATATCGTCAATCGCGACATGCTTGTTCTTGCCATCGGGCGCGAAAATCGTGATGCCGCCGTTGAGAATAGTGGCAACACAAATATTGCCCTTGGCATCAACCGCGAGACTGTCGAAATACGTGTGCCCCGGCGCACCGCCGACATAACGCCCCGCGCCGCCGATACCTTCATCCGGTCCCAATTCGCCCGGCGCAACAATGTCGAAAGCCATCAGACGTGCGGAATAAGTATCAGCCACATAAACCGTCTTTTCATCCGGCGACAGACCAACACCATTGGCGCTCAAAATCGGGAAAGCCATTTCCTTGATCATCGAGCCGTCGATCTTGGCGTAATAGAGACCGCCGCGATATTGAATGCGGCCATCCGTCTTGCCGTGATCGGTAAACCAGAAGCCGCCTTCCTTGTCGAACACAATGTCATTAGGTCCGATCAGCGGATTGCCATTGCATTCTGTGTACAGAACTTTGACAGCGCCCGTCTTCAGGTCCACGCGTTCGATGCGCCCGCCCGAATAATCAGCAGGCTTACCGCCCGGAATAACGAGATCGCCCATCGCGTGCCATTCAAAGCCGCCGTCATTGCAGACATAGCAGGCCCCGTCCGGCCCGATCGCCGCGCCGTTCGGCCCGCCGCCCAGATGCGCAATGACTTCCTTCTTCCCGTCCGCCGTCACACGGGTCAGATTGCCCGCTTTGATTTCGACAAGCACGATGCTGCCGTCAAGCATCGCAATCGGGCCTTCAGGAAACGACAATCCGTCGGCAATCAGTTTCGGTGCAGCCATGAAATCCTCCCAGATTTATGCGGCGCAAGGTTTTCCCCGCGTCCAATTTTCAGTGGAGGTATTGTGGCGACCGCACGGCCTGAGAGCAACCCCGGCGCTCACCCCAGCCCCGCCGCCACCTTCTCCGCAGTCTCCCGCCCGCTCGCCCAGGCGCCATGCACCGTCGAGAACCACGTCGGATGCACGGCCTCACCGGCAAGATATATCTTTTCCTGCACTGGCTCGCCCAGCACCGCGCGTTGCCCCGCTGCCCCCGCCAGCGCACAGGAATAAGCCCCCAGCGTATGCGGGTCCGTGCCCCAGCTTGTCGCGGCCATCTTCGTCACATGTTTCAGAATGTCGTTCCCGAACACATCGGCCAGCACGCGTTTTGTGGCATCAAACGTTGCCGCCTCGCCCGCCGCTTCCCATTCCACCGCTTGAGCTCCGCCCAGATAATCAATCGCCATCTCCTGCCCGAAAGGCCGGATTTGAAAACTGCGTGCGGGGCGCGTCGCGTCGCGCTCATCCATAAAATAGAGATTGCTCGTTTCCGGCAATCCGAACACATCGCGCGAAAACTGCACAACGACTTTATTTGCAAGCCCCGTCGGCACAGCTTCAAGCGCCCGCGACAGTGCCACCGGCAGTCCCGGCGTAAAGCGGATACGCCCGCTCGCCAGCACATTGGTCGAAACGGTAATGATCACCGCGCGTGCCTTCACCGTGCCCTTCGATGTCGTCAGCACCACGCCCGCGCCAGTGTAATCAACCGCACTCACAGTTGTTTCCAGTGACACCGGCACACCTGCACCACAAGCGGCCACCAGCGCACCATAGCCCGCAACGACCGGCCAGTTTTCTTCCGTGTCCGAATAATGATGATAATCAAGCGTCGAAATCTGATCGACACGCAAGGCGCTAATCGCCTCCGACATATGATCGGTCAACCGGAACCAGCGCCCGCCCGTGTCGAAAGCCTCGACAACCGCCACATCGCGTCCCGCACGGCCCAGCGCCTCCGACGCATCAAAATCGGCTTCCATTGCCGCATCACATGCCGCCCGCGTCGCCGCATCTGCCCAGCCCGTGCCGAGATGCAGATGGAGATTGAGAAAACTCCGGCGCTTCAGATATTCAACGCCCAACTCATCGGCCATCACGCGCAACGGATTGACCGACGCCGAATGCAACCAATGCCCGCCGCAATCCCACGGCGTCCCGAAAATTTCACTCTCGGTATAAGCCCGCCCGCCGATCCGGTCCTTGGCTTCCAGCACAACAAACGACTTGCCCAGCGCCTGACAAGCCTTCCCCGCCGCCAGCCCCGCCGCGCCCGCACCGATGATGGCGATGTCCACTGATGTCATACTGAACTCCTGAAGCCCGACCCCCACCCGTATTGCTGCGCAATCCGACCTCCCCACAAGGGGGAGGTGACAAAATGCTTCAGCGGCCGATCTAAAACGTCACAACCGAGCGGATCGACTTGCCCTCATGCATCAGATCGAACCCCTTGTTGATGTCCTCAAGCGGCATCACATGCGTGATGAGATCGTCGATATTGATCTTGCCGTCCATGTACCAATCAACAATACGCGGCACGTCGGTCCGCCCGCGCGCGCCACCGAAGGCCGAACCCTTCCACACGCGCCCCGTCACGAGTTGGAACGGCCGCGTTGAAATTTCCT
>JAUSLL010000063.1 GCA_030649335.1 Parvibaculum sp. | reverse complement strand
GTCCAATGTGTCGAGCGAGACATTGATGCGGCGGACGCCAGCGGCATAAAGATCGTCTGCGTATTTCGCGAGCTGGCTGCCGTTGGTCGTCAGGGTCAGCTCGTCTAGCGCGCCGGTGTCGAGGTGGCGACCGAGGCTGCGGATGAGAGTCATCACATCGCGGCGCACGAGCGGTTCGCCGCCGGTGAGGCGCAGCTTGCGGACGCCCTTGGCGATGAAAGCGGTACAGACCTGATCCAGTTCCTCAAGTGAGAGGATCTCGGGCTTGGGCAGGAAGGTCATGTGTTCCGACATGCAATAGGTGCAGCGGAAGTCGCAGCGGTCCGTCACGGAGACGCGCAAATAGGTAACCGCACGCCCGAAGGGGTCAATCATCGGGGGGACTTCGCCGGACGGGGTCACGTTGCGCAGGTCAATGCTCATGACCCCTATATAGCATCGGGGTGGCCGGATTTCGCCCCCCTGCCGGTTCAAATCTGCAATTGGCCATTCGCGCTTCGCCGCGTTAGCCTTTCGGCGCGGAATCGAAGGGGAGAACTATGTCGGGCGCACATTATATATTGTCGATAGATCAGGGTACGACCAGCACAAGGGCGCTGCTGTTTGACGAGTCCGGATCACCTATGCGGGTGCGGCAGAAGGATTTGCGCCAGATTTTCCCGCAGGACGGCTGGGTGGAGCATGACGCCAACGAGATCTGGGCGGCGACGCTCGACGTGGCGCGCGGGCTGCTGACGTCGGGCACGCATGCCGACAATATTGCCGCCATCGGCATCACCAATCAGCGCGAGACGACTGTGCTGTGGGACCGCAAGAGCGGCGAGCCGCTGCACAATGCCATCGTGTGGCAGGACCGGCGCACAGCGGCGCTGTGTGAAAAGCTGAAAGGCGAGGGCAAGGAACCGATTGTGCAGGCCAAGACCGGGTTGCTGCTGGACCCGTATTTTTCCGGCACCAAACTCGCGTGGCTGCTTGACCATATTCCCGGTGCGCGGGGCCGCGCGGCCAAGGGCGAACTTTGTTTTGGCACGATTGATTGCTGGCTGATCTACAAGCTGACGGGCGGCGCAGCACATGTGACGGATGCGACCAACGCGTCGCGCACGATGTTGTTCAACATCGCCACGCAAGAGTGGGACGACGAGATTTTGGGCTGGCTTGATATTCCGCGTGCGCTGCTGCCGGAGGTCAAGGATTGCTGTGCGGATTTCGGCGTGACGGAAGCGTCGCTGTTCGGTGTGCCGATCAAGATTGCCGGGGTGGCGGGCGATCAGCATGCGGCGACTGTGGGGCAGGCGTGTTTTGAACCGGGCTTGATGAAATCGACTTACGGCACGGGCTGCTTTGCCATGCTCAACACCGGCACGCAGCAGGTGACGAGCAAGAACCGCTTGCTGACGACAGTGGCCTATCGGCTTAAGGGCGAAACGACCTATGCGCTGGAAGGCTCGATCTTCATGGCGGGCGCGATCATGCAATGGCTGCGTGATGAAATGGGGCTGATCAAGAACGCTGCCGACAGCGCGAAGCTCGCCGCCAAGGCTGATCCGCATTCGTCGGTGGTGCTGGTGCCTGCGTTTACAGGACTTGGCGCGCCCTATTGGGACCCGCATGCACGGGCGGCGATTTTTGGCATGGTGCGCGACACAGGCGCGCCGGAAATTGTGCGGGCCGCGATTGAGAGTGTGTCGTACCAGACACGCGATCTGATGGACGCGATGGGCGCCGACATGAAAGCGGCGGGGCTTGGTGATCCGCAGGCGTTGCGCGTTGACGGCGGCATGGTGGCGAATGATTGGTTCATGCAGAACCTGACCGACATGATCGGGCGTCCGGTGGAGCGGCCTGCTGTGACGGAGACGACGGCGCTGGGCGCGGCTTATCTCGCCGGTATGCAGGTGGGGTTTTACGGCTCGACGGCTGATGTGGCGAAGAACTGGCAGTGCGAGCGACGGTTTTCGCCCACGATGGCGGAGGGGGAGCGCGAGCTGCGGTACGGGCGCTGGTGCCAAGCGGTGGGACGGGTGCTGGTGAAGTGAGGGCGTTGCCCCACAGAATGTGTCACCCCGGGCTGTGTTGCTTTGGTCCTCGTAATGACGGGACCGCAAAAAACGCGTTATAGTTAAGCGGTCAGTTCCCCGCTGGCGGCGTACACTTGGGCATAGAATGGGGGGCAACGAGTCCGCGACGTTAATTGAACTGGGCAGGAAGACGGAAAAATGTGCGTTGAATGTAGCACTTTTGAAGTACGTCTTTTGGAAGGTTTGTTGCTACTTACTCTAACTTATTTAGTCGGAGTTTTTTATACGGCACACTATTTGAAATCTAACTATCGCGAGCTTTGGGAGAGTTTAGGCCGGCCATCTATTTTAGGTTTGTCAATCTTGAGCTCCTTGAAGCTCTCATTGTTTTTGTTGAGGTCTGAATATCGAGCGTTGAATGATTCCCAGTTAGCGTACCTAGTCTGGGTGAGCAGATTTTTATTGGCGGTTACTATTGGATTTCATTTGTGTTTTGTCTTTGTATATTCCCGTTAGAGTCGGTTGCCCTGCGTCGATTGACCCGCCACTGAAGTTTCCCCCATTGGGGAGAGTCACGTCGTGATTGAACTTGCCCGCAACCTTAGGCCATGCGGGCTGATAAATTCCGGCTTCATCTGACGGGGGGCTGGCTGGGATTGTCGACTGGTAAAATTAATGAGGCTGAAAACAAGATTTCGGGAGAAGGCTCATGGATGATCTCATCGCGAAGCTGAAAGCGGCGCTTGGACCCTCGGGTGTGCTGGAAGGCGCGGAGGCCGCGGAAAAGGCGCAGGGCGGGTGGAGCAAGCTCGGCACGCCGAAGCTGGTGTTGCGTCCGGCTTCGACCGAGGAGGTTTCCAAGGCGCTGAAGCTTTGCCATGCGGCGGGTGAGGGTGTGGTGCCGTGGGGTGGTAAGACGGGACTTGTTGAAGGCGGTGAAGCGGACGGACACATTGCACTGTCGCTTGACCGGATGAACAAGATCGAAGAGATCGACGTGGTGAGCGGCACGGCGACGGTGCAGGCCGGTTGCGTGTTGCAGACTGTGTGCGAAGCCGTGGACGCGAAAGGCGCGCTGTTTCCACTTGATCTCGGCGCACGCGGGTCGGCGACGATCGGCGGGAATATTTCGACCAATGCGGGCGGCAATCGCGTGATCCGCTACGGGATGATGCGCGACATGGTGCTGGGGCTGGAAGCGGTGCTGGCGGACGGCACGGTGCTGTCGTCGATGAACCATCTGATCAAGAACAATGCGGGCTATGATCTGAAGCAATTGTTTCTGGGGTCCGAAGGCACGCTGGGTGTGGTGACCCGCGCGGTGTTGCGGTTGCGCCCCAAACCGATGAGCCAGGACACGGCGTTTGTCGCGGTCGATGGCTTTGACGAATTGCCGAAATTTTTGCGTCATATGGAACGCGCGCTCGGCGGCACGCTGTCGGCGTTTGAAGTGATGTGGGCGGATTTTTACAAGCTTGTGACGTCGGAGCCTGCCAAGGGCAAGGCACCGCTTGATTACGGGCATCCGTATTATGTGCTGATTGAGAGCATGGGCGGCGATCAGGCTGATGATTCAGCCCGCTTTGAAAAGGCGCTGATGGCGGCACTTGAAAGCGGCGAAGTGAGCGACGCGGTGATTGCCAAAAATCAGGCCGAGCGCGATGCGATGTGGAGCTTGCGGGACGACGTGGGGCAGGTGGTGCGGAATTTCCCGATTTTCACTTTTGATGTGAGCCTGAAGCTCGCCGATATGGAAAGCTATATCGCCGACGTGCAGAGCGGGCTCAAGGCGGCGTGGCCGGATAGTTCGCTGATGGTGTTCGGGCATCTGGGCGACGGTAATCTGCATGTCATTCCGGGCACGTTGCCGGACCATACGCCTGCGACGCGCAAGGCGGTTGAGAAGATCGTCTATAGCGAATTGCGCAAGCGCGGCGGTTCGGTGTCGGCGGAACATGGCATCGGGCTGGAGAAGCGCGATTATCTCGGCTGGACGCGGAGCCCGCAGGAAGTGGCGCTGATGCGGCTTTTGAAAAATGCGCTTGATCCGAAGAATATTCTCAATCCGGGCAAGGTACTGGAGCCGCTCGCGCCGCAGGTGAAGGCAGCAGAATGAAAGCGACATATTGGATATTCGGCGGCGTGGTGCTGGCGGGCGCAGCCGGGCTTGCTTATGCCTCTTCGCAAGATGCCTGGTCCGATCTTGATCAGGCGGTGCGGGATGCCTGTGTCGCGCAGAGCGATCTCAAAGATGCGAGCATTGAAGGTGGGCTCACCGATTTTGAAGGCCATGTTGTGGCGACAGTCAAAGGGACGTGGAAGCCGGATCACATGAAAGGCGCGAGCGCGACATTCCTGTGTCTCTATGACAAGCGCGCCCAGGCAGCCCAGACAAGCGAAGTCGGGCAGTTTCCCTGATTTTGGTTTCCTGATTTCGGATTGATATAAAGCAATGCGGCGGAACCGAAGTTCCGCCGCTTTCATTTTTGCTATCAGGTCGGATTACTGCTCGACGGGCGCGTCAGCCTTGTCGTGATGACGCTCGAAACCGGCCTTGTGGTCCATGCCGCCGTGGTTCTTGCCATGACGACCGGCAAACTTGCCGTGACGCTTGCCGCTACGATCCATGACCTGCTTCTGGTCATCGCTGAGCGTCGCATAAAGCGCGGTGAGGGAGGGCTGGGTTGCCTTGAGGTTTGCAAGCTTGGCTTCCAGACCTTTTTCCATCATGGCCTGACGTTCGATGATTGTCGGACGCTTCTTGTCGTCGCCGGCGGCTTTGCGGGCGGCGGCGCGATCAAGGCATGATTTTTCAGCTGCGGCAGACTGTGTGGTCAGCGTGTTTTTATACGCTGCCCATGCCGCTGTCTGGGCTGTTGTTGGTTTGAGTTTGGCTTCCAGCTCGGCGAGATGGCCGACAGCGCGGGCATTGCGATCGACGCACATGGTGGCGTGACGCTCTGCGCGGTCGCCGCGCGGGGCTTTGTCGGCAAGAGCGAAAGAGCTGGCACCGATGGCGGCGGTCAGAAGGACTGCACTGGTCAGAATGATTTTACGCATTGGTATTGGACCTCATATTGATGTGGCGTACCCCACGTCAATAGAAACGGGGGTGGGGGCCCATTCCGTCGGAAATAATTTGAGGTGGAGCGTGAAGCGCGCGTTGCGCCCGCCGTGGCAAGCCAAAAAATGCTGGCAGATCAGGGGTATAAGCGGCAAAAGCCGGGCACTCGCCAATTGCACCGGCTGCCCCGCCATGACAAGCTAAGGGTAATCAAAATTCTGCTCAGAGCATGAGCGACGGAGGAAATTCCATGTCAGCGGTCGAAAAAATGCAAAGCACTTCGGTGCGTGATCAGGTGTCGGAAGAAGAGTGGCAAACTCGTGTTGATCTTGCGGCAACTTATCGCCTCATCGCCCATTATGGCTGGGACGATCTCATCTATACGCATCTGTCGGCGCGGGTGCCGGGGCCGGAGCATCATTTTCTGCTCAACCCCTATGGCATGACGTTTGACGAGATTACGGCGTCGAGCCTTGTGAAGATCGATCTCGATGGCAAGATCGTGATGGACAGCCCTTACGGCGTGAACGCCGCGGGCTTCACAATTCACAGTGCTGTGCATGCCGAAGGCAAAGACGCCAATTGCGTGATCCACACGCATTCCTATGACGGCGTTGCGGTGTCGGCGCAGGCGGAAGGGCTGTTGCCGTTGTCGCAGACCGCAATGGTGCTGCGTGAGGACATGGCCTATCACGACTATGAGGGCATCGCGCTTGATCTCGACGAGCGCGAGAGGCTGGTTCACGATCTCGGCGACAAGCACAGCATGATCCTGCGCAACCACGGGCTGCTGACCACGGGCGCGACCTGCGCTGATGCTTTTGTGCGGCACTTCTTTCTGGAGCGCGCCTGCACCATGCAAATCCGTGCGCTGTCGGGCGGTGTGGAGCTCAATATGCCAAACCAGGGCGTGCCGGAGAAAACGGCAGGTCAGACGAAGGGGATGGATGGCATGGGCGCGCTGCCCTGGCCGGCCCTGCTGCGTAAGCTCGACCGGATGGATGCGTCCTTTCGGGATTGAGTTGAGTGTGCCTGTTGCCTATATGAGAAATCCGGATCGAGGCGGCGCGGTGATCGCTGCCGCCTCTCCACAAGTTTAAGTCTATTTTTCGAATTCCTAGAACCACGAGGTCAGTACCATGGTGAAGTTCGGTGTCGGACAGCCGATGCGGCGCGTCGAAGATGAACGGTTGATCACGGGCAAGGGGCGCTATACCGACGATATTTCAATCGAGGGTCAGGCCCATGCCTTCATGGTGCGTTCGCCTCATGCGAGTGCCCGCATTGTGTCGATTGATGCCACCGACGCGCGGGCCTCAGAAGGCGTGCTGGCCGTGTACACGGGCGAAGACGCCAAACGCGAAGGCCTCGGCGTTGTGGCGAGCCCTGCTGCCGATATGTTGAAGAACCTCGACGGCACGCCTCTCTTCAAGACCACGCGCCATCTGATCGCGCAGGAGCGTGTGCGCTATGCCGGTGACACGGTGGCGGTGATCGTTGCCGAAACGCTCAATCAGGCACGAGACGCGGCTGATCTGCTGATCATCGATTATGAAACCTTGCCGGCTGTGGCTGACACAGCAGGCGCACTCGCGCCGGATGCGCCTGTGGTGTGGGAGGAGCTCGGCTCCAACCTTGCTTACGCTTGGAAGCTCGGCGACGAAGCCGGTGCGGATGCGGCGATGAAAGCCGCGCATCACATCACCAAGCTCAAGCTCATCAATAACCGTATTGTTGTGAACGCGATGGAGCCGCGCGCGGCACTCGGCGTCTATGACAAGGAGCGCGATCACTACACGCTCTATAGCCCGAGCCAGGGTGTGCACAGCCAGCGCAATTTCATCGCGCAATTTTCGCTGAATATTCCGGTCGAAAAACTGCGCGTTGTGACGGAAGACGTCGGCGGCGGTTTCGGCATGAAGACTTTCGTCTATCCCGAATATCCGCTGGTGTTGTTTGCCTCGCGCATGCTGGGTCGTCCTGTGAAATGGACCGGCGACCGTTCGGACGCGTTTCTCACCGACAGTCAGGGCCGCGACCATGTGACAGAAGCCGCATTGGCGCTCGACAAGGACGGCAAGATTCTGGCTGTTGACGTGCGGACCATCGCCAATCTCGGCGGCTATCAGAGCCAGTTCGGTCCGTTTATTCCGACGCTTGCGCCGCGCGGGATGCATGTCGGCGTTTACAAAGTGCCGGTGCTCTATAATTACGTCGAGGTCGTTTACACCCATACTGTGCCGGTGGACGCCTATCGCGGCGCGGGACGTCCGGAAGCTTCTTATGTCATCGAACGGTTGATGGACAAGGCGGCACGCGAACTTGGTATCGGGCAAGACGAGATCCGCAACCGCAATTTCATTCCGGCTGCCGAGATGCCCTACAAGGGCGGCGCATCGCTGCCGTTCGATAGCGGCGACTTCACACGCAATCTGACAGACGCATTCAAGGTGTCGGATGTGGCGGGCTTTGAAGAGCGCCGCACCAAAGCGGCGAGCGAAGGCAAGCTGATCGGTCAAGGCGTGAGCTATTACGTCGAGCGCACAGCGGCGGGCATGTCGGATTATGCGCGTATCGCCATCGACGCTGACAGCGGCATGGTGCATGTGTGGACCGGCCAGCAGACCAATGGTCAGGGCCATGAAACCGTTTGGACGCAGTTCCTCGCCACGCGCCTCGGCCTTGATGTTGAAAAGATCAAAGTGCATCTGGGTGACACGGAAACGCTGCCCAATAGCGCAGGCACAGGCGGCTCCAAGGCTGTCTATATGGCGACGGGCGCTATCGGTGATGCGTCGGACAAGCTGATCGACAAGGGTCGCGAGATTGCGGCCAATGAACTTGAGGCGGCCAAGGCCGACATCGAGTATCGCGGTGCAGACGGCGAGGCGGTGTTTGCGGTCGTCGGCACAGACAAAAAGATCGATCTCTTCCAGGTGGCGCGACTTGCTGAGAAGCAACCCGATCTGGGCGAGCTTTCGGGCGACGGCGAATATAGCCAGAAGGGCAATACGTTCCCCAATGGTGCGCATATTTGCGATGTGGAGATTGATCCCGAAACCGGCACATTCAAAATCACACGTTTCGTCGCGGTCGATGACTTCGGCCATATCCTCAATCCGCTGATCGTTGCAGGCCAAGTGCATGGCGGCATCGCGCAGGGTCTGGGGCAGGCGATGGGCGAACATGCGGTGTTTGACAATGACACCGCGCAGCTCGTGACCGGTTCGTTTATGGACTACTGGATGCCGCGCGCTGACGATATGCCGTCGTTTGATACCTCGTATAACGAGATCCCCTCGACCTCGAATGCGCTGGGCGTTAAAGGCGCGGGCGAGGCGGGCACTGTGGGTGCGCCTGCGGCTTTCATCAATGCGATCATTGATGCGCTGAAGCCTTTCGGTGTTGAAACGGTTGATATGCCTGTGACACCGATGAAGCTCTGGAACATCATTCAGGCGGGGCGAAAAGCGGCTGAATGACTTTCCTGATAAGCTGTCTGGGTTTTCTGCTGTGTAGCTTCGTTTTGCAGTAATAAATTGAACCAAGCCACTGTTGTGTGAATATCCGTATGCGGTATATTTGTTGTTCATTTTCTGTTGAGATGCTGCGACATTCATTGTTTTGGTTGGGGTGGTCAAGTTGAGCTACAAATTGGTCTCGGAAGCGATTGTTGCTTTTCTAGAAACAAAGCAAGCTACGGAGGTCGAGAGCGCGGTTCCAGGAAAAACCATTGTCGATCATCTGACAAATGAGATGGAGACAAAAAAATTAGAAATCGATCTCAAGCCGAATACGATTTGGGTATATCTCAATAAAGCGGCGGTGAATGATCCAGCTTCTCCAATTCGTAGCAGCGAGAATCGAAGTGGATACTTTTTAGACAAAGCGTCGGTTGAAGAGGAAAAGCAGCAGGAAACGACTGCTGAAATCAAGCCAGCCGAAGGAAAGAAGACAAAAGTTGCCGAAAGCGACCTGTATCCTCTAGTCGTTAGCTGGCTTGAAACTAAAGGTTATGCTTCGAAGGATGTTTCTGCTCTGAAAAGTGGCGGCCCGTGGGGCAATCCAGATGTTCTTGGAGCGCTAAGAACAGAGATATTCGGTGCTGTAGAGATTGAAGTTGCCTCTTGTGAGGTGAAGCTCAACGAAGACAACTGGCAACGCTATATATTTGAAGCTATTTCTCATAAACGCTTCTCTCATCGTTCGTGGTATTGCATTCGCACTGCGTCTGAGAAGTCACCCTTGCCCAAGGGCATCGAGTACTATGCGGAAAGATATAAACTTGGGATCGTTCAGATTATTTTATCCGACGATGAATTGGCAAAACTGAAGGCTGATAAAGCAGATGCTGCGAACTACATTGATAAAGTGGTTGAGCGAATTCCAGCTTTATATGAACACGTTCCCCTTCGGGAAGTGGCAGATGTTCTGAAGCGCTCTGGGTTTGAAAATAGCCTGAGCCCGGGATAGTGAAGAATTCATTTTGATATTATTTGAGTTGCCACACTTCTCAATCTGAGCGAGGGCGGTTATGAACAGATTTACACTGACGTCGCTCATCGGCGTCCTTGTTTTCGGCATCACGATATGGCTGGGGGCGCTGAGCCCCAAGTCGATTGCGCATCCTATTGAGGGAGACGCACGCGATCCGATCATCGCTTTTGAGATGGTGCGGGACGCTGCCGAGCTGACGGCTGTGATCGGCGAGGACCGCGCGTCCTACGCCGCTATTCGCGATGCCATCGACAAGGTCAACAGGATCGACTTTCTCTATATGACCGTGTACGGCGCATTTATCGCGCTGTTCTTCATGGCTATTGCGCAGCAACGCAGCGACCGGCGCTGGCTCATATTGTCGGTTGTCGGCATTGTCGCCATGCTGGCGGATGTGCGCGAGAACATGATGCTGCTCGCCCTGACGCAGGACGGGGCGGATGTGGCGCCGCTCATTGAGGCGCTCGTCAGCGCGACATGGATTAAATGGTTTGCGCTGGGTCTGACCTCGCTTGGCGCGGGCTATGCGCTGTTTGAGGATCACTCCATGCCACGGTTGCGGCTCATTGGTATGATCGTCGGGTTGTCGGCATCCATCTTCACCTGTCTTGCCTATCTGGAGCCGGTGAAGTTCCCGCAATATATGGCGCTGGCGATTTTTCTGAGCTGGCTGCTTATGGTGGTCTATGCCCATCTCGTCGGGCGGGCGCAAATTTCCCTGGCTTGATGCCGTTTTTTGACCTTTGACGGTTTATGTATTTTGACTCGTTGACAAATTGTCAATTAGTGTCGAACATCTGTGCATGATCACGGAGGACAACGACTCCAGAAATAAAACGGCTGCGGAGACAGACGTTCTGGAGACTACGGAAGGGTCGAAGACTGGCACTGGCGCTCGCGGTGCTGGCGACGATGTTTCCGTTGGCGTGGTGCCGGGCGTATCCCGACGCAAGCAGGAAAGCCGACGCAAATTGATGGCGGCGGCGCGCAAGCTGTTTGTCGAGCGCGGCTATCACGATACGCGGCCGCAGGATATTTCGCGCGAAGCGGGCGTCGGCCACGGGACGTTCTATCTGCATTACGAAGACAAGCTCGACTGCTTCATCGCCTTTGCCGACGAAGCGGCGACAGAACTTGATGCTGTGTTGCAGGCGCATCTGGCAGGCAAGGGCACGCTGGAAGAAGTGGTGCGCGAAATCCTCCTCGCGACTGTTGAATATTCAGAAGCCAATCCGGGTGTGCTCGCCTCGTCGCTGACGGACGTCACTGTGCTGTGGAAGGGCGACATGGGGCGCAAGGCACCTGCGACGCGCTGGGCCGAAGGCTGGACCGCCATTCTCGATCAGATGAAGCAAGTGGGGCAGGTGGCGGCTGATGTCGATACGCGCCTTGCAGGCTACCTCATTGTCGGCGCGATCAAGCAGGGCGGCGCTTATGCCTCGCGCGATCAGCTTGATATTCACAATTATATCGAAAGCGTGACACAGCTCTTTGTGCGCGCGCTCAAAGTTCAATAAGGCACGTTAGAGGCCGTTCGGAGAGGAACAGGATATGGCGAAACTCAAATATACGCGCGACGAGTTGATGGCGGACCACGCCTATGCGAAGCCACATGAGGAAGTGGGCTACAAGCTGCATGGCGGATTTGATGCCGATGGCACCTATATTTCGCCGCGCACACTCAACCGCTGGCCGGCTGTGGAAGCATGGCAGGCGGCGCTGACAGCGCGGGACTGGCCGCTGATTGATGCAACGACGCAGCTTTTGAGCCGGGGCAATTACCCCAATATCGAGCAGCAGAAAATTCTGCTCGACAATGGTCTGGGTGAGACGCTGTGGAACTCGCTGACCATCACCGGCGTCATCGAAGCGCGCGGGCAAGCGCTTTGCAATTTTGAAGCGCCGGATTTTCAGCAGATCATCGTCGATGATATTTCCGACACTTGCACCGGCCATCTGCATAAGGGTCTGCTTTACGCCCACGGCATTGACGAAGGCGGCGACCCCAAAGTGCCGAATGGTCCCGGCGCACACGACCAGATGTGGTATGCGGCGCGCGATCTCATTTTCGGTGCGGGCCGCTATCCGATCCCCGAGGTGCCGGACAATATCGGACGTCCGGATCAGGGCCGCCTGATGCCGCAACTGCCGATGGGGTTTGAATCGCTCATTCTGTTGCTGATGAATGTGCTGATGATCGAAGTGCGGGCCGAGGCCGGTTTCAGCTTCAACTGCGCATTGTTGCGCGATAAAGCGACATTCACGGACCGTCGCGCGGAAGCCGATCTCGCGGCCACCATGATCGAACGTATCCGCACGGATGAAGCCATTCACGTTGCCTATTTGCAGACGACTGTTTCGGAAATGCGCAGCTTCACTTTCAAGACGGTGGATGGCGGCACAATTGCGGGCAAGGACCTGATCGATCCCATCTGGGAAGGTATGGTCAAATGGCATGGTGTGACACAGGCTGAATTGTCGCGCGAGCAATCGCAGACGGCGATCCATGCCCGCATCGGCAAACTTCAAAATAGCACGAAAGTGCTTCAGGCCTTTGAGGCCACTGACGATCTTGTAAAGGCAGCGTAATGGATCAGTTTCAAGGAAAGACCGCTTTCATCACAGGCGGCGCGAGCGGTATTGGCTTTGCCATGGCGAAAGCCTTTGGTGCTGTCGGCATGAACATTATGCTGGCTGACATCGAGCGCGAACCGCTGGAAAAAGCGGTTGAGGATTTGCGCCAGCGTCAGGTGAAGGTCGAAGGCGTGCATTGCGACGTTGCCGACCGCAAGTCGGTGGAAGAGGCGGCGGCAGCCTGCGTCGAGGCTTTCGGCAAGGTGCATGTCGTCTGCAACAATGCGGGCGTTGGCGGCGGCGGCGTCCTCGGTGCGATGAAGCCCGGCGATTGGGACTGGACCATCGGTGTCAATCTCATGGGCGTTGTTTATGGCATGGAGGCTTTCCTGCCGCATATTCTTGCGCATGGTGAAGGCGGGCATTTCGTCAACACAGCGTCGATGGCCGGTATGATTTCACCTCCCGGCATGGAACCCTATTGCGCGACGAAGTTTGCTGTTGTGGCCATGTCGGAAGGTTGGGCCGGTCAACTGGCGCCGCAGAATATCGGCGTGTCGGTTTTGTGCCCTGGCTTTGTGAGTACACGTATTCACGAAAGCGCCCGGACGCGACAGGAGCGTTTCGGCGAGCGAACACCGGACGCCGACAGCGAATTGCTTTCGATCAGCGCTCAACTGGTGCAAGCGGGTATTCCGGCAGACGTCGTGGGTGCTTGTGTGCTCGAAGCTGTGCGTGACAATGATTTCTACATCTTCACGCATCCGGACATGAGGCCTGCTGTCGAGCAGCGTTTCGGGCGCATCATGGAAGGTTTTGACAAGGCGGCAAACCGCGCGGCGCTCAAAGGCGTTGAGGTGAAGTCACCGCAAGTGATCCAGATGCTCAAAATCTGAATTCACCCGTTTCTTAAATTTGCGAAAGGCTGCGTCTTTATTGAAGGCGCAGCCTTTTTCTTCTGTTAGGTTTGCTGCATGACAAAGAAAAACCTTCTGAAGACTCTCGTTCTGGTTTCCACGCTGGCTTGCGCCGGTCCGGCGCTTGCCGCATTGCCTGACGAGCCCGGCGACATCAAGACCGGCGATGATTTGGCCGCGGCCTGCACGCCGCTGGCGAAAGGCGACCGGAGTGATGAAGGCGAAACCGCTGGCCGCGCCTGTTCGGGGTTTCTCGGCGCGATGATGCAGAAGGTGGTTGAATCGACAGCGGCGGGTGCGCCGACCACATTCAATCGCATCGGGCCGAAGCAGGAGCACAATCTGTGTTTCTTTTTGCCGCCGAAATTGAGTTTTGTTGATTTTGCAAAATTGATCCTCGCCTATCGTCCGGCGCATCCCGAACTTGACCAGCGCCCTGCTTACGAGACAGCAGCATGGACATTGTCGGTCAATTTCCCATGCCCCGACGCGGCAGTTGCACCCTGAGCCTGATTGGCGTTTGACAGGCTGCGGCACAGCGTTGATCCTTCTCCGATAAAAACGGGGAAGCGAAAAATGACGATCGACGTTGCAGACAAAGTCACATCACAATCGGTGAAACCTTGTTGCGATGATCCTTCGCACCGGCATGTGCCCCATCACGATCTGGACCTCTACGGCTGCCCCTGCTGCGCACCGATGCTGCGCGACATCGGGTTGATGTCGCTGCCTGCGCTGGCCAATGCGGCGAGGCCCAAGGCGTGGGCGCGTCTCGGCACGCCGCCGGAAGCGCAGACCGGCACGATCATTTTTTCCAATGCGCAAGTGATGACCGTCGATGAAGCATTCACGATTGCGGAGGCGATCTCATTTCGTGAGGGGAAGATCGTGGCTGTTGGAACGCTTGCCGATGTGAAGGCCGCGTCGGGCGATGATGCAGAAATCGTGGACTGCGGGGGACGCGCGGTGCTGCCCGGCTTCATTGAACCTCATATGCATTTTTTTGCGATTGCCATGATGTCCGGCATGACCAATGTCGGGGCTATAGAATGCGAAGATGCCGATGCTGTCATCGCGCGCATTGCGGCGGTGGCCAAGGCGACACCGGAAGGCGAATGGATTGTCGCGCGGCAGTTTGATCCGTCGCTGCAATCGGGCGCTGAATTTATCAATGCGGATGCGCTGGAAAAAGCTGCGCCGCATAATCCGGTTTTCATATTCAATGCGTCGCTGCATATCGGCTATTGCAACAGGCGGGCGCTGAACATTGCGAGCGTGACGGCGGAGAGCGTCAACCCGCCGGGTGCTGCCTTCGTGCGCGACGGTAACGGTGTGCCGACGGGGGTGCTGCAAGGGCAGCCTGCGATGTACACTGTGCTCGGGCACAATCTCAAGGGCATGAAAATCGACAGTGTGCCGGAGGCCGCCAAGTATGTTTGCGACAAGGCTAACCGCCTCGGCGTGACGACCATGTGCGATCAGGCGACCGGCGGTTTTCAGGGCAAGGGCGAGGCGGATGCTTTTCACGCATTCGCCAAGTCCGGCCACATGACAGCGCGGATGCGCTATTCATTGCTGAATGCGCATGAAGCGGCGTGGGACACATCAGATTTGAAATTCGGCTATGGCGACGCGATGGCGCGGGCGACGGGGTGGAAGCTTGTGTCGGACGGGTCCAATCAGGGACGCACGGGATTGCAGCGCGAAGCTTATCTCGGGCGGGACGATCACGGCCTTGCCTATATCGAAAGGGACAAGCTGTGCGAGATCACCGTCAAGCGGGCCTTGCAGGGCTGGCAGGTGGTGATCCACGCCAATGGCGATCAGGCCATCGACAATGCGCTGGACGCTATCGAGGCGGCCTATGCGGCCGGTGTGCCCAAGACGATGCGTTTTCGCATTGAGCATTGCTCGGTTCTGCATGACGAACAGATCGCCCGCATCAAGGCGATGAATGTATCGCCCAGTTTTCTCATTGGCCATGTTCACTATTGGGGCAAGGCGTTCCGCGATGAGGTTTTCGGGCCGGAAAAATCAATGCTGCTCGGACGTGCGGCGTCTTGTTCGGCGGAAGGCATTCGCTGGACAGTTCACTCCGACGAACCGGTGAGTGAGATGGGACCGCTGCGTCTCATGGACAATGCCGTCAACCGGACGGTGTGGAAGGAGCCCGGCAGCGTACTTAATCCCGATGAACGCGTGAGTGTTGAGCAAGCCATTGTCTCGCTGACGCGGGATGCGGCGTGGCAATGCTATTCCGAGCATGAGATCGGTACGCTGGAGGTCGGCAAATATGCGGACTTCGTGGTGCTCGACAAAGATCCGCGCGCGGTGCCGCCCGAGGAGATCGCGGGCATTGAGGTGCTGGAGACGTGGGTGAATGGTCGCAGGGTTTATGCGGCCTGACGGATTTATTCCGCAGTATCGGGTGCGTTCAGCTTCCAATCATATTGATGGGCACTGATGTCCGAAATTTTGTTCAATTCGGCGGCACGGTCTGCTGTCGCAAAAGAAGCAATATGGGCGATGACTGATTTGTCGCTGTTTCCAAAGTCTTCCGCATACCACTTGTAGATGGAGGAGACCGTCAGCCTGCCGTTGCGAATGCTTGCTCCCCTTGGGTGGTTCACATAGGCGCGGGCCGCGTGGTCGAGTTGCTCATTCAATCGCTGGGCTGTGAACGGTTCCGGTTGCAGGTTCGGGCAGCCCAGCGAGGCGCAGTTCAATGCATAGTGGATGCGGTTGTCCTTCCAGCGCTTTCGCAGGATGTCGTGTTCGATATTGTTGAGTGAAAGGTCTTTGCCGCTCACGCGCGCAAGTTCGTCATTCCACGGACCAATTGAAAAGAAACCGGAACGAATATCGCGGATGCTTTTCACCGGATAGTGATCGAGCACCACTTTGACCGTGAGTGCATTGTAGAGATTGATCCAATAGGCCCGCTGTTCATCGTCGGGCATTTTGGAAGGATCAAGTTTCTGCATCTGATCAAGATAGGACACCAGCCGTTCGCGATCCGTGTCGGATATATGCGCGTAGTCAAACCGGTTGATCTCGTCCGGTGGTGTGGAGACATAAGTCTTCAGCAAGCTTCCCCAGATTGCATTGGGCGTTTCCGCTTTGGCCGGAAGGGTGACCAGAGCCATTGTGGCAATGAGCGCGATAGTGCGGAAGAGGGAGGGGAGCCGGTTTTGGCACATCTTTTGGCCTGTCATGTATTCGCTGATGGCAGCAGAACATGGTTCAGGCAAAACCTTCAAATATCCATGCGGTCAGATTATGGCATCCGGCTTCCCCGGTCTGGGAATGCGCGGTTTACTGACGCTAGGTCATTGAAAGAAAAGTGGTGCCCCCGACAAGATTCGAACTCGTGACCCCCTGATTACAAATCAGGTGCTCTACCAACTGAGCTACAAGGGCGTAATTGCGCATCTTCTACGCTACGACGATTTCGGAGGCAAGCCCAGCTTTTGCGACGTGTTAGCCTGTCCCTTCAGAATGTTGGGATTGGCGAATCATGAAGACTCAAAAGCTCGAATTTGCGGGGGCTTCCGGGGCGATGCTGGCGGCGCGGCTTGATATTCCCGATGGCCCGCTGCGCGGATATGCGCTGTTTGCGCATTGTTTCACCTGTTCCAAGGATTTGCGGGCCGTGCGCCGGATTGCGGGCGACCTTGGGGCTGCCGGAATTGCCGTGTTGCGGTTTGATTTCACGGGGCTGGGGTCGAGCGAGGGCGAGTTTGCCTCGACCAATTTCACGTCGAATCTGGGGGACCTTCTCTCCGCGGCGGATTATTTGCGGCGCAATTTTGAGGCCCCCTCGGTGCTGATCGGTCACTCTCTGGGCGGCGCGGCCGTTTTGGCTGTGGCAAAGGACGTGCCCGAGGTGCGGGCCGTCGTGACCATCGGTGCGCCCGCAAGCGCGGCTCACGCTCTTCATAATATCGGCTCAAGCGTCGAAGCGGTTGAGCGGGACGGTGAGGCAGAAGTCGCAATTTCGGGGCGCAAATTTGTGATCCGGAAGCAGTTTGTTGATGACCTGCGCGCGCAGGCGGTTCGCGAGGCTGTGACGGCGATGAAGAAGCCCTTGCTCATTCTTCACTCCCCGCTTGATCAGATTGTCGGCATCGACAATGCGACGGATATTTTTCTGGCGGCGCGGCACCCCAAGAGTTTTGTCTCGTTGGACAAAGCGGATCATTTGTTGAGCGACGGCGAAGATGCGGGCTATGCCGCCCAAGTGATTGTCGGGTGGTTGGCGCATTATGTTACGGTCCGGCCATCGGCTCCAGAAGGTGGTACTGCCGGTGTGCATGTGATCGAAACAGGCGAAGGAAAATTTCAAAATCGTGTTGTGGTCGGTGCACACCGCTTGTTTGCAGATGAGCCCGTGGACGTGGGCGGACAGGACACAGGCCCGTCGCCATATGACTATCTTTCGATTGCGCTCGGGGCCTGCACGTCGATGACATTGCGCCTTTATGCCGAGCGGAAAAAACTCGGTTGGGGACGCATTCGTGTTGATGTGTCGCATGATAAAATTCACGCCAAAGACTGCGAGGACTGTGCCGACGAGGTGCGCGAAAGCGGAGGGCGCATTGATGTGTTCCATCGCCATATTGTCGTCGAGGGTGAAGTGTCGGAGGAGATGCGAGCTAAGGTTTTGGAGATAGCTGACAAGTGTCCTGTGCACCGCACGTTGGAGGCGAGTTCGAAAATCCGCACCGATGTTGCGGCCGTTCCCGTCCGTGATCCGGGCAGACTTTAGAATATGGATTTCTTTGCTGATTTTTTCGAGCTTGCGGCGGAAGGCAGCGGCGGGCTTACGTTGCTGGGCGGCGGCGCGATTGTCTTTGTTGCGTTTTTTGTGCGTGGCTATACGGGCTTCGGGGCGTCGCTGATTGCGGTGGGTTTGCTCACTTTCATCTGGCCGCCTGCGCGCGTGGTGCCGGTGTTGTTTCTGCTGGAGATCATGGCGAGTGCTGTGCTGTTGCCCGGCGTGTGGCGGCAGGTTCAGTGGAGGGCCCTGTCGTGGCTTTGGATCGGCGCGGCCGCGGCCATGCCTCTCGGGCTTTATGTGTTGGCCAATGTGCCGGCTGATATTATGTCACTCGCCATTGCGGCGCTGATCGGCGTAGCGGCGACTGTGTTGTTGCTCGGCGTCAACATGCGCTTCACGCCGGGGCGGGGTGCGACGCTGGCCACGGGTGGGTTGGTGGGTGTGCTCAACGGCGCTTCGGCCATCGGCGGACCGCCTGCGGTGCTTTTCTTCTTTTCCAATGCAGCAGGGATCGTGTCGGGGCGCGCGTCGCTCATCGCGTTCTTTCTGGTGCTTGATGTCATCGCGGCGGGTTTTGCGGGCGTGCAGGGGCTTTACGATATGGCGCTTGTCGCGCGGGCCTTTCTGCTCGCGCCCTTCATGCTGGCCGGAGCTTTTGCAGGGGCCCATGCTTTCGGGCTGGCTGATCCTGAAACAGTACGCCGCGCGGCGCTTATGCTGCTCATCTGTGTTGCCGTCTTTCGCTTGCTTGGGGGCCTCTTCTGACGGCATGGTGCAACGCGTTGAGTTGTGACGAGGGGAATGAGTTGGGCGATCCGTTATATTGGGCTTTGGGGACGGTGCTTTTGGCAGCGGTGGTTGGCGGGTTTGCCTATGGGCTTGCAACACGCAGGCTTGGCAAGCGCGGCCCCTATATTGCCGCTGCTACTGCTTTTGTGGCGCTTTGGGTGGCCTGGCCCTATTGGGCAATTTATGATTTGCAGACGTCGCTGGTGAACGGCGACAAGGTGCGTCTTGCGTCACTCGTTGACTGGTCGTCGGTGCGTGAAGGTGTGCGCGAAGATCTGAAGGCCGCTTACGTCAAAAAGATCGTCGCCGAGGACCCGCGTCTGCAAGCCTTGTCAGAAGCCATGAGCAGCGCGGCGATCGACCGCGTGGTGAACGCACAGATCAATGCCTCTAGCCTGTCCGAGATGGCGAGGAACGGTTTGCGCGACTCCAACCCGATGGGGCAGGTGCGCTATGCATTTTTCGAAGGCAGCCCGCTGGTGTTCCGGATGGACGTCGGCGCGGAATTTTCGACCGCGCAGGAACGCACGATCTATCTGCTTGAGTGGAGCCTCGGCTGGCGTCTGAAGCGGATTATTGTCGCTCCCTATCTGCTTGGCTTGAGCGGCTAGCGTCAGCGGCGGCGCGACAGCTCGTAAAGAGCGACGGCGGCAGCATTTGAGACATTGAGGCTCTTCATCGGGCCGAAAGCGGGCAGGCGCGCGAGTATGTCGCAATGTTCGCGTGTGAGGCGGCGGAGGCCCGTGCCCTCGGCACCCATGACGATGGCCACTTTGGGGCCGGTCTTGAAGTCGGGGAGGGAGACTTCGCCTTCGCCATCGAGGCCGATGACCTCGAAGCCTAAATCCTTCAGTTCATCCAGCGCGCGGACGAGGTTCGTCACTTTGGCGACCCGGACCTGTTCGAGTGCGCCGGAGGCCGCTTTGGCCAAAGCGCCGCCCAAGGGGGGGCTGTTGCGGTCGGTGGCGATGAGCGCGCCTGCACCGAAGACGGCAGCGGAACGGAGAATCGCCCCGAAATTATGGGGGTCAGTGACCTGATCGAGCACGACTGCGACGTTAACGCCCTCACAGGCTTCATCGACCGACAAATCGGGTAAAGCGGAGACCTTGAGCGCGATGCCCTGATGCACGGCACCCGGCGGCAGGTGGGCCGCGATTTCCTCGCCGGTCATGGTTTCTGGCGTTATGGCGAGTTGAGTGCCGAGGCTGAGGCCTTCGTCGGCCATTTCATTTTCCGCATTACGGGTCATGAGCAGGCGCAGCACTTTGCGCTCCGGATTTTGCAAAGCAGCCGTAACTGCATGAAATCCATAGAGAAAATTCTCGTCCGCGCCGCCTTTGTGGCCTTTTTGGGGGCCGTGACGGGGACCGCGTCCGCCACCGCCGCGAAAGGGCTTGGCGGGCGTTTCGGTTCGGGAGTAGTTGCCGGAGCCCGGCTTGCGCTTGTTCATGGTCCTGCTTATATTGCTGGTTCCGGGCTTATGTAAACGCCCCCTCGACAGTGCCTTCGGTCGGATGTCAACGACGCCGGGGACGCTGCGGGGCGCTACACGCGTTTGGACCGGGGAAATCAGTTGACAGCACGGCGGCAAAGCTCAATAAAGCCGCGCGTATGCGAACACAAGCGGCGGCAGCGAACATATTGGGATTTCACGACATTTGACATCGGACACGGAGGGGTGCCCGAGTGGCTAAAGGGGACGGACTGTAAATCCGTTAGCTATGCTTACGTTGGTTCGAATCCAACCCCCTCCACCATATCCCCTTGTTTTTATGGGGAGTTCGATGTCGAGGCGGCGCAATGAGAGCGACGCAAGAAGGGGATACGGTCAGGCGGGTGTAGCTCAATGGTAGAGCAACAGCCTTCCAAGCTGATGACGAGGGTTCGATTCCCTTCACCCGCTCCAGACCGTTTGCGGCCCGGTGTGTGGTGAAACCGATACGACGATGCTGCTGAGACGACACGAGACCTGAGACGCTACGAGACCTTGAGACCAGTTTATCAGATCGATCATTCGACCAAACGAGGACTACACCGATGGCCAAAGAAAAGTTTCAACGCAATAAGCCTCATTGCAACATCGGCACGATTGGTCACGTTGATCATGGTAAGACATCACTGACGGCCGCCATCACGAAGGTGCTGGCCGAGACGGGTGGCGCGGT
>JAUSLL010000062.1 GCA_030649335.1 Parvibaculum sp. | reverse complement strand
AGCCACGAGCTGACAGAAAAAATGATCGGCGACAAACGCGTCGATTATGTCGCCTTCACAGGTTCCGTCGCGGGCGGTCGCGCCATCGTCAAAGCGGCGTCGGATCGCTTCATCAATGTGGGGCTCGAACTCGGCGGCAAGGACCCCTCCTATGTCCGCGCCGATGCCAATGTTCCCTTTGCTGTTGAAAATCTCGTCGATGGCGCTTTCTTCAATTCCGGTCAGTCATGCTGCGGGCAGGAACGTCTTTACGTTCACGCCGACGTTTACGATCAATTCGTTGACGGGTTTGTCGAACTGACCAAGAGCTACAAGCTCGGCTCGCCGCTCGACGGCGCAACGACGCTCGGGCCGATGGTGCGTTCGTCCGCTGCCGCCTTTGTGCGCGGCCAGATCGAGGCAGCCACACGTGGTGGCGCGAAGGCGCTGATTGACGAAAAACTTTTCCCGGCTTCCAAAGCGGGCACGCCCTATCTCGCGCCGCAGGTGCTGGTCAACGTCAATCACCAGATGGACGTGATGCGCGAAGAAACATTCGGCCCCGTCATCGGCATTATGAAAGTCACGTCCGACGACGAAGCCATCCAGTTGATGAACGACAGCCCCTATGGCCTCACCGCCGCGGTCTGGACCGAAGACGAAGCGGCCGCCATTTCCATCGGCGATCGCGTCGAGACCGGCACATGGTTTATGAACCGCTGTGACTATCTCGATCCCGCGCTCCCCTGGACCGGCATCAAAGACACCGGACGCGGCGCAACACTGTCGCGCGTCGGCTATGAATTTCTGACGCGGCCCAAAGGCCATCACTTGCGGACCAAAACATCATGATCGACCAATATGCCTCGCTGACAGGCAACTGGAATTACCCGACGAAAATCCGTTTCGGCGCGGGCCGCATTTCAGAACTCGCCGACGCCTGCCGCACGGCGGGCATCCGCCGCCCGCTGCTCGTCACCGACCCCGGCCTGAAACCTCTGCCGATGATCATGGAAGCGATCGGCGCACTGGAACACGCTGGCATCGCCTGCGCGCTTTTTGCCGATGTGCACCCGAACCCTGTCGGGGCCGATGTCGAAGCGGGTCTTAAAATGTTCCGCGCCAATAAGAATGACGGCGTCATTGTTTTCGGCGGTGGCAGCGCGATGGACGCAGGCAAGGCCATCGCCTTCATGTCCGGCCAGACGCGCCCCATCTGGGACTACGAAGACCGCGAAGACTGGTGGAGCCGCGCCGACCCCGCAGGCATCGCGCCTGTCATCGCCATTCCGACGACGGCGGGCACCGGCTCCGAAGTCGGCCGCGCCGCTGTAATCGTGGACGAAAGCAACCACACCAAGAAAATCATCTTCCACCCGAAGATGCTGCCCGTGGAAGTGATCGCAGACCCTGAACTCACCTTCGGCCTGCCCTCGCACATCACAGCCGCCACGGGCATGGACGCGCTGTCGCATAGTCTGGAAGCCTATTGCAGCCCCTTCTTCCATCCGCTGGGCAATGGGATCGCGCTTGAAGGCATGCGTCTCTGCAAAGACTGGCTGCCCACCGCTGTCAAAACCGGCAGCAACATCGAGGCGCGGGCCTACATGATGGCGGCGTCCTCGATGGGCGCGACAGCCTTCCAGAAAGGTCTCGGCTCGATGCATGCCATGAGCCATCCCTGCTCATCACTGCGCGGCACGCACCACGGGCTCACCAATGCTGTCGTCATGCCCTATGTCCTCCTCCACAATAAATCCGTGATCGAAGAACGCCTGGCCGCCGCCGCTCGTTATATGAACCTCAAGAACCAGAGTTTCATCGGCTTTGTCGATTGGGTACTCGCCTTGCGCGAAGAAGTAGGCATTCCCAACACGCTGAAAGAAATCGGCGTCGATCTCGACATGATCCCCGAAGGTGCGCCCATGGCGCTGGAAGACCCATCGAACGGCGGCAACCCGCTGCCGATGAGTGTCGGCGATTATGAAATGCTTTACCGCAACGCTATCGAAGGTCGTCTCGTCTAAGCCACACACCAAGTTGAGAGACCGGCGCTGATCGTTTATGGTCGCGCCGGTTTTTCATTTGGCGGACCCAACATGGCGCTCGACACCAGCAGTTACAAAATTCCCGTTGCCCGCACCGTGGCCGACCTTCGCGCCACCATCGCCGATTGGCGCAAACAGGGTCTCACCGTGGGCCTCGTGCCGACCATGGGCGCGCTGCACGACGGGCACCTGTCGCTAGTCGATCTCGTCAAAACCAAAGTGAACCGCTGCGTCGTGTCGATCTTCGTCAACCCGACACAATTTGCCCCGCATGAAGACCTCGACGCCTACCCGCGCACCGAAGCCGCCGACGCTGAAAAGCTCAATAGACGTGGCGATCTGATTTTTGCGCCGACTGCCAACGAAATGTATCCGGCGGGCTATGCGACCACCATCAACCTCAGCGGCGTCACCGGCCCGCTCGAAGGCGAAGCGCGGCCGACGCATTTTGCGGGCGTCGCCACCGTCGTCGCCAAACTCCTGCTGCAAGCCCTGCCCGATGTGGCCGCCTTTGGTGAAAAAGACTGGCAGCAGCTACAAGTGATCCGCCGCATGGTTGCCGATCTGGATATACCTGTGAAAATTCTCGGCGGGGCCATTCTGCGTGAGGCAGACGGGCTCGCCATGTCGTCGCGCAATGTTTACCTGAGCGCCGAGGAACGTGAAGCCGCTGGCCAGCTCAACATCATCCTGCGCGAGACAGCCGCAGAAATCGCCGCCGGAAAGATGATTTCCACCGCGACGGCAGAGAGCACCAAGCGCATCATCGCACTCGGCTTTGCCCATGTGGATTATCTGGAAGTGCGCGACGCCGCCTCGCTCGCCGCCTTCGACAACGACAAGACAACGGGCGGCGCGCGTATTCTGGTCGCCGCAAAAATCGGCAAGACGCGCCTTATCGACAATATGCCGGTCGGCTAGAGAAGCCCCAACGCCTCAAGCTCGGCGCGCATTTCTTCGGGCATGTCGTCATCGGCTTCGTCAGCGGCTTTCGCATCTGCCGGTGCATCCTTGCCGTCGAAATAGCGCCAGCCCTGAAAGGGTCGCCGTTCGCGTCGCCGCGTCAGCACGATCTCGGGATCGAGCACAAATTTGCAACGCTTGATGCCTTCGCTATCCACAAACGGTTCAATGTCGAGAAGCCGCTGGCGACAGCGGATGTGGCCCTTCATCACCCAGTAGAGTGAGCCGCCGTCCAGCACTTCGGCCGCGCGCGTCGGCGTCATGCGCGTCACATGGACCAGCACGGGCTTTTCCTTGTTGCGACGTTTCTCAGCCAGCCGCGCCTTCTGCCATGCCCGCAGATCTTCAACGTCTTCCGCACCGACACAGAGCTTGATGATATGCAGGCTCACCCGTCCGCCTTTTGCTCGAATACAACCAACGCGGCACCGGCTTCCACCTGATCGCCCGCCGCGACATTGACCGAAGCTATGACAGCATCGGCAGGCGCGGCAAGCGTCTGTTCCATTTTCATCGCCTCCATCACGATGAGCGGCGTGCCTTTGGCAACGCTCGCACCCGCTTTGGCCAGAACCTGCACGATTTTGCCCGGCATGGGCGATTTGAGCGAGCCGGTGTCGGCGTCGGATGCCACATCGACATCCAACGGGTCCGGCACGACAAAGATATGATTCACACCCATATGGACGAGCGTGAAGCCACCGTCGGTTGCGACATAGGCCGCCGTGAAACGTTTGCCGTCAACAACGGCGGAAAGCCCGCCATCGTCATCAAGTGTGCCGGACACAACATGCGTCGCGCCGCCGAACTCAAATTGCGCCTCATTCCCCCGACAGGTGGCGGAGATAACAAGGGCCTCACCGTCAAAGATAAACTTGAACAATTCGCTGCGATGCCCGCCGAGCACCCAACTATCACTGACCGCCCAGGGCGACCACGGATCGCTCGTCGCCGTCTTCGCCGACCGGCTCAACACATGGCCGATCAACGCTGCGCCCAACACGTCAGGCGTGAGCGCCGACGAAGGCACAAGGTCGCTCAAATGCTTATCGATAAAGCTCGTATCGATGTCGGCTGCCTGAAAGGCCGCATGTCCGAGCACGTTCGTAAGAAAAGCCAGATTGGTTTTCGGCCCGACCACTTCCATGCCCGTCAAAAAATGCTGCAAACGGGACAGAGCCAGCGCGCGCGTCGGGGC
>JAUSLL010000058.1 GCA_030649335.1 Parvibaculum sp. | reverse complement strand
CTCCACCATGAAGGTGCTCTCTCCGTAGACCAGGTTGTCGCTCGCGCCGACGCGCGTGAAGACCTTGTCGACGACGCCCAACCGCATCGCGCGCGCGGGCACGAAGCTGCCCATCTGCGCCATGATGGCGATCAATGCGTTTTGACGCAGAAACGTCGATTTACCAGCCATATTCGGACCGGTCAGCAGCCAGAGATTTTTCTCCGTCAGGTCGCAATCATTGGGCACGAAAGGATGCGGAGAGGCATCGCGCAACAATGCGGCTTCAACGACGGGGTGCCGCCCGCCTTTGATTGTGAAGCTCAAACCGCTATCCACAAGCGGGCGACGATAGCGGCATTCGGCGGCAAGTTCGGACAAAGCGAGCAACGCGTCTGCTTCACCGAGCTTCAATGCAGCGGCTGAAATTCCTGCCGCACATTCAAGTGTTGCGGCGACCAGTTCATCATAGAGCGCCAATTCCTGCGCCAGCACCTGCGCGCCCGCATCCGCAATGCGGCTGGCAAGTTCGGCTAGTTCCGGCGTCGTGAAGCGCACGGCATTGGCCAAAGTCTGGCGATGGATATAGGCGTCGGATTGCATCAGCGCATCGGCGTTTTTCGGGCTCACTTCGATGTAGAAACCCAACACGTTATTGTGCCGGACTTTCAACGAGCTGACGCCCGTGTCGCTTACATATTTCGTCTGTAATCCGGCAATGAGTTTCCGGCTTTCATCGCGCAGCATCCGGTGTTCATCGAGCGGCGCGGAAACACCTTTGGCGATGAAGCCGCCGTCGCGCGCCAACAAGGGCAGGTTTTCCGACAGAACCTCTGTGAGCCGCGCCCGCAATGTGGACCCCGCACCGCGCAAGGCATATGCAATCGCTTTGATGTCATCGGGCAGCGGCAGCAAAGTCTGCGGCGCCTGATCGAGCGCGGCAGCAAGCATGTGCGATGCCGCAAGTCCGTCGCGGATGGCGGCGAGATCGCGCGGGCCCCCGCGTTCGAGCGATAGCCGCGACAGCGCTCGCGCCATATCGGGAGCGGCTTTCAAATGCTGGCGGAGTTCACTGCGCAGGCCCCGCGCCTCAAGCCCCCATTCCACCGCGTCCAGCCGCGCGTTGATGGCGACGGGGTCGGTGAGCGGTGCGGTCAATCTTGCACCGAGTTCGCGTGCGCCTGCGCCCGTCACCGTGCGGTCGATCACATCAAAGAGCGAGCCGCGCGTTTCGCCTTTCAGCGTTTTCACAAGTTCAAGGTTCGCCCGCGTCGCCGCGTCGATCTGCATGGTCGCGCCGGTCGTCACCTGTTGAGGCCGCGACAGGGCCGGCATGCGCCCGACCTGCGTGAGTTCCACGTAATCGAGAAGCGCACCCATGGCAGCGATTTCAGGCTTTGAGAATGTGCCGAACCCGTCGAGCGCCCCGACGCCAAGATGGGCGTTGAGACGGCGCTCACCGGCGGTGGAATCAAAGCGCGATGAAGGCAGGTTCGTCAGCGCATTGCGATGCGCATCAAACAGAGGGGCGAGCGTCTCGTCGGCAAGCAGGCTGTCGGCCAAAATGATTTCACCGGGATCAAGACGGGCAAGTTCCGCCCCCAAGGCGGCAGGCTCGACCGCCATCACGGCGAAATCGCCGGTCGAGACATCTGTCCAGGCAAGGCCGATGGCGCTGCCGGACGCCAGCCGCGCAAGGCTGGCGAGATAATTATGCGACCGCGCGCTCAGCAGCGTGTCTTCGGTCAGCGTGCCGGGTGTCACAAGACGGACGACCGCGCGGCGCACCACGGATTTGCCGCCCCGTTTTTTGGCTTCCGCCGGGTCTTCCATTTGTTCGCAGACCGCGACCTTGTGGCCGGCGCGGATCAGGCGTTCCAGATAAGCGTCGTGCGAATGCACCGGCACACCGCACATGGCGATGTCTTGCCCCAAATGCTTGCCGCGCTTGGTCAGCGCAATCGACAGGGTTTCTGCGGCTTTGACGGCGTCGCCAAAGAACATCTCGTAGAAATCGCCCATCCGGTAGAAGAGGATCGCGTCGGCATGGGCCTGCTTGATCTCCAGATATTGCGCCATCATAGGGGTCGCATCCGCCGGAATGGCGGGCTGTGCAGCGTCTGGCGTTTCAGATGTGTCAGGCATGGGTGCGGGATCAGATCGGGTTTGATGGGCGAAGTGCCGCAGACTAACAGAAAAGCGCCGCAGATCGCCTCCAAATGGCCGGAAAATGGCGCTCCCCCTTGTATCTCAAGGGCGCGCGGCATAAAAACGCCGCTCTGCCCCTGTGGACAACTTTGGGCACCCGGTCCCGGACCCCGCCCCTTCTGAATTCAAGAGATCATGAGCAAGAAGCGCCGCCAGATTACCGACGAAGAAGCCCTGCTTTTCCACTCGATGGGAAAGCCCGGCAAACTCGAAATCAACCCGACCAAGCCAATGGCAACCCAGCACGATCTGGCGCTTGCCTATAGCCCTGGTGTTGCGGTGCCTGTGCGCGCCATCGCGGAAAACCCCGACGCGGCCTACGAATATACGACCAAGGGCAATATGGTCGCCGTGATTTCCAACGGCACGGCCATTCTCGGTCTCGGCGATCTCGGCGCTCTGGCCTCCAAGCCCGTCATGGAGGGCAAGGCTGTCCTCTTTAAGCGTTTTGCCGACGTCGATTGCATCGATCTTGAAGTTGATACCAAGAACGTGGACGAATTCATCGGCGCTGTGCGCTATCTCGGGCCTTCTTTCGGCGGCATTAATCTCGAAGACATTTCCGCGCCCGATTGCTTCATCATCGAAAGCCGCTTGCGCGAGATGATGAACATTCCCGTTTTCCATGACGACCAGCACGGCACCGCGATCATCACAGCCGCCGGTCTCATCAATGCGCTGTTCCTCACCGGCCGCGACATCAAAGACACCAAAGTCGTCGTCAATGGTGCGGGCTCGGCGGGCATCGCCTGCCTTGAGCTCATCAAGGCCATGGGCCTGCCGCATGAGAACGCGCTTTTGTGCGACACCAAGGGCGTCATCTATCAGGGCCGTGCCGAAGGCATGAACCAGTGGAAGTCGGCGCATGCGATTGCAACAACCGCCCGCACGCTCGAAGACGCGATGGTCGGTGCCGACGTTGTACTCGGCCTCTCGGCCAAAGGCGCGCTCACGCCCAAGATGATCAAGTCGATGGCGGCCAATCCGATCATTTTTGCGATGGCCAATCCTGATCCGGAAATCACACCTGAAGAAGTTGCCGCCATCCGTGACGACGCGATTGTCGCGACGGGCCGGTCGGACTATCCCAATCAGGTCAACAACGTGTTGGGCTTTCCTTACATCTTCCGCGGCGCGCTTGACGTGCGCGCGACCTCGATCAACGAGGATATGAAGATTGCCTGCGCTGAGGCCATTGCCAAACTCGCGCGCGAAGACGTGCCTGACGAAGTCGCCGCCGCTTATCAGGGCGAGCGTCCGCGTTTCGGCCCGCAATATATTATTCCTGTGCCGTTCGACCCGCGTTTGATCCGCGAAATTCCGCCCGCTGTCGCAAAAGCCGCGATGGACTCTGGCGTCGCGCGTCATCCGATCGTCGATATGGACGCCTACAAGAACCAGCTCTCCGCGCGTCTGTCGCCGACCGCAGGCATGTTGCAGGTCATCGTCGATAAGGTCCGCCGCGATCCCAAGCGCGTTGTCTTTGCCGAAGGCGAAGAAGAACGCGTGATCCGTGCTGCCATCACCTTCCGCGATTCAGGTCTCGGTCATCCGATCCTTGTCGGGCGCGAAGCGCAGGTGCGCGACACATTGCGCGACATCGGTCTTGACCCCAATACGGACCTCGACATCCGCAACGCGCGCAACACTGATCGCGCGAGCGACTATGCCGATTTCCTCTACAAGCGTTTGCAACGCCAGGGCTTCCTGCCCCGCGACTGCACACGTCTTGTGAACAATGACCGCAATATCTTTTCAGCCTGCATGGTCGAAATGGGTGACGCGGATGCGATGATCACCGGCACAACGCGCAATTATGCTGTCGCGCTTGAAGACGTGCTCAAAGTCATCGACCCCATCGAAGGCCGCCGCGTCATCGGTGTGACGCTTGTTGTCTCGCGCAATCAGACGGTGCTCGTCGCCGACACCAATGTGCATGAGATGCCGACCGCTGAAGAACTTGCTGATATTGCAATCTCGGCGGCAGACGTTGCCCGTCGCTTGGGCTATGAGCCCCGCGTTGCGATGCTTTCGTCATCCACTTTCGGCAATCCGATGCATGAACGTTCCGAACGTCTTCGCGAAGCGGTTGGCATTCTCGATGCCCGCCATGTGGATTTCGAGTACGACGGCGAAATGGCAGCCGACGTTGCCTTATCGCGCGAAGCTATGGCGAACTATCCCTTCTGCCGTTTGAGCGACACGGCCAATGTGCTGATTATGCCTGCGATCCATTCAGCCGCTATTTCGACAAAGCTGCTGAAGGAACTCGGCCAGTCCACACTTGTCGGCCCGCTGCTTGTGGGCCTCAAGCGTTCGGTCCAAATTGCACCCATCGGCGCCAATGTGTCCGAACTCGTCAACCTCGCCGCGATTGCCGCTTACAATCTCGACCGCTGAGGCTTGCTCCTCGCGCGGCTCATCCCCATGATGTCCCTTCTGAATTTTGCGGAAGGGATCATCATGGCGTTTTTCAAATCAACTGTTCTGGCACTCGCCCTTGTCGCGGGTGTGAGCCTCGCTGCACAAGCGGAAGATCATGCCGCCCACACATGGCCTGACGGCGCTGCGGCCTACATTGTCTCGCCTGCCAATGGCGCGACCGTCAAAAGTCCCGTCACTGTCATCTTCGGCTTAAAGGGCATGGGCGTCGCACCCGCAGGCATCGAGAAACCCAAGACCGGCCATCATCATTTGCTGATTGATACGCCCGCACCGTCCGGCGAAGACCTCGACTATGCGATCGCAGCCGATGACCAGCATGTACATTTCGGCGGCGGTCAGACGGAAACAACCGTCACGCTCGCACCCGGCAAACATACGTTGCAACTGATGATGGGCGACGCGAACCATGTGCCGCATAACCCGCCGCTCGTCTCCGAGGTCGTGACGATCACGGTTAAATGAATTCAACTGTTCGGCGTAGAACCGAACTTGGTGGCATAGCGTTCTGAGATTTGCGCCACGGGAAACAGGATCAGCACGTCTGTCGTGCCGAACTGACGGTCGATCACCGCGCCGTCGCCGATATAGCAGCCCGCGCGCACATAACCTTTGATCATGGGCGGCAACATGCGCCAGGCATGGCGCGGGTTGATTTCGTCCTTGGGCAGAAGGTTCATCTCGACGAAACGGTCGGGCAGAGCGCGCACATGCCAGTCGTCCGGCGCCATGTGGAAATGATAGAGATAGGACAGCGGGATCGCGATGGACGCAGGATCCGTTGTCTCGAAACTCGCACAGCCGAACATCACATCGAGATTGCGGCTTGCCACATAATTGGCAATGCCGTGCCACAGAAGCTCGACCGTCGGGCGATTGCGATAAGGCGGCAGCACGCAGGAGCGGCCAAGCTCCAGAAACTGCATGTCGGGACCGGCACGCTTCAGCAAAGGCTCGATCTCGAATTCGCTGGCTGTATAAAAGCCGCCGTTCTGATTGGCGACCGACTGGCGCAGCAGGCGATAGCAGCCGACAACTGCTTCGGGGCGGAACGGTCCGCCCTCCTCGCCGCCGGTCAGCGCATGGTCGATCACCAGCAGATGATCGCAGAAGGCGTCGAAGCGGTCGGCGTCGCGGCGTGTCGCGCGCGTCGTCTCATCGGGTATCGCCGACATTTCTTCGTAGAACACATGATAGCGCAGCGCCTGTGCCGCATCGATTTCGGCAGGCGTCGTTGCGATCAGCACTTCGAGCGTGCCTTTGCGGCCAAAGCTCATAGGCATGGTCACAGAAGCAGGCGCAGCAACGTCTGTTGCCGCTTTTGCCTTCTGGCCATGCGTTGGCGCGATGTCGGCATCAAGGCCGGGCACCGTCATATGGTCGCTCCCCGTGTAGAGCGCGAGACCGGGAACAAAACTCCGGGAGCTCACGCCACCAAAACCGGCGCGTTGCCGGTTCTGTGTTACTTTGGCCATTAAGGTCTGGCCCATCATGGCGCTATCCTTTCACTAACAAGCGCCGATGCCAACCGGTGCCGGGGTGCGTGAGGCCCCTTGTCGCGCATTTGTGCGGCACCTGTGTGACACCCGCAACATATTGAAAGGATTATAGTATTTCTGCTTATGCAGGAATCAACCGGCGCTTTATGACGCCGATTTAACTGCCGCGCTCTGCCCGCTGTCCACTTCAATGGCATTGGAACGCGACAGCCACCAGAGCAAAGCGAGGCCAGGCAAAGCCACAAGCGTGCTGACGCCGAAGAAAAAGACCCAGCCGACCACTTCAGCCACCTGCCCGCCGCTGGCCGACAGGAAGGTCCGCCCGAATGACGACAGGGCCGAAAGCAAAGCGAACTGTGTGGCCGTGAATGATCTGATGCGGCAAAGGCTCGAAATCCAGCCAACGAAAACGACCGTTCCGATGCCGCCGGTAAAACTCTCAATGCCCACGGCGACAGCGAGCGCCGAGGGCACGGGGCCGACAAAGGCGAGCCAGCAGAACACAAGATTTGAGAGCATCTGCATGATGCCGCCGATCCAGAGCCCGCGGGTCTGGCCGACCGCATTGACGAGCCAGCCGCCGAGATAGCCGCCACACAGGGCCGCAATCAGACCAACGGAGGAGGAGATGCCGGCATAGACACTTTTTTCAAAACCCAAATCAATGGCAAACGGCCCAAGAAGGTGACCGGCATAGGCGTCGCCCAGCTTGAAGAAAATGATGAAAACGAGAATGACAAACCACTGACGGCGGCGGGCAAATTCAAGGAACGGATCAATGACCGCATGGCGGAAGCGTATGATGAAGCTCTCCGACTCCGCCGTCTCTGACGGTTGCACGTCTGGTTCTTTGGCAAGGAATGACGCGATCAGGCCGATACCGACAAGCGCGGCCATACCCGCATAGCCATAGGACCATGCCGCTTCGGCGTTCGCACCGCTCGCCTGCACCCAGGACACAAGTCCGACAGCACCGCCGGTTGCCACAAGCATGGCGACGCGATAGGCGGCAACAAAATTGGCCATGGCGGCGGCTTGCTCTTCTTCCGGCAGGCTCTCGATACGAAAGGCATCGATCACGATGTCCTGCGTTGCCGAAATAAAGGCCACGACAACAGCGGCAAGCGCCATCAGATAGGGCGTCAATTTCGGGTCCACCAGTCCCATCGAAAACACTGCCATCGCCAGCGCGAGTTGCGTCAGGACAAGCCATGACCGGCGGCGGCCAAGCAGACGGGTCAGATACGGTATGCGCAGGTGATCAACAAAAGGCGCCCACAGAAACTTGATCGAATAGGGCAGACCGACCAATGCAAAAAGACCGATGGTCTTGAGGTCAACGCCTTCGTCGCGCATCCACAGCGCCAGTGTCGATCCTGTCAGCGCAAGCGGCAGACCGGAGGAAAAACCCAACAGCAGGATGATAACAAGGCGACGTTCGGTATAGACCGCCCAGGCTTTAGCCAGACGCATGCCCCATGAAATCTGCTTTCCGGTGTCTGCCAAGCTGAATTCTCCCCATCCGCGAATCGCTTCGCGTCACTCTAGGCGAGATTGGCGTGCTGGGCATCTGCGGGCGACATGCCGATGTCGCTGCGCCGTCCCGACCATGTGGCGAGCATACGGGCGAGCGCATCGGGTGCCACCGGTTTTGAGAGATAGTCATCCATGCCGGCAGCGAGGCATTTCTGCCGATCATCCGCCATCGCATTGGCGGTCAGCGCGATGATCGGCAGGCTTGAGCGTTCATCGGACAGGCCACGGATATGCCGCGTCGCCTCGAACCCGTCCATATCGGGCATATGCAGATCCATCAGCACAATGTCGTAGCTCTTGCCGTCAGGTTCTGCGAGCGCCGCCAGCACGTCCTTGCCGTTGCGCGCGATGCGCACATGATGGCCGTCGCGTTCGAGCAGCGTGCGGGTGAGAAGCGCGTTGATGTCATTATCTTCGGCGACCAGCACTTTAAGCTTCGCTGTCCATTCGGCCATCACGGGTGCTGGCGCTTGTCCCGGCCGCAGCGCGGCTTCGGGCGCACGGACATCGCGCTGGGCATAACTGCGCAGATCAAGCAGCATTTTTTCTTCGTCGAATGTGCCAGCCCCCGCATCCGTGTTTTGACGCTTATGCGTGCCCGACTGCAAGGCTTCGAGCCGGTGCAAGAGCGAGGAGGCGCGGACCGGACGCACGAGATAGCCGTCGAACAGACGCTGGAAAATTGCCGGATTGCCTTCCTGACCGATCAGCGCAGGCAGACGGTCGCGGTCCTGCGGGCGCAGCAGCACCAGCGCGTCAATGCCGGGGGCAATGCCACGGGCGCGGGCCACAAGGTCGCTGCCGGGACCTTCAGTGGTATCAATCGGCACAAGCACAACGTCAAAGGGCTCTTCCTTGAGCCGTGTCAGCATGTCCGCACTATTGACCGCACATTGCACATGCGCACCGGCAAGCGTCGCACAGCGGGCGAGCGAGGCGCCGAGAATGGGGCGGTCTTCGAGCACGAGAATACGCTGACCCGTCAGTGTCGCGCGGCGCGGGCTTGAGGTTTCAATCGCTTCAAGCGGCAGACGCACACGAAAGAGCGAGCCCTTGCCCAATGTGCTTTCAACTTCGATCGTGCCGCCCATGGCCGTCACCAGATGACGGCTGATCGCAAGCCCCAGCCCTGTGCCTTCAAAGCGGCGGGCGTGGGTCTGATCGGCCTGAGCGAATTCTTCGAAAATCAGTTTCACATCATCGGGTGCAATCCCGATGCCTGTGTCTTCTACTTCGAGCACGACATTGGCTTTATCGTCCGTATAGGAATAACTGTCGAGGCTCGCGCGCAGAATGACGCCGCCTTCGATGGAAAATTTCACCGCATTGCCTGCGAGATTGATCAGCACCTGACGGATGCGTGCATCATCGCCCATGAGGCGCATCGGAATTTGCGGATCAATCTCAGCGATGATTTCGAGATTCTTTTCAAAGGCTCGCGGTGATAGCAATTCACAGACGCTTTCGAGCGTGCCGCGCAAATCCAGCGGCCCTTCGGTGATCGCGACTTTGCCCGCTTCGATTTTGGAAAAATCGAGAATGTCATTGATGATCGAGAGCAGCGCTTCGCCCGAGGTCTTGACCGCTTCGGCATAGGTGCGTTGCGCCGGTGTTAGGCGCGTATCGAGCAACAGCGCGGCCATGCCGAGCACGCCATTCATGGGCGTGCGGATTTCATGGCTCATGGCGGCGAGGAACTGGCTCTTGGCGCGGTTTGCCGCCTGCACTTCGTCGAGACTTTCCGCCAGCCGTTCTTCCACCGCCTTGCGGTCGGTGATGTCGGTGCCGACGACATGGATCTCGCGCAAGGATCCGTCATCGTCGCGGATGGCAAATTCTTCCCAGGCAAACCAGCGCGGACCCTTCACGGTCACAACGCGCTGGTCAAAGCGCACGCGCTGCGGATGTGTCCCGCCGGAGAATGTACCGAGCAGGCGCGGGCTTTCATCGTCGGGAATATCGGGCATGAAAATCTGCCCGATCGTATCGGCGCGACTCCGCCCGAATGTGTCGCAGAAGACGTCGTTGACGTAAATGACGCGGCGCTTGAGATCCTGACGCAGGATCACTTCGCCCTGTGCGCTCATCAGATCGCGGTAGTGCTCCTCGCGGTCAGCCAGTTCCCATGTCGCATCGCGCAGATTTTCGAGCGCGGCTTCGGCCTTGCCTGCCTGTGCTTCATGGTGCTTGGCGCGCGAGGCGGCACGCCGCCAGGCCTCGACACCGAGAAAGAGCACGGTGGCGAGCGCGAGAAGGGCGAGCGGCACGGGGTCGCTATTGAAAAAAGGCATCGCTGTCAGACCTCTGGAACCGGTGCCACAGGGTGCGGCAACTATGGTTTCCAGAGAATTACTGAAATGCGTGTTTTCCGGCCTGTTTGGCCCTTATTTAGCGGCCGGCGGCTCAAATGTGATGACCTCGGCGCTCACCGGCGGCACCGTTCGCAGATAGGCGTAAAGAGCACCAAGATCAGCCTCCGTCATGCCCGCATAAGCGGCCCAGGGCATTTCACTGTCCATATCGCCTGCCTTGGGCAGCACGTCGTTTAAGGCCTCGGGGGTGCGGCTGCGGAAACGGGCAATGAAATCCTCGCGCGACCAGGCCCCGATGCCTGTGTCCTCGTCCGGCGTGATATTGGCCGAGCGGGCAAGGCCGCCACCCTCAAGACCAAAGATATTGCCGCCCGCGAAAGGCGCGCCGACGGGTTCGCCCTTGTCATTGCGCAATGTGTGGCACTCAAAGCACGCGCCGGCAAAGGCCAGATATTTGCCCTGCGCCAATTCATCCCTCGGTCCGGTCATTGTCTCGGGCGCAGGGTCGGCCACGACGAAACGCATGGCGGTGGCGACGGGGAAGGGCAGTTCCACAGCGGGATGCTCAAGCGGGCTCGGCGGAATGGAGCGCAGATAGGCGACAAGGGCTTCGGCGTCGGCCGTATCCAGTCCCTTGTAAAAGACATAGGGCATGACGGCGAACATGGCGTGGCCCTCGCGTGTGACGCCCGAGACAATGGCGCGGTAAATCTCGCCGTCGCTCCATGAGCCGAGCCTTGCCGGTGTGAGGTTCGGGGCATAAATCTCCGGTATTAGGTAGCAAACACACCTTAGCCTTTCTTCCTTCCTTCGGGGGTCTGGGGGTATTTTGCCCGCATGACAGAACGCCCCAACACAGTCGCGGGACTGCTTTCCAAGCGCGACCAGCTTTTAGCCCTTCGCAAGCAACTAGACGCGGAGGCCCGCAAGGTCACATGCGACATTGACCACCTAGACGCCTGCATCGCGCTATTTGATCCGGCCAATACGCATGAGTCTATCCAGCGCTACACCACCAAGCACCGCGCCCAGAAGGGTCACGTTAAGCGGTTCGTGCTGGCCTTCCTGAGAGACGCAGAGAAGCCGGTCACGTCACGGGACATTACTGAGGCATGGATTGCCGAGAGGAGCTTGCGAGCCGACGGCGCAACCTTTGTCATTATCAGGAAGCGCATAGGGGCTTGTCTGACGGGCTTACAGGCTGACGGGTTTGTCAAAGGGGCTGGAACTGGTGGCGACTACAAGGCTTGGTCGTACCTAACTTAGAAAGCCCGCGAGCGTCACGAGCGCCACTCCGACAAAGCAGACCGACGCGCCTAGGATCATCGCCCATTTGCGTTGCCAGTACGCGCCCGCCGCTCCGGTCAGGAAGCCTAGGGCGGTCAATATCAATCCGGTTTGCTGCATGATGGTTTAGGAGATGGCCTAAATTGCCTAATCCGCGTTTGCCGTTTTCGCGGTGATTAGTCCGCCTGCAAATCCAGCAATAGCAAATAGAAGATTGGCCATCGGTGCCCATTCAACTTTCCCCAGTGCAAAACATAAAACAGCGACAAATAAAATGAGCGTGAGCACTAAAACGCTTGTCGTGTAACGCCCGAACCCCTGCGTTTTTGTTTTGAATATACCGATTATACTGCCACCAAAAATCACGACGATTGCGGCTAGAACCCCGTAGTCCATTGGATTGTCCTTTGTTGACTTAACGCCGCCCGATTAGACGGTCTCCAGATTTCCGCGCCGCTTTCCGGTACGTCTTTCGCGCTCTTTCTTAAAGCGTTCACGCATTACCGAATCTTGCTCTAACCGTTGATTCACAACCTCATTTACCGCTTCTCGTATGACCTGAATGCGCGAGGCGCCGTAGTTCGCCGCGCAATAATCAGCGAGCAGACTATCGTAGGGTTCACCCAACTTATAACGGGAACCAGTAGTTGGCTTGCGTCCTGCCATAGTCTTCAATTGACCCTATAGGTACATAAATGTACATTTGGGGACATTAGAGAAATGATTCGCGCTTGACGAATCGATTCGATAAAGAAAAGGGCACCCGAAGGTGCCCATAAGTTTTGTGGTGGATGCGGTGGGTCTCGAACCCACAATCCCTGGCAGGAGGCGGTTTTAAAGACCGCTGTGTATACCAATTTCACCACGCACCCGTAGAGGGGCAGTCTTATGGCTGCCCTTTTTCGTTTCGCGGCATCTGGTCGCACGGGTACTCTACTTGGTAGTAGATGTTTCCGCAACGTCAACATATAGAAAAACTGACCTTTACCGAGCAATCGCCCGACGCTGCCAATAGCCCTTCCACTCACGGCTCACGGGATGCGCAAGAGACGCGCTCACAACCATCAGGAATTGATCGCCATTTGAAACGCGGCGGTTGTCTTCGCGCCAAGCCATTTCATTCGCATAGGCGTGAAGGTGACGACCTGAAATGTGGTGGTGCGTTCCGATTTCAGCGCGACGCAGGCGGGAGAAGAAGCTTTCCGCCATGTTCGTATTGGCTTCATTGGTCGAATAGGCTTCCGAGTGATTGATGCGCTTGGTTTCAAAGCGACCGTGCAAAGCATCCCAGTGTGAAGCCTCGTCAGCGAAGATCACGCTACCGGCTTTAACCGTTGCGGCGATACGCGAAACGCCTTCGGCTTCTGTCTTCGTGACGAAAGGAAGCGTTGTGCCATTGCGTTCGCGCATGATGACGACGACGCGGCGTTTGCCGGTGCGGTTCTCAAGCAAGCGACGGTCGCGGCGCTGTGCCTTCTGGTTCGCGGGCTTCACATAGCCGCCGAAATACGCACCATCAATCTCGACTTCGCCGCTGATTTCTTCTGACTGGACTTTCGCGCCCATAGCTTCGCGCAGCTTGTGAGCCATGACGAAAGCGGTTTTGTACTGGCAATCAAGATCACGGCTCAACTGCAAGGCCGACACGCCTTTAGCGCCGTTCACGAAGATTGCGATTGCCGCGAGAATGTCCCGCATGGCCAACTTACGGCTTGCGAAGATGGTGCCGGACGTGACCGAGAATTGACCCTCGCAGGCTTGGCACTTGTAGATCGGACGGGCCTTGTAGCCATAGACCGCCGTGCAGCCGCACTTGGGGCAATAGGCTTCACCATCATTCGCAGCCCAACGGATTGCCTTGAACGTATCAAGGGCTTCCGCGTCAGACAGGCGCATCACTTTGACCAGTGAGAGGGTCCGTGCCTTTGCGCTGAGAAGGAAGTGCTGTGCCATTTGTCATCACTTTCGATGTTGTTACATCGAATATGGTGATAACATATCCCGTTGTCAATGGTGTTTACATCGAATATGGTGATTTTCACCACTACAGACGAGGATTCGACATGGCGAAAGACTTAGATTGGTCCGAAAGGGTCAAGGGGATGCTCAAGGCAGAACTCAAACGCAAGAACGTCGGCTATCGGGAGTTGGCAGAAAAGCTAGGCGAGATGGGTATTCAGGAGACGGAACGTAATCTGGCCAATAAGATCAGCCGAGGCGGATTCACAGCGGCGTTTTTTATCCAATGTCTCGTAGCGATTGGCTGTTCTACATTGCGGTTGGAGGACTAGTTCAACCAGTTCGCTCCGGGCATGGATTGCTTGATATTCTCGGCTACCGCTTCCGGCACGAGGAAAGTGACCCCAAAAATGCGCGATCCCCTAATCGTCAAGTCCCCCATATGAAGCGCATTTGGGGTGACTGCGCCGTCCTTAACCGCAACGAACTCGCAATCACAAATTTCGTTATTGGCAAAGGTAGTGCCACCAACCAATCGGACAACAACGGGACCGAAAATATCGCATGCAGTAAAGGTCTTGTTGCTCACAGCGACCGGCATAGGCGGCAAGAACTCAGCCAGCCTAATTCGTTTTCGATCGAACGTGCCTTCTATAGGATTTACCCCGTCCGTGGGGGCTTTTGCTCGACGGATATAGTCGGCATTCGCGGTGTATAGGCGAAAGCGACCCCAAGCTGCGAACGCCATCGCGGTGATTAGCATTCCCAGCATCCCAGAGAACCACCAACCAATCGCTCCGAACTGGCCTACAAATTCCGAATAGGCAGAAATCCAGCCCGTTATCACGCCCATGAGGGAACTCCCAGCAACGCTCGTAATAAGCGCAATGCGGGATTCAAGCCGATCAAGAAACTTTTGGAAGTTCTCCCCCATATCTCGATCATAACCACCTTCCTTCTCCATAAGGAAGCGGCTTTTCGGTAGGTGTGTTTGCTACCTAATACCGCATATTTCGCCCAGCAAAGAGAAACGGCAATGGGCGTATACAAGGCCCCTATGTGGACGGGGTTTCAAAGGGTGCTGTTGAAGAGTTTCCTACAGAGGCCGCTCTTTCAGAACTAGACGATAAAAATGACACGGAGCCATTTTTAGGGGTCGAAGTAGAGATTAGAGCGACGGACCGTGACAAGCGAGGCAAGGGCTGGGCTGGAATTATCCATGAAGACGGATTCAAGCGTCTTCCAATGGACCTTTACCCGACAATCGATCCTGAAATTGTTGCTTCCGCAAAAATAGTTCGAGCGGACGTGTTGGTTGAGTACACGCCAACAAAGGACGGAACGCAGAAGCCGGTTCGCTTCCATCTTTTGGTTGTGCACGAAGTGCTTTCTTAGGTGCGTTTGCTACCTAACAGAACAAATCCTGTCCCATTTGCTACCTAATGCCGAGCATTTCGCGTGGGCTCAAAGGCGGCAGGATGCCCGGCAGACGTGCGGCCAACATGGATTTACCGGACCCGGGCGGTCCCACCATCAGCATATTATGGCCGCCGGCTGCCGCGACTTCCAAAGCGCGCTTGGCCATTTCCTGCCCCTTGATGTCGCGCAGGTCCGGCTGCGAACGGGCGTCTGTTGCCTTCATCGGCTGAGGTTCGGCGAGCACCTGCGTGCCTTTGAAATGATTGACCAGCGCGATGATCGAGCGCGGCGCGAGAATGCCGCCGACATTGGCCTCATCCATCCCCGCCCAGGCCGCTTCCGGCCCGCAGGCCTCTGGGCAGATCAACCCGCGTCCGCGCGCGTTGGCCGCCATTGCCGCAGGCAGCGCGCCCGCCACCGCATTGATCTGGCCGTCCAGCGACAGCTCACCGATCACAATGAATTTATCGAGGTCTGTTTGCGACATGACGCCCATGACGACGAGCAGCCCGAGCGCAATCGGCAGATCATAGTGACTGCCTTCCTTGGGCATATCGGCGGGGGCCAGATTGACCGTGATGCGTTTGGGCGGCAGTCCGAGGCCGATCGCATGAAGCGCGGCGCGGACCCTTTCGCGGCTTTCGGCAACCGCCTTGTCGCCCAGCCCGACCACGGTAAAGGTCGGCATACCGCCTGCCATATGGACCTGCACATCGACAGGCCTCGCCTCCACCCCCTGAAACGCAACCGTCTCGACCCGCGCGACCATGCCCCCGTCCCTTCACGACCTTGCCCCTTTACGACGCTAACGGACAAAGCTTTGGCGAAATCCGCGCTTCCAGCTATATCCCCTTGAAACATGGGAGAGGTTTACGTAATTTAATATGGGAAATTTTATTCTCGAATTGGACTGCCGCCCCGATTGGCGCTCTCGCCTTATCTCATGGCTGGCGCTCAGGCTTGGGTTGGGCGTGACAGAAGTATGGGGACCGCCCGAACTGGCCGACCCCCAAGTTGATTACTGCTGATTGCAGGGGGGCTTGTGCGCTTTCCGCAGGTCTGTTTCCTCGTCAATCCGCACTTGAGCAGTTGCAGATGACTTGTGGACGTGGATATGGGTAGCTCCATTCCGGAGAATGCAGTCCCGTTGGTGATGGGTGTCTAGGATGCGAACGGACAAGTCGCTGGTTTCGCCGATGTATATCGGCACCCAAGTATTTGCCGCGCTGATCTTGGTGTAGATGTAGTTTGCGGGCACAGCCTTGAATTTAGTGCCGATTTTATAGACGTAATATTGGTATTTTTTGCCGGAAGCGCCGGTCCATGTTGCCGTTTGGGTAGCAGTCATTTTTATCTCCAGTCACAAAAAGTGAAGGAGCGCCGATTGACACCGGAGGCAAATCATTCCGTTATAGGGACGATTTCCGACGAGGAAGTCCGGTCCTTGCGCGACGCTCCAAATGTTTTGCAAGGCACCATGGGGCTGGGGGTGCAACCCCAGTTCCCACATGGCATTCAGATTCCATAATAGGGTGATTCTTGATTTTAGTCGAGATATAGTGCCTAAGGGTTAGGCGGCTACTATGTCTGCGATCAAAACCAAGGAACGCGGGTTTGGGATTTTTTCGTTTATTGCTACTGCTGGGTGGCGGCGCTTGGCGGCTGTTTCTTGCGTTAGCCGTCATAATAGGCGTCGTCACCGAATGGCCTCAATTTGAGGCGCAGTATGGCGTTCGTCCATATCTGGATGAATTTTACGCAAAGGCTTCATATATACTTGAGAATTATCCATTAGGGATATTCCTGAGTATTTGCTTTATTGCGTTCCTGCTCTATTTTGTAGGAGTTGAGCCGAAGGGACGTTCAAAGGAAGAATTTGAACGTCGCCGGAAACCTAGAACAAACCGTCCCAAGGGGAATGGTGGTTCGAAGAAACGGAAGCGGCGGAAATGACAGATTTCCATCTCATCATAGCGGCGGGTGTAATTGCATCCGCTTACATAGTGCTGTGCAATCGCTTGACCGCGTACGTGCACCCTATCCGTATGCGCCTTGCCGATCAGGGCCGCGATCTTTTGGATTCTGGGGTGCTTGCAGGCCACGATGAAGAACTCGTGGAGGCCGCGCTTGATCGTGCCTATTCCACATGGGGTGCTTGGGCGCACGTAATCCTCATGCCGTTCGCCGCTGTCGTCGTTACCTTTGAAATGCTGCTTCGTCGTCCGGACAGCCTTGACCAGTATCCGAAAGATGTTCGTGACCGGATCAGTAAATTCGGCATTTTCTCGACAATTAGTGTTATGGCCAACAGCCCGTTAGCAGCGGCATTGCTTATTCTTGAGTTGGCGATTTTGGCAATTTTCTTTGTGCCCCTTGGTCGGCTTGCTCATGCCATGGGCGTTGCGCAGGAGAGGCTCCAGTCAGTGCTATGGGACCACCATAACAACCATAACCATGCGCAGTGATATGAAGAGTTTCGATATTCTCCTATCCAAGATGGTCAGGGGCGAGGAAAAGCCAGTAAAAGCAGGTCAAACATCAAGTGCGGCTGCTTCCGCAGGTTGTGGCGAAACTCAAACTCGCCAAGGTACGAAGCGAGATGCTTCTTAGACACCCAGATATGCGTACCGTTAATGCCGCGCTTGAGGCAGGCCCAGAAGGACTCAATGGTGTTCGTGTGGACCGGCCCGCGAACGTATTCCTTGATCATGTGATTAACGGAGTCGTGGGCAAAGCCTTCGCGCTTCAAGTCTGAGTAAATGCGGGCCTTGTCGGTGTAGACCGTGGCCCCTTCTTTGATGTTTTTGACCATGTGAGGCACGACGCCTTCGATGGTGGCCGAGTCAATGACGCGGGTGATGACGTCGCCGCCGCGCTCTACCATGCCGAGGACGATATGCTTGTCGTCTTTGCCGAGTTTGTCCCTGCCGCCGATGAAGGTTTCGTCAGTTTCGACGGGGCCGGAACCGCCGATTTGATCGTCTCCGTCAACCCAGCCCATGTACTTGCGGATTTCATGGCCCATGCGCCATGCGGTCTTGTAGGTGACGCCTAGCTGGCGCTGGATTTCCTTCGCGCTGACGCCGTTCCGCGTCGTGCAAAACAAAAACATTACATAGAACCAATCGCGCAAAGACGTGCGTGTACGGGCAAACGGTGTTCCGGCTGTCGGGTAGACTTGATGGCCGCAGAACTCGCACTCGTAGCAACGGCGGGCCTTGACGCGATGGTGCTTAGCTTCAGCGCCGCACTTGGTGCAGAAGAACTTGGAGCCGTAACGCACATTCATCAGGTGGTCCAAGCAGGCGTCATCGTCTGGGAACTGCTTATTGAACTGTTTGATGGTCATCGGTTTGGTCATCGTCATCTCCTATGACTAGAAGATAAGAACTCCCGTCCCATGTTTCAAGGGGATATAGCTGCGCGCTTCAGTCAAGAACGAAATGGGAACATTAACCGTTCGAGGCCTCACTCCGGACATGATTGGGGGCGAGGGTTTGGGTCCTACGGGGGCCCAACAGGAGATAAACGATGAAAAATTTGAAACGCATTCTTCCCGTCATTGCGCTCACTTCTGTGATCGCGGGGCTCGCGGCCTGCGCGCCCGGCAATCCGAGGCCCGATCCCGGCCCCATGGGCTCGACTGCTACGGGTTCGGACGCCGATATTCCCGACCGTAATTCGCAGTCAACACCGATTGAAAAACCGCTGTGAGGCATCTGCCTCTTCAATGACGGGCCGCGGCAACCTCATCCATCACGCGCATGAGGTTGCCGCCCCAGATTTTGGCAATGTCGCCTTCGGAGTAGCCGCGTTTCACGAGTTCCTTCGTCACGTTGAAGGTCTCCGACGCATCGGCCCAGCCGGCAATGCCGCCACCGCCCTGAAAATCTGACGCAATGCCGACATGAGCAACGCCGATCAGTTTCACGGCATAGTCGATGTGATCGACGAGCAAGGCCACATCAGCCCGCGGCCACGTCTTGTCGAGTTCCGCGAGCCCGTCGGAGAATTTTTTCTTGGTCGCCTCATCCGCCTCAAATATCGCATCAAGACTTGTGAAGCCCAGCGACATGGCGAGCGCCCTGCGCGCTTTCTTTTTTTCAGGGTCCAGCGGTTTTAAATATTCATCAAAAGCCACGATCTGGATGACGCCGCCCTTGGCCGCCAGCGCCTTCATTTCCTCATCCGACATATTGCGGGCATGCGGATTGAGCGCATAGACGGAGGAGTGAGACGCGATGACCGGCACGCGCGAGGCCTCAATCGCCTGCAGCGTTGCCGACTTTGCCGCATGGCTCACATCAACCATCAGCCCCAGATCATTGCAGCGTTCAATCACTTGGCGGCCAAAGGCAGACAAGCCGCCATGCTCGCCGCCTGCATCGTTCGCCTTGTCGGCGAATTTCTCCTGCGGCTGGGCGCTGTCGGCAATGTCGTTGTGGCCGTTGTGCACGAGTCCGAAATAGCGCGCACCAAGCCCGTAATAAATATCGAGCAGATCGATATTCTTGCCGATGGAATAACCGTTCTCCATGCCGATCAGCGCCACGCTCTTGCCCTGAGCGTGCAGGCGGCGGATATCGGCAGACGTCAGCGCAAGGCCGATCTGATCTGAATAAAGTTCATCCGTCATGCGATGGATCGCGGCAAATTTTGCGAAAGCCTCGGACGCGGCTCCGGCATAGCCCGTCGCATCGCGCTTGGTCTGCCCCACGTAAGAGATGAAGAACACAGCATCCAAGTGCCCCGCCTTCATGCGCGGCAGGTCTACCAGCACCGGCGGCGGATTGCTTATGGCCGGATCATATTTGTCCGAGGCAAAGAAGGTCGGAATATCCGTATGCGTATCAATGGTGATGAGCACTGGACGACTGAGCCGCGCCCGTGCCGCATCGCGGCCTTCACCGGCTGCATAGGCCGCCCCGATGAAAGTCAGTACCAGCGCTGCCGCAAAGCTAAACCGTTCCATCGTTCTGCCCCTGATTGTCTTGAAGAGAATTATCGCTTTAGACGTCCCTCAATCGCGTCCCACACCAGCTTCGACAGGTCCGAGCCGTCAAAGCGGTCGATCTCCTGAATGCCGGTCGGTGAGGTCACATTGATCTCGGTCAGATAATCGCCGATCACATCGATGCCGACGAAAATCAGCCCGCGCTTTTTCAGGTCCGGCCCGATCATCTCGCAAATTTCCTGCTCGCGTTTGGTGAGCATGGATTTTTCAGGCCGTCCGCCGACATGCATATTGGAGCGCGCTTCGCCCAGCGCCGGGACGCGGTTGATCGCGCCGACCGGTTTGCCGTCAACGAGAATGATCCGCTTGTCGCCCTTGCGCACGTCAGCCAGATATTTCTGCACGATGATCGGCTCGCGGTTCTGCATGCCGAACATTTCCAGCAATGAGGCCAAGTTCTCGTCGCCCTCGCGCAGACGGAAGACGCCCGCGCCGCCATTGCCGAAGAGGGGCTTTACAATGATGTCGCCGAATTCGGCGCGGAAGGCTTTGATCTCGTGCGGATCGCGGCTGATGAGCGTCGGCGGCAGCAGGCCTTCATAACGCGTCGCGAAAATCTTTTCAGGCGCATTGCGCACTTCCGACGGATTGTTCACCACCAGCACTTTGGGGTGGATCACTTCGAGCATATGCGTCGTGGTGATGTAGCTCATGTCGAAGGGCGGGTCCTGACGCAGCAGCACCACATCGAACTCGGCGAGGTTCAGCACTTCCTCTGCCCCGAGGCTCGCGTGATTGCCGTGCTCGCGCCTCAGCGTCAGCGCATGGCCGCGGGCATAGACGCGCCCGTCACGCATCGAGAGGTTCTTCGGCTCATAGTAAAAAAGCGCATGTCCCCGTTTCTGTGCCTCAAGCCCCAGCGCAAAGGTTGAATCGCCGTTGATATTGATGGTCTCGACGGGATCCATCTGGATGGCAACTTTGAGGGACATATTGGCTCCGGCTTTCAATTCACATTTTGGAGAATGTGGGGGAGCCAAGGCCAAAAGACCAGAGGGGCAGGCGGATCGCGGGCATTTTACACGCCCCGTCTTGCGCTTTTGCGACGCCTAAGCGAGGCTCCCCCCTTCAGGAGGCCCCTATGCTCAACGATCTCATCACTTTCGGCCTGACCGCACTTGCCGGTTATTTCGCCATCGCCAACCCGATTTCAGCCACCCCCATTTTCATTGCGCTGACGCAAGGCGACCGGCCCGATGTGAAGCGCAAGGTCGCGCTTCATGCGGTGCTGACGGCTATTTTTGTCGTGGTGCTGTTTTCGATCGCGGGCAAGCTCATCTTTGAACTCTTCGGCATCACCATGTCGGCGCTCCGCATCGCGGGCGGCATTCTCGTCTCCCTCGTCGGCTACCAGATGTTGCAGGGCCATTCCTCAACCGTGCAGGTACCCAAAGAGGTCGAGGGCGAGGAGGGCGCGGCCGATGTGATCGAAGCCCAGCTTTCGGTGGCCATTTCGCCGCTCGGCATGCCGATGATCGCGGGGCCGGGCACGATTGCGACGGCGGTCGGCTTTGCCGCCAATCCGGGTTTTCTCTACACGCTCGTCTCGATTGCCGCCTTCCTGGTCATCGGCGCGCTCACCTATCTCATGTTCATTCAGGCGCCGCGCATCGTGCGGTTTCTGGGCGCGACCAATCTCACAGTCGTCACGCGGCTCATGGGGCTCATTGTGGCGACCATCGGCGTCGGCATGATGATGACGGGGATCACGGACACGGTGCGCGAATTCATCGTCACCCTGCCGCCGCACTAGGCGCTCTCGTTACGTCAGTTGAGTTTGGTCTTGAGGCGGCGCAGTGCTTCTTCCGCCATGCCCGCGACGCGCATTTCGCCCTCGCCTGCGGCCATGTTGCGGCAGGTCTCGAAAGCATGGGCTGCCGCGCCCATGTGACCGGCGTGGACTTCGAGCCGCCCCAGCTCAAATTGCAATCCGGCCCGTGTCGGTGCGAGCCAGATCATGCGGGCGACCACATCGCGGGCGCGGTCAAGCTCACCCGCCTTGAGAGCACGGCTCAGAATATTATTCTGCAACCGCAGCAAAATATCGCGCGTGCTGACGGTGGCATAGACTTCCGGTGTCAAACGCGCGTCCGGCCCTTCGATTGAGCGCAACAGGTTCAGCAGGTCGGCGGTGTTCAGCGTCTGGCCGCGATTGAAGGGATCAATGATTGTCGCTTGCGTGCCTGTCTGGAGCCGCAGCACAAAATGACCGGGGAAGTTCAGCCCCGCCATATCATAGCCAAGTGCGCGGCCGACATGGAGATAGAGAATGCCGAGCGACACAGGCAGACCCTTGCGGCGGTCAATGACCGCCATCAGATCGGCGTTTTTGAGATCGTCGTAAGTCTCTGTGTCGCCGTGATAGGAAAACCGCCCCGCGATGACATTGGCCAATGCCATGGCCACGGGTTCGGCACTTTCTCTTTCGGGCGCATGGGTTTTGGCAAGCGTCGCGCCGGTGGCGCTGACGAGTTCGGCCAGATGTGTCTCATAGTCGCCAAGCTCTTGCTCGGGCCGGTCGAGCACGGCGAATGAAAGTGCGAGCGAAGCAATATCAAGCGCGTCGTCGCCCGCCTCACCGGCGCTGCGAAGATCAGCCTCTGCCTTTGCCGCGCGTGCGGCGCTGTCGCTTGTCTTGCTCATGCGCAATCATGGCGCGGGAAGACGCGTCCCGGCAACCCCTCACGCCATTATTTGCTTTTGCGCATATCGACATTGGAGACAACATTGCGCACGCCGCTGATACCGCGTGCGTGGCCGATGACGCGTTTGAGTTCAGCATCGCTCGCCGCAAGACCGCTCAGATAGATCGTGCCGCGTACCGTCTTGATGGAATAATTGAGGCTCGCGATGTCGCTGTCGGCGGTAAGTTTCGCGCGCAGCTTCGTTGAAATGATGGTGTCATCGGCCTTCTCGGCAAATGTCGTCGGATTGCCCGTCTGCAATTCATTATCAACCTGATGCACGCCATCGACGCCCCAAGCGATTTTCGAGACGAGCGCCGCGTCATCATCATTGCGGACAAAGCCTGTCAGCACGACGCGACCGTGGCGCACCTGTGTCGAGACGCGTTTGTAAAGTTCACCGTCTTTGGCCGCGAGACGGCGGTTGATCTCGAAGGAAATCTCATTGTCGGTGATGCCCTGTTCAAGCCCGCGTTCCTGCGAGGCCATGACCGCCCCCGTCGCGCCCGCGCCCAGCACCACAGGCACGCAAGCAGGCAGCGCCCCGAGGGCGAGCATCAACAAGGTCATCCGGACATTCAGGTGCATGGGATCAGTTCCGCTTTCATCAAATGGGATCAGCGCCGCCAAATTCAGCGGGTGATGCGGCGATATTATGTCATTGGTCCGGTCAGGGTCGCCAGGCGTCCACGATATGACGCGGCAGGCGGCGCGGCGTAATCAGGATCACATCGAAACGCATGTTGAATTCGTGAAGCGCGGGCCGTGCCGCCACATAGAGGGCGGCCGCGCGCGCTAGCCTTGCCTGTTGATAGGCGCCCAAGGCTTCCGCCGCCTCATCCAATCCCGCCCGCGCCTTGACCTCGACAAAGACGAGCGTGTTTCCGCGCCGTGCAATGAGATCGATTTCACCGGCTTTGGTTTTGACGCGCCGCCCGACGATCGCGTAGAGGTGCAAACCGAGCCAGAGCGCGGCCCAAGTTTCGGCGCGCAGGCCTGCTGCATGGTTCGCGCGGCCCCGCGCCGCGCGGGCAGGGTTTTTATCTTTGGGATCGCGCGCCGCGCTAATCGCCGCCCTCGCTGATGGCAAGCGCACGGGCATAGATGTCGCGGCGTTTGAGGCCCGTCATGGCGACGACTTCGGCCACCGCGTCCTTGAGGCTCGAACGCCCCAGCGCGTTTTCGATCATCACATCGATCTCATGGGCGCAGAGCGGCACGGCGGCGGCAGGCGGTCCCACCACAACGACGATCTCGCCTTTGGGCGCACCCGCCGCTTCGTAATGCGCCGCGAGTTCATGGAGCGTGCCGCGCCGCACTTCCTCAAAGCGTTTGGTGAGTTCACGGGCGACGGCTGCCTCGCGGCTCCCGAGACCCGCGGCCATATCGGCGAGCGAGGCCGCGAGGCGCGGGGCGCTTTCGAGAAACACCAGCGTCGCGGGCACGGCAACGAGTTCGCCAAGCTCGCGGCGGCGCGCTTCTTGTTTGGATGAGAGAAAGCCCACAAACATAAACCGGTCGGTCGGCAGGCCCGCCAGCGTCAGTGCCGCCATCACGGAGGAAGCGCCGGGCAGCGTCGTCACATGGTAACCGGCGGCCACCGCCTCGCGCACCAGCTTGTAGCCGGGGTCCGAAATCAGCGGCGTGCCTGCATCGGACACGAGCGCCACACGGGCGCCACCCGCCAGCTTGTCCAGCACACGGGGCCGCATCTCGGCGGCATTATGGTCATGATAGGGCATGAGCTTGGTTGTAAGCCCGTAGATCGCAAAGAGCTTCGATGTGACGCGTGTGTCCTCACACAGAACAAGGTCGGCCTGGCGCAGCACATCAAGGGCGCGGAGCGTCAGGTCGGACGCATTGCCGATGGGGGTTGCGGTCACATAAAGGCCGGAGGCAAGCGGGCTTGGTGCACGGCGCTGACGCGGCAGATCGGGGAGGTCGGAAACCTCGGTTTCGTCCTCTGCGATGCCATCTTTATGGGTTTCGTCTGGTTCGTCTGCGCACATGGGGATCAGGACTTCTCCGGCTTCGCGTCCACGACCTTGCGCCCGCGCCGCCCTGTTTGGCAAGTTCACCCCAACTTGACAAGACCGGGATTTGGCAACCATTGCCGACATTTACTTGCGGGGTCCCTGCCTTTAGGCTGGCGCGGGCCGGTTCGGCTTCCCTGTTGGTTCAATAAAGATGAGTGGCTTGATCGTGAACGCCTCCCCAAGACATGAGCGGCCCCGCGGTCAGCTTCTTTCTTCCCCATTTCTGCGCGCCTGTCTTTTGGGTCTCGCCCTGCCGCTTCTGGCCGCTTGCGGCTCGCTCGGCTTCGGCAACAAGCCCGCGCCCGCACCGAGCCCCGTCGTGCAGGCCCCGCCCGCCGTCGCGCAGCCCCGCCCTGCTCCCAGCAACAACATCACGCGCGACCCGGCCAATTATTACACGCCCTCGCAATTTGCCGGACGCAACCTGATCCGCGTGGCGATCCTGCTGCCCTTCAATTCACCGCGCGGCGACATCCGCGAATTATCCGGCGCGCTTTACAATGCCGCGCAGCTGGCGCTGTTTGAATTCGGCAATACCGACATCATGCTGATGCCCAAGGCGACCGGCAGCGCGCCTGCCGCGCGTCAGGCGGCCGTCGAAGCCATCTCGCAAGGGGCTGATCTCATTCTGGGGCCGCTCTTTGCCGAAGAGGTCTCCGCCGTCGCGCCCGTCGCGCGTGCCTCCAATGTGCCTGTCGTCGCTTTCTCTTCCGATGTCAAAGTCGCGGGCAACGGTGTCTATCTCCTGTCCTTCCCGCCTGACGAGGATGTCGCGCGCATCGTCGATTTCGCCGTGCTGAACGGCATGACGACATTTGCCGCGCTGACGCCGCAGGATGACTATGGCAATCGTGTTGCGACCGCCTTTGCCAAATCGGTCAAAGACCACGGCACCAAAGTCACAGACATGGTGAGCTATCCGACAACATCCACCGAAGCGATGAATGCGCCGGTGCAGCGTGTCGCCCATTACGGCAGGCGCCACAGCGCGGCGGCTTCGGAACGTGCGGCCATGAAAACAGCCGGTGACACGGAAGGTCTCAAGGCGCTCGAAAATGTCGATGCGGTGGGCGCTCTTCCCTATCAGGCGATTTTCCTGCCCGAAGGCGGCACAAGGCTGCGCGCGCTGGCGCCGCTGCTTCCCTATTATGATGTTGACCCGCGCAAGGTGAAGTTCCTCGGCACGGGCCTGTGGGACGACCGCTCGCTGATCAATGAACCCGCGCTCGAAGGCGGCTGGTACACAGCGCCGCCGCCCGAAGCGCATGAGCAATTCGTCATGCGCTATGCGCAGGCCTATCACGCGACCCCGCCGCGCATCGCAAGTCTTGCTTATGATGGCGTGAGCCTTGCGGTAGCCCTGTCGGCCCATCCGGCGGAAGCCCGCTTCACAGCGGAAACGCTCACCCATCCCGACGGCTTTGCCGGTGTCGATGGCATCTTCCGCTTCCTGCCGGACGGTCGCACCGAGCGCGGTCTCGCGGTTCTCGAAATGCGGCCCACCGGCCCCATCATCGTTGACCCCGCACCCGTCAGCTTCGGTGTGCCGTCTGTCTTCTGAGGCCGTCTGCCTTATTCTCTCCACCAATGAAGACGAGGATGACGGGTCGCCTGCATTTCAACAGCGGCGCCGATCCGGAAAAACACCGGTTCGACCATCACCCTTGGACGATATCTGGTAAAGCTTCGTGGAAGATGCCGAAATAAAAAACGGGCGGGGCCGCTTTGCGCGGCGATTGCTGATCGGAACGGCGGCCCTCGTTGTCGTGATTTCCGTTGCGCTCGTTGTTCTCTGGCAATCGCGTCTCGGCCTTGCTGAACGCATTGTCGCCGACGCGCTTACCTCACGCGGCATATCAAATGCTTCCTTCCGCATTTCAGCACTCGGCTTCAAAAGCATTGAAGTGCTCGACCTCGCCATCGCATCGGACGCAAACAAAGAAACGCAACACCCCGATCTTGCGGCGCGCCGGATCAGCGTCATCTATAATTTCGGCGAATTGCTGTCGGGCCGCGTTCAGTCGATCGACGTCGAAGGCCTGCGCGTCCACGCCCGTCTCGACGATAACGGCTTGTCGCTTGGTGCGGCAGACTCTCTGCTGCAACAGGGCGGCACAAATGCGGGTACCGCCGCCGCTCTGCCGGACATTCATGTCCTTGATGCCGCGATCCGCCTCACCACCACGCAAGGCACGTTTGATGCCGCCGGTGATCTCGAAGTGTCGCAGGCCGGTGCAACCGCACCGATTGTCGTCGCCCTGCCCGCGCTCCGCCTCAATGACACCGCCTCGCCCGCGCTCTTCGAGCCTGTCGTGCTGGCGGCCCGCTTGCAACTTGACGGCAAGCATCTCAGTTTTGAAGCCGACGGGCGGACCGCACCGGCACGCGGCACCGGCATTGCCCTCACAAAAATCACCGGCCTCTATGATATCGACAAGGCCAGTGCCTCTGCCAAAGCCAGCGGCCAAATCAGTTTCGTGCCCGGCACGCTTGAACCGAAAGATCTGTCGCGTGCGCTCAAAGGATATGTGACCGACTTGCGCGGCAAGGTTTCCTATCAGGCCGATTTTTCATTTTCCAACAGCAAGCTTGTCAGTTCCGGCAAGGTCGTCCTTTCAGACATCAGCTTCAATGCCGGTCCGACGGTGGTGGCGGGCGTTGCCGGCACGATAAAACTTTCAAGCCTGTTGCCGCCGCGCACAAGCGGCGTGCAGACGCTCACCGTCGCGCATGTCGAGACCGCCGTGCCGCTCGAAAAAGGTGTCGTGAAATTTGAAGTCGGACCCGCCATGTCGGCGCAGCTTGTCGAAGCCGTCTGGCCTTTCACCGGCGGGCGCCTGACGCTGACTACCCCCAAGGGTGCGGCCAATAGTTTCAATCTGAAGGTCGATGATGTCGATGTCGCGGAATTGCTTCTGCTGCTTGATGTGCCGGGCCTGAGCGGCACCGGCAAATTGAGCGGGCAAATTCCGCTGAAGATCGTGGACGGCGATCCGATCATCACACATGGCGCACTCTCTGCCAGCGGCAGCGGCGTCATCATCTACACAAATGAGGCCGCTGACGCCGCCGCCAATACAGAACAGACGCAGCTTCTGTCCAAGGCGCTCAAGAATTTTCACTATACGGAACTGTCGGGCGCGCTCGACGGCAACATAAACGGGAACCTCCAGTTTCAGATCGGATTGCGCGGCGCCAATCCGTCGCTCTATGACGGGTATCCGATCAACCTCAACGTCAATCTTGAGGGTTCCCTTGTGGACATTGTCCGACGTGGTACGGTCGGCCTGAGGCCTCTGGAATTGATCCGGAGCGGGGTCGGCAAAGAAAAAGAGGCGAGACCCGAATGAAGCATATTCCATTCAGACGGCCAGGCAGCCGCACATGTGTTACGGCGGGCGGTATCGGCCTGATGCTGGCGCTTGCCGCCTGCAACCCGACGGTCAAAATTCAGGCGCCTGACAAGCCCATCGAAATCAATCTCAATATCAAGATCGACCAGCAGGTGCGGGTCAAAGTTGATCGCGAGCTTGAAGACGTGCTTGCCCAGAACCCCGAACTTTTCTGAGGAACTCCCATCATGAACGCGTTCAAAACAATTCTCGTCGCCCTCACCTTCATGCTCGGCCTCAGCTCCGCTGCCTTCGCAATGGATCTCGACAGCGCCAAGACCCAAGGGCTCGTCGGTGAACAGCAGAACGGTTATATCGGCCTTGTCACGACAAACCCGTCGCGCGACGTCGAAACACTGGTCAATGACATCAACGCACGCCGCCGCGCCGCCTACGAGAGCGTCGCCGCGCAAACCGAAGGTGCGAAACTCGCCGATGTCGAAAAACTCGCCGCCGCCAAACTCATCGCCCGCACGCCGTCCGGTCAGATTGTGCAGGACGTCGAAGGCAAATGGGTGAAGAAGCCCTGAGGCGACGAGCTTCAAGCAAGAAGCCGCCCCAACACACCATTGAGCACCAGACGCCCGTCGGCGGTGGCCGTAATCATGTCACCGTCGCGGGTCAAAAGCCCCTGCCCGATCAGGCCGCTGAGGCGCGTCGCTTCAATGGGTGCGCCTGCGAAGCGTTCAAAGCGTGACAGCGAGACGCCTTCGGAAAGACGCAAGCCCATCAGCATCATTTCATCGCCCTGCTCTGTCGCGCTGACGAATTCGCGCGTTTCAAGCCCATGATCTTTCGCTTCAACCGACGCCAGCCATGCGCCGGGTGCTTTCAGTGCGGCGGTGGCGATGCGGCCTTTGTCTGTCGTGAGGCGTCCATGTGCGCCGGGGCCGACGCCGACATAATCGCCGTAGCGCCAGTACACAAGATTATGGCGGCATTCCTGTTCGGGCTTGGCGTAATTGGATACTTCGTAGGCGGATAATCCATGGGTGCCGCAGATCTCGCCCGTCAGCTTGTAAAGGTCCACGGCGGCATCTTCGTCGGGGAGTTTGAAGCTGCCCTTCTCGTAGAGCTTGGCGAAAGCCGTGCCGTCCTCGATGGTCAGCTGATAGAGCGAGAGGTGATCGACCGCATGGGCAAGCGCGAGTTTAAGTTCACGCGCCCATGCCTCGCGCGTCTGCCCCGGTCGCGCATAGATCAGATCAAAGGAGAGGCGCGGAAAAATATCGCGCGCGAGGCCGATGGCTTTCAGGGCTTCTTCGGCTGTGTGCAGACGCCCGAGGAATTTCAACTCCTTATCGTCGAGCGATTGCACGCCTAGTGACAAGCGGTTCACACCTGCCGCGCGGTAGCCATAAAAGCGTGTGGCTTCAACGCTTGTCGGGTTGGCTTCGAGCGAAATCTCGACGTCATTATCCACATGCCAGAGGCGCTGGATCGCGCCGATGACGGCCTCGACGGTTGAAACCTCCATCAGCGAGGGCGTGCCGCCACCGAAGAAAATGGATGAAACGCGGCGGGGGCCTGTGATGTCCCGCATATAGGTCAGTTCACGGACGAGGGCCACGGCCCATTGCGTCTGATCGACATTGGCGACGACGTGGCTGTTGAAATCGCAGTAGGGGCATTTGGACAGGCAGAAGGGCCAATGCACATAAATGCCGAAACCGCCTTCGGTGGGGGCGGGCAAGGTGGGAAGGGGTTCAGCCCTTGAAACAGGCATCAATCAATTGCTTGAAGGCATGGGCGCGGTGCGACATGGCGTGTTTGGCGTCAGGTTCCATTTCGCCGAAAGTGATCTCGTGGCCGTCGGGGATAAACATCGGGTCATAGCCGAAGCCCTTCAGCCCGCGCGGTGGCCAGACGAGATCGCCGTCAACGCGGCCTTCGAAATATTCGACATGACCGTCGGGCCAGGCCAGCGCCAAACCGGCGATAAAATAGGCCCGCGTATTGAGCGTGCCTTCCTCGACGAGGCCGAGACGGACCTTCTCCATGGCGAAGTCGAAGTCCTTTTGCGGACCCGCCCAACGCGCGGAATATATCCCCGGTTGGCCGTTCAGCGCTTCGACGCAGAGCCCGCTGTCGTCGGCCAAAGCGGGGATACCGGATCGGGTCGCCGCCGCCAATGCCTTCAATTCGGCATTGGCTTGGAACGTGTCGCCGGTCTCGTCAGGCTCGACATGGTTTAACTCGGAAACACTCGTTAACTCGACAGGAAACGACTTGAAAAGCTCGCGAAATTCCGAGACCTTCCCTTGATTATGGGAAGCGATGACAAGCTGTTTATCCTCGAATTTCCGGCTCATCCCGCAATCGCCTTCTTCTGAAGTTCAACCAGTTCGGCGATGGATGTTTTGGCGAGACCCATGAGTTTCATCAACTCGTCTTCGCTGAAGGGTTCAGCTTCCGCCGTGCCCTGAATTTCGCAGATGCCGCCTTTGCCTGTCATGACAAAATTGGCGTCGGTGTCGGCGGTGGAATCTTCGTCATAATCAAGGTCGGCCACGGGCACGCCCTTGTAAATACCGCAGGAAATGGCGGCTACGTGGTCTTTGATGGGGGTCTGGGTGAGGATTCCGCGTTCCATCATCCAGCCGATGCACTGGTGCAGCGCGATCCAGGCGCCGGTGATCGACGCTGTGCGTGTGCCGCCGTCGGCCTGTAACACGTCGCAATCGAGCGATATCTGGCGCTCGCCAAGGAGCTTCATGTCCACAACCGAACGCAGCGAGCGACCGATAAGCCGTTGAATTTCCTGCGTTCTTCCCGACTGCTTGCCTTGGGCGGCTTCGCGGCGCATGCGGTCATGGGTGGAGCGCGGCAGCATCCCGTATTCAGCCGTCACCCAGCCCGCGCCCTTGCCTTTGAGGAAGGGCGGCACGCGCTCTTCAAGGCTTGCGGTGCAAAGCACATGGGTGTCACCGAATTTGATCAGGCAGGAGCCTTCGGCATGTTTCATGACGCCGCGCTCGATGCTGACGGCACGGATCTGATGGGGCTCGCGGCCGGAAGGGCGCATGAAAGGCCTCGCTTATGTCTGATGTGTCTTTTGAAAGGGCTGCGCTTTAGTAGCCTTTGGCGACAGAATAGGGAAGGGTAGCGCGCCTGCGAATTGACGCGGACGCCGGAGCTTTCTAAATTCGTTTCTGATTTCAGGGACATAAGCAGGAGACGCGTAAGCCATATGGTCGCCGTCAAGGATCTCAACGAGCGTTCGCGCGAGATATTGCGCCGCGTCGTCGAGACCTATCTGGAAACCGGTGACCCGGTCGGCTCGCGCTTTTTGTCGCGACATTTGCCGATGTCGCTTTCGGCTGCCTCGATCCGCAATGTGATGTCGGATCTCGAGGCTCTGGGCCTCATTTTCTCGCCCCATACAAGCGCCGGGCGCGTGCCCACCGAGGCCGGATTGCGTATGTTTGTCGATGGGTTGCTGGAAATCGGCGACTTGTCGGAAGACGAGCGCGGCCAGATCGAACGCCAGATCGCGGGCTCCCACAAGAGCGTCGAGGATGTGCTCGACGAGGCCTCCAAAATGATGTCGGGCCTCAGCCAGGCCGCCGGTTTCGTCGTCGCGCCGAAGTTTGATGCAGCCCTCAAACACATCGAATTCGTCGCCATGGACCCCGGCCGCGCGCTGGTCGTCATCGTCACCGAGGGCGGCGAGGTTGAAAACCGCGTCATCGAAGTGCCGGTGGGCCTCACGCCTTCGGCGCTGACCGAAGCCACCAATTATCTCAACCAGCGCCTGCGCGGCAAAACCTTTGAGGAAGCCAAAACCATTCTCGCCCGCGAGATGGAGTTCCAGAAGGTCGAGCTGAACGAACTGACCTCCAAAGTCATTTCATCGGGCCTTGCCACATGGTCGGGCGCGAAGCCCGCGACCGCCCTTGAGCGCGATGACCCGCTCGGCAAATCGTTGATTGTCCGCGGCCGCTCGCGGCTTTTGGAAGATGTCCACGCGATGGCGGACCTTGAGCGCGTCAGGCTTCTGTTTGATGATCTGGAAAATAAACGCGACCTCGTGCAGCTTTTGGGACTTGCCGAAAGCGCCGACGGTGTGCGGATTTTCATTGGTTCGGAGAACAAGCTTTTTTCCATGTCCGGCTCGTCGCTTGTTATTTCGCCCTATATGGACAGCCGCCAGCAGGTGGTGGGCGTGCTCGGCGTCATCGGGCCGACGCGGCTCAATTATGCGCGTATCATTCCGATGGTCGATTACACGGCTAAACTGGTTGGCCGCCTCATCAATTGAACTGCCCTGCGTCCATCGGGCCTGCGCTGCTTGGTTGACTTTGCAGCGTTCCTGCCCCAAATCGGGGCTAGGCACGCCGTCTGCTTTATGGGCATGCCTTTGATATGATGACGTAAAATCTGACGGATTTGATGTGATGACCGAGCAAGACAATAACAACGGCAATCCTGAGGCCCCGCAGGCGAAAGACCCTGCTTCGCTGAAAGCCGCTGCTGACGCCATTCTGGCCGCTGCCGATGCCGCCGCCAAAGCAGGCGGCGCGGGCGCGGAAGAACAGAGCGACGAACCGGAAGCCGAGCCCGATCCCTTCGCCGTGCTCGTCGCTTTGCAGCAGGAAAATGCTGAGCTCAAAGACAAAGTGCTCCGCGCCATGTCGGAAGCGGAAAACACCCGTCGCCGCGCCATCCGCGACAGGGAAGATGCGCAGCGTTACGGCGCCCAAAAATTTGCCGGCGACATGGTGATCGTGTCGGACAATCTGCGCCGCGCCATCGCCGCGCTGAAGCCCGAAGACCGCGCCGCCTCGCCCGAAACCGTGCAATCGCTGATCGACGGCGTTGAAGCTACCGAACGCCAGTTGCTTGCGGCTTTCGAGCGCCACGGCATCAAGGAAATCACACCTTTGGCGGGCGACCGCTTCGACGCGCATCTGCATGAGGCGATGTTTGAAGTCCCCAACAGCGGCCAGCCTGCGGGCACGGTCGTTCATGTGGTGGAAGCCGGTTACATGATCGGTGACCGCCTGCTGCGGGCCGCCCGCGTCGGCGTTGCCAAAGCCGAAGAGGGCGCTCCGAAATCCGGCGGCGTCGATATTCAGGCTTAAATTCAGGTCGTGATCGGCACCATGATGATGCCGGTCCGCGCCACATACTCATCCCAGAGCGCGAGCATTTCGGCGAGCCGTTGCGGTTCGGCCGTTGCCTTGTCGTCTGTCTCGCCGGGATCGCGCTCCAGATCATAAAGCTGCCAGTCGCCGGTGCCTTCGGGTGCGGGAATCCAGATCGCTTTCCAGTTTCCCTTTCGGATGCCGCGACGACCGAAAAACTCCCAGCCCGTCACCGCATCATCGGCGTGAACCTGTTCTGTGTCGCCCGCCAAATAAGACACAAGCGAGCGGCCCATCATGGGCTCCACTTTGCGGGTTTTGTAATCGGGGGCGGGATGCGTGGTGCCCGCCATTTCAAGCAATGTCGGCATGACATCCATGACGGTTGAAAACGCGCCGCCGACTTCATCCAGACGGCCAACGCCCGCGCCTGAGGCAAATGCCACCACGCGGATACCGCCTTGGGACGTATAGGTTTTGTAAAGCCGCGAGGGCGCTGTGGAGGCTTGCGCCCAGCGCGGCCCGTACCAGACATAGGAATTGGGCCGACCGATATTTTCGAGCGCATTGTCGTAATGCCGGTCGATGAAATCCATCAGGTAAGGCCCGAAGACCGGCACGGCTTCGATGAGCGCGCCTTCAGCGCCATTGTCCGACATGAAAAGAATGAGTGTGTTGTCGAACTCGCCTGTGTCTTTCAGATGCTGCACAACACGCCCGACATTCCAGTCGAGCCGCTCGACCATCGCGGCATAGACTTCCATGGCGCGGGCCGAGCGGGCGCGTTCGTCGGCATCCATTTCGTCCCACGGTTTGTTACGGGCGACAATCGGATGAGGCTTCACGTCTTGCGGACAAAGCCCGCGCGCTTTCAGCTTTTCAAGCCGCTCCACGCGCAGCGCGTCCGGCCCCGCATCGTAGCGGCCCTTGTATTTGGCGATGAGATCGTCTGGCGCTTGCAGCGGCCAATGGGGGGCAGAGAAGGCAAGATAGGCAAAGAAGGGCTGAGCCTTATCCGCCCGCTCGTCGAGATAATCGATGAGCTTCGTCGTAAACCCGTCGGAGCTGTAGAAATCTTCGGCCAAGTCCGTGAAGGCATGGTCTTCGGTGTAGAGCGTGTCCTGCTTGGGAAACCCGGTGCCTGCTTTGGGGGAGGACGCATAATGGTTGGCGGCCCCCGGCAGAAGCGCGAAGGAGCGTGCAAAACCTCTGGTCGCGGGGCAGGTTTCCAGCGTCGATCCGAGATGCCATTTACCCGACATGAGGGTGATGTAGCCCGCATCGGTCAGGAGCTGGGGCAGGGTCGCCACACGGTCATTGAGGAAACATTCATAGCCCGGTTTGCCGCGCTGACTTTTGGCCAGCACTTCCTCATGCGTGCCGAGACCCGCGATGTGAGGGTCGAGCCCCGTGAGCAACATGGCGCGTGTCGGGGCGCAGGCTGGGGCTGAATGGAAATTAGTGAGCCGCAGGCCGGTGGCGGCAAGCGCGTCGAGATGCGGCGTCGCGATCTCACCGCCGAAAGCACCAATGTCGGAAAAGCCAAGATCGTCCGCAACGATCACCAGAAAATTGGGCCGCTTATCCGCCATCACATGCTCTGCTGTTTTTTGATTTTTGTTCCGTGCTCACGCTGGCCTAAGCTTTGATGTGCGTCAAAAGGAAAGCAGTGGATCGGACGACCCGCTTTTGCCCCTTGCGAAGAACGGGGTCCGCTCCTAGCTTATAACAGCGTTATATTCTTCATCGATCCGGTCGGAGGAACCCATGCTCAATCTCGCCGCTGCAGCCATTTTCTTTCTCGCCCTCCATTTGCTGGTCTCAGGTACGTCGTTTCGCGGGCGCATTGTCGGGGTGACCGGCGAGCGGGTCTATCTCGTGCTTTTCTCGCTTGCCTCCATCGGCGGCATCACCTGGCTCTGCATGGCCTATAACGCAACCGACGGGCTCCCCAACCGGCTCTATTGGGTGGCACCGGAATGGCTCGCACATCTCGCGCCCGTCGTCATGCTCGTCGCTTTTCTCTTTGCCCTCATCGGGCTCACGACGCCGAACCCGACGGCGGTGGGTGCCGAAGCTTTGCTCGACAAGCCCGACACAGTCAAAGGCATGCTCAGGATCACACGCCATCCGTTCCTCTGGTCGGCGATCCTTTGGGCCGGTTTGCACCTCGCCCTCAACGGGGACCGCGCCTCGGTGATATTCTTCGGGACATACCTGCTGCTCGCCGCACTGGGCACGCTATCGCTCGATGAAAAGAAGAAACGAACGCTCGGAGACCGCTGGACCGGCTTTGCTGCCCAAACCTCGAACCTGCCTTTTGCGGCCATTATCGCCGGACGCAACAGGCTCGCCATCGGCGAACTTGGCTGGTGGCGAATCCTTCTCGGTCTTACTGCTTTTGCGGGCTTCTTTTACGGCCATCTCTGGCTTTTCAGCGTTTCGCCGGTGCCGGGCTGGGCACCTTATTGACGGCGAGACCACAATTTTTGAGTCAGGCTTTAGGGTTTTGTCACCCGCCGGAGCGTCAGGTTGAGGCGTCCACCTTGCGGCAAAAATTGTGACGATGCCGGAATAATCCGGTCCACACCGTGAAATCGCATGCGGGATGCCCCGCCGAGCACCAAAACATCGCCGGACGCGAGTCTGAGACTTTTTGTTGGGTCGCTGCGGGCGAATCCGCCAATGCGAAAAACACAAGTGTCGCCAAGAGATAGCGACAGAACCGGCGCGTCGAGCGCTTCCTCATCGCGATCCTGATGCAGCCCCATGCGGGCTTTGTCGGTTTCGTAGAAATTGGCCAGACAGCATTCGGGCGGGGCTTCATATCCGGCAAATTCAGCCCAAAGTGCGAGTAGGGCCGGCGGTATGGCGGGCCAAGGAGCCTGCGTTAACGGATTGAGCGGGGCGTAGTAATAGGCATCCTTTCCGGACAGCCAACCCAAAGACCCGAGGTTCGTCTGGCGGATCGACCATGGCTTTCCGGTGCGCGGCATGGTCGGGCGATAGGGTGGGGCTTGCGCAAATGCCGCCTCAAGCTCGGCCAGCAGCGCCCGTTGCGCAGATCCATCAAGGACTGCGGGAAAGAGCGTCACGCCCTCGAACCCCGTCTCCAGACCCGCGCTCATCGGCATGTGGAAAGGAGGGAAGACATGCGCTGAATTATCGCCATCCGTTGAAATGATCGTGCTAATTTAATGACCATAATTATCCGCCGGGGATCGTCTCCGGTGTGAAACGGGGGGAATGCCATGAACAAGTTTCTGATCTTTGCCGCCATGCTTTTCACGTTGAGCGGCTGCGCCGCTGCTGCCATTCAAGGCGCATCGCGCGCTGCCGATCAAGCCGAGATTCTGTCGAACGAGGATGCCGCCGCGCAGGGCGATGTCGCCGCCCAGTTGAAAATGGGGCAGGCACATTGCTGCACCATCGCCGGATCGATGGGCGTCCTCAACAATCAGAAAGCGACGCATTGGTTCTGCAAAGCCGCCAATCAGAACAATGCGCAGGCGCAGTATGAGTTGGGCCGCATCTATTCCGGCGACCTCGTGCGCGGCGTCAACGGACCGGCCAAAATCGGCGCTCTGCTGACGACACAAGCTGCAAACAAACCTCTCGCCCTTATGTGGTTCGCGCTGGCCGCTGCCAATGGCCATGAGAAGGCCGCTGACAAGGCTAAGGATTTGCGCAAGGACATGAAACCGGCCGAGGTCGCTGAAGCATTGATCCGCGAAAAATCACCGCAGGCCCAGCCCTGCGAGTGGAATGACGTCTATCCAGACCACCAGATTTAATCGCAAAGCGGACCAATCGCCGCGCAGGGAAAGCCCCCTGACGCTGCGATTGGCGCGATTTGGCCTCGTATAGGCGGGTGCGACACGCGCCTGCGGCGAATAACTGTGGCGCAAATACCGCATGACGGCTTGCGGGCAACGGCAGCCAAACCTATATAGAGCGCAACATGTTCAACCCCTAACGGACCCCTATGGGGGCCGGAACAGGCCTTGGGTGCGGTCAAAAACGCCCAAAGCCGACGCGCGGGTGCCCTGATACCCCGGGGCCCGTCCGGCCTGCTACAGAGAAAGAGGACCATCGATATGGGAAAAGTAATCGGCATCGACCTTGGCACAACCAATTCCTGCGTTGCAGTGATGGACGGCGCCACGCCGAAAGTGATTGAGAACTCCGAAGGCCTGCGCACCACGCCGTCGATTGTGGCCTTTTCCAATGACGGCGAACGTCTGATCGGCCAGTCGGCCAAACGTCAGGCTGTGACCAACCCCACCAACACGCTCTTTGCCATCAAGCGCCTGATCGGTCGCGCTTACGCTGACCCGACGACGCAAAAAGACAAAGGCATGGTGCCCTACAACATCGTCAAAGCCGACAATGGCGATGCATGGGTCGAAGCCCAGAACGAAAAATACTCCCCCTCACAAATCTCCGCTTTCATTCTGCAGAAGATGAAAGAAACCGCCGAAGCCTATCTCGGTGAAAAAGTGACACAGGCCGTCATCACAGTCCCCGCCTATTTCAACGACGCCCAGCGTCAGGCGACGAAGGACGCGGGTAAGATTTCCGGCCTCGAAGTTCTCCGCATCATCAACGAGCCGACCGCAGCAGCGCTCGCCTATGGTCTCGACAAGAAGGACGGTCAGATCATTGCCGTTTACGACTTGGGCGGCGGCACGTTCGACATCTCGATCCTTGAAATCGGCGACGGCGTCTTTGAAGTAAAGGCGACGAACGGCGACACATTCTTGGGCGGTGAAGACTTCGACATGCGCCTCGTGAGCTATCTCGCTGACGAATTCAAAAAAGAATCCGGCATTGATCTGAAGGGCGACAAACTCGCACTACAGCGTCTGAAGGAAGCGGCTGAAAAAGCGAAGATCGAACTTTCATCTGCCGCTCAGACCGAAGTGAACCTGCCCTTCATCACCGCAGACGCATCGGGTCCGAAGCATCTGACGATGAAGCTCACACGCGCCAAACTTGAAGCGCTTGTCGATGATCTGATCCAGCGCACCATCGAGCCTTGCAAAAAGGCTTTGAAGGACGCAGGCGTGACAGCGGCTCAGATCGACGAAGTCGTTCTCGTCGGCGGTCAGATCCGCATGCCGAAAATTCAGGAAGTCGTGAAGCAGTTCTTCGGCAAGGAACCCAACAAGTCGGTGAACCCCGATGAAGTGGTCGCCATGGGCGCTGCCATTCAGGCCGGTGTGTTGCAGGGCGACGTCAAAGACGTGCTGCTGCTTGACGTGACACCGCTGTCGCTCGGCATCGAAACATTGGGCGGCGTCTTCACGCGTCTCATCGATCGCAACACGACGATCCCGACCAAGAAGAGCCAGACTTTCTCGACCGCTGACGATAATCAGAACGCTGTCACGATCCGCGTCTTCCAGGGCGAGCGTGAAATGGCGGCTGACAATAAAATCCTCGGTCAGTTCGATCTCGTCGGCATTCCGCCGGCACCGCGCGGCGTGCCGCAGGTCGAAGTCACATTCGACATCGACGCCAACGGCATCGTCAATGTGGCCGCCAAAGACAAAGCGACCAACAAGGAACAGACAATCCGCATTGAGGCCTCCGGCGGCCTGTCTGAAAAAGACATCGAGCAGATGGTCAAAGACGCGGAAGCGCATGCGGCTGAAGACAAAGTGAAGCGCGAAGAAGTCGAAACGCGCAATCACGCGGACGCGCTGATCAACTCAACTGAGAAGTCGCTCGCCGAACATTCAGACGCTGTTCCTGCCGAAGTCAAAGGCGAGATCGAAAGCGGTGTTGCCGACCTGAAGGCCGCGCTTGAAAGCGGTTCTGCGGAAGACATCAAGACGAAGACAGCAGCGCTCACGCAGGTCGCCATGAAGCTCGGTGAAGCCATCTACAAGGCGACGCAGGAATCCGCCGCCAATGCTGACGCGAGTGCAGCAGCAGCCTCCGACAAGTCGGACGAAGACGACGATGTTGTCGACGCTGATTTCGAAGAGGTGGACGAAGCTGACCGGAACAAGGGCGACAACGCCTGATCCTTTCCGGGGCTCCGCCCATGCCGTTCAACTCAAAACACGCATGACAGCGCCCCGGTGAGGTTTTCCTTGCCGGGGCGTCTGACTTTGCAGAGACGAAATATTCTATGTCCAAACGTGATTTCTATGATGTGCTAGGCGTCGCCCGCGGGGCGAGCGCGGAGGAAATGAAGAAGGCCTATCGCAGTCAGGCGAAGATTCTTCATCCCGACCGCAATCCCGGTGACGCGGCATCCGAGCAGAAATTCAAAGAACTGAACGAAGCCTATGACGTGCTGAAAGACGATCAGTCACGATCGGCCTATGACCAATTCGGTCATGCCGCTTTTGAAGGCGGCGGGCCGCGCGGCGGTCAGGGACATCCGGGTTTCAGCGGCGATTTCGGCGCGTCTATGTCGGGCATTTTCGACGATCTGTTCGGCGAGTTCATGGGCGGACGAGGCGGACGGCGTTCGGACGGCGGGCGCTCGCGCGGGCAGGACCTGCGCTACAATATGGAAATCTCGCTGGAGGAAGCTTACGAGGGCAAGAAAGCGCAAGTGCGCGTGCCTTCATCCGTTGCCTGCGACACCTGCCACGGCTCGGGTGCAGAACCCGGTTCCAAACCCGTTACCTGTTCGACCTGCGCCGGCCACGGCAAGGTACGCGCCTCTCAGGGCTTCTTCACGGTCGAGCGCACCTGCCCGACCTGCCACGGGCGCGGCCAACTCATCGAGAAGCCTTGCAAGACCTGCCACGGCGCAGGCCACACGGAAAAAGAACGCACGCTGTCGGTCAATATCCCTGCAGGCGTTGAAGACGGCACACGCATCCGCCTGTCGGGCGAGGGCGACGCCGGTATGCATGGCGGACCTGCGGGCGATCTTTATATTTTCCTCTCCATGCGACCTCACGACATTTTCCAGCGCGATGGTGCCGACCTCTTTTGCCGCGTGCCGATCTCGATGACTGTCGCGGCCCTTGGCGGCGAGATTGAAGTGCCGACGCTCAACGGCAAACGCTTCAAACTCAAAATTCCAGAAGGCACGCAGACCGGCCGTCAGTTCCGATTGAAGGACAAAGGGATGCCGGTGCTGAATTCGCGTGAGACGGGTGATCTCTACATCCAAACGACCGTTGAAACCCCGATCAAGCTCAGCAAGAAGCAAAAAGAATTGCTGCGCGAGTTCGACGGCATTTCCGACCTCAATACCAATCCGGAAAGCTCCGGCTTCTTTGCCAAGGTCAAAGATTTCTGGGACGGATTTCAGTCGTAAGACGAGGCGCCGATCCCGCGTTTAACTGACAAGGCTCCGCACATGACGTGCGGGGCCTTTTTCACATCGGGGTTGCCCACTCGTCCGCCGACCTTTCTCAAAAGTAAACGATCACGCGCGACGCTGGTCGCCAGAATTTTATCGTTTGCCCGCCACATTGCCTCCGAACGTCACAGAAGGTGGACGCAGAACAGAGGCTCGCTATGAAATTCCTGAAGAAATGTATTTTGACGATGGCCGCCGTTGCCACGCTGACGCTCGGTGCGAGCGGTGCCACATTCGCCGACGATAATGTCAACGCGCGCATCGCCGCTCTTGAATCCGCACTGAAAGAATTGCGCGCCGAGGTGGTCGCCCGCGACGCCAAGATCGCCGCGATGGAAGTCAAAACCGCCGAGATCGATAAGATGCCGGTCTTCAGCGACACAAAACTCGAAATGGAAAGTCGCGACGGCAAATTCGCGATGGGCATTTCTGGCCGCATTCAGGCCGACGCCTATGCCATTGACGACGATGCCTCGACGGTTAACCCGATGGGCAATGGCATGGAATTCCGCCGTGTCCGTCTGGCGGTTGCCGGCAAGATGTTCGGCGACTGGAGATACAAGCTTGAAGCCGATTATGCCGGTAACGTCGTTTCGATTACCGACGCCTATATCGAAACCGATCTGGCCAAGGGGCTTACCTTCCGCGCCGGTCACTTCAAAGAATTCTATGGTCTTGAGAACCTGAGCTCGGACAATTACAGCACGTTTATGGAAGCCTCGCTCGCCAGCATCTATACGCCGTCACAGGTAATGGGCGTCGGCGCGACCTATACGGACGGCAAGCTCTTTGGCGTTCAGGGTGGCTTCTTCACGCCTGGCGTTGCTAACGGCGGCGTCGGCGAAAGCAGCGACTGGTCAACGACAGGCCGCGCCTATATTGCCCCCGAAATCGGTTCGGGCCTCGTGCATATCGGCCTCAACGGCTCTTATCGCGGCTTTGAATCCAGCGCGACGACAAAATTTGAACAGCGTCCGGAAGCCCATGCCGCCGAAAAAGTGCTGCGCACCGGCAATATCTCAAGCCCCGTCAACGAGGTTCGTTTCGGTCCTGAACTGGCTGCTGTCTTCGGTCCTGTGAGCGTGCAAGGCGAATATAGCTGGTCGGAAATCACCCGCGCCAATGGTCTTGCCTCCGTCAGCACTGAGGGTGGTTACGCCGAAGCCTCATGGTTCGTCACAGGCGAAAGCCGCAACTACGGCGTCAAAAGCGGTACCTTCGGCCGCCCTAAGGCCACCAATGCGATCCAGTTGGCGGCCCGTTTCAGCCATCTTGATCTCGATGATCCGGCACTTACCGATGCCCGTCGCGGCACCGAAAACAACGTGACGCTGGGTGCTAATTACTATTTCAACCCCAATGTCCGCCTGATGCTCAATTACATACGCGCCGATGTCGATTACACCGCCGCTAAGGACGAAACCTACAACATCGTTCAGTCGCGTCTACAGCTCGACTGGTAAGTCTCTCCCGAACGTCCTTAAACTGACCCGCCTCTGGTACAGAGGCGGGTCTTTTTTTGTGCCCTTGCCCCTGCTATACCCCAAATCCAGATTGAAACGGGGGCTGTCCCCCGCAAAAGACCGGATGAGATCATGGGCGCAGATGTAAAGATCGCGGTGACGGGCGTCGGCGGTCGCATGGGCCGGACGCTGCTCAGCCTCATCGACGCCATGCCGGGCGCTGTAATTGCCGGTGGCATTGAGGCCAAGGGTTCGCCGCATCTAGGCACTGATCTTGGCATTCTCGGCGGCCTCGGCACGCCGCTGAATCTCTACGCGAGCGACGACGCTCTGTCTGTGATCAAGGATGCGGATGCGCTGATCGATTTTTCCGTGCCTGCCGCCACGGTCGCTTTTGCGGGGCTTGCCGCGCAGGCGCGCATTGTGCACGTGATCGGCACGACCGGATTGAGCGACGACGATAATGCACGCGTCGAGGCGGCGGCCCGTCATGCCACGATCATCCGGTCCGGCAATATGAGCCTCGGCGTCAATCTCATTGCGAGCCTTGTGCGCCAAGCGGCCCGCGCGCTCGACCCGAGCTGGGATATTGAAATCGTCGAGATGCACCACCGCCATAAGGTCGATGCGCCATCGGGCACCGCGCTCCTTCTAGGCCAAGCGGCTGCCGAGGGACGCGGCATCGCGCTCAGTGAAAATTCGGAGCGCGGCCGCGACGGACAGACAGGTGCACGTGCAGAGGGTGCTATCGGATTTGCTGCCTTACGCGGCGGCAGTGTCGTCGGTGACCATCAGGTGGTTTTTGCCGGACCATCGGAACGCATCACCATTGGCCATATTGCCGAAGACCGCGCGATCTTTGCGCGCGGCGCGATCAAGGCCGCCGTCTGGGGACAGGGCAAGGGGCCGGGTCTTTTCAACATGGCCGACGTCCTTGGGCTCGACTGAAACTTCTGCTGATTTTTTTCCAAACGATAAGGGATTACGCGCGTGTCAAATCTGCTGGTTCTCGTCCGTCATGGTCAAAGCGAATGGAACGAGAAAAACCTGTTCACAGGCTGGCGCGATCCGGCGCTGACGCAACAGGGCATTGCTGAAGGGCGCGAAGCAGGACAGGCGCTGAAGGCCGCTGGTTATCAATTCGATGTTTCCTACACATCGGTGCTGACACGCGCGCAGGAAACCAACCGGCTGGTGCTTGAAGAGCTCGGCCAGTCCGACCTGCCGGTTGTCCGCGATCAGGCTTTGAACGAGCGCGACTACGGCGATCTGTCGGGCCTCAACAAGGACGATGCGCGCGCCAAATGGGGCGAGGAACAGGTTCATATCTGGCGCCGCTCTTATGACATTCCGCCGCCCGGCGGCGAGAGCCTCAAGATGACGGCAGAACGCGTGCTTCCTTATTTCAACGCAGAGATCATGCCGCGCGTACTCAAAGGCGAACGCGTGCTGATTGCTGCGCATGGCAATTCATTGCGTGCGCTGGTGATGGTGCTCGACAAACTGTCCGAGGCCGAAATTCTGAATGTAAATATCGCGACCGGCGCACCCATCGTTTACAAGCTCGACGATAAGGGCAATGTGCTCTCGAAAGAAAAACTGATCGAGCGCGAGGCGCATTAAGGCACGAAGGGCATTCCTCCCATGTTGAAGCCCGCACCCCGACCGACGCCACAGATGAAGAAGCCCGAAATCGAGGCGTTCTTCGAGCGCCTGTCGGCGGGCGCGCCTGAGCCTGAAACGGAATTGCGCTACAGCAATGTTTTCACACTGCTTGTTGCTGTCGTGTTATCGGCACAAGCGACCGACAAGGGCGTCAACAGGGCGACCGAAAAACTTTTTGCCATTGCCGATACGCCCGACAAGATGCTGAAGCTCGGAATTGGCCATCTCACCGATCACATCAAGACCATCGGGCTTTTTCGTACCAAAGCGAAAAACGTGATGGAACTGTCACGTCTGCTGATCGAACGTCACGGCGGTGAGGTCCCGCGCACGCAAGAAGAACTTGAAGCGCTACCGGGCGTCGGACGCAAGACCGCCAACGTCGTGCGCAATGTCGCCTTTGGCGAGCCGACTATCGCGGTCGACACGCATATTTTTCGCGTCAGCAACCGCACGGGTCTCGCGCCGGGAAAAAACGTTGTCGAAGTTGAAGAAAAATTATTGAAAGTGGTGCCCGCTGCCTACCGGATGCATGCGCATCACTGGCTGATCCTGCACGGACGCTATGTCTGTATTGCCCGCAAACCCTTGTGCTTCAACTGCAAGGTTGCTGATCTCTGCCGCTTCAAGGCCAAGACAACCGCCGCCTGACGCATCAGGAGACGGGCGTGCCGCGCGCATTTATCACACGGCTTAGGCAAGAGGCCGTGTCTGTCGCGCCGCCCTGCGACTTGCGCGCATCCACATAAGCAGACGCCAAAGCGCCGCTACCGGTTTTATAAAAATAGACAAAGAGCGCGCAATCTCCGCCGCTATATTGCCAGACCTCGGCACCGGGTTCGGCGCGTTTAAAGGCAGGCGCACCAAGCCGCGACGACAGGGCGGAGGGCGCAACACCAAGCAATGATTGCGGCGTCAAAGGACCACTGCCCAGCGATTGCGAAGGATTGACGGAGGCAAGGTTCTGTTTGTCAATGCCGATACCGGATGAACCTGTACCTCCCGCACAACCGGCAAGGGCGAGGCTCAATAGCAAGAGACTTGAGAAACGCAACATCAGGCCAGTCCGATCCGTTTGGAAATATGCACCATGAAGGCGGTGGCAAAAAGCGGTGTCAGCAAATTGAGAAAAGGCACGGTGGCAAACCCCGCGACCACTACACCGCCTACAAAGATGCGCAACTTGTGGCGACGGCGCAAGGCGCGCGCATCCTCCAGTTCGATGTGGCGAAGCGCGACAAGCTCGAAATATTCCCGCCCAAGAAGATAACCGTTGATGATCCAGAAAAGCACGAGATTGACGCCAGGCAGGAGATAGAAAGGCAGCGCCACGATGTTGACCGCGATGAGCACCAGCGTGAAACGCACCGAGACGAGGAGTGATTGCAGAAAAGGCTGATCACGGCCCGGACGGTGCGTCGGGTAATCCTCTTCCTCGACGATGGCCGCGATGCGCTCGAGAAACAATCCTGCGACGAGCGACACGACGGGATGGACAAGCGGGATCAAAACCACAATTGCGAAAAACCGGGCGATCCACTCAAGCGTGATATCCGCCCAGCCGACGCCGAATTGCGGCAGGGCCTCAAGCGCCCATTGCCCGCCTGCACCGAAAAGCGCCAGCACCACGATGGTGCTCAGCAGCGAGAGCCAGAAAACACGACGAAAGGGTTTTGAAAACACCTGAGAAAAGGCGCGCAGCGCGTCGGTGAACATGGGCGGATCTCCGGCAGGCGAAAAACAACTCTTGCAACCTAGTGTGCGCTTGTCCAAATCTCAAGAAAGCCGCGAAAGGGAGAAACGGGGATTGCGCCCGCTGGCGGCCTTTCATCGCCTTTGGAGGAGGGCACCGATGCAACAATCTCTATTGCCGCCGCGTCTGTTCCAGATCTGCCTCGTGGTCATGGTCGGATATGACGTGATCTTTTCGCCACGTCCGATCTTTGCCAATGGTGTGATGCTCTTTGCCGGTATCGTACTGGCGCTTGTCGGCGTGTTTCTGACCATTTCGGGTGCCGGTCAATTCAGCCGCCGCAAGACCAATATCAATACATTCCTCAAACCCAACCGCCTCGTTACCGACGGACTTTTCGCCCTGTCGCGGAACCCCATGTATCTCGGGTTCGCGCTGGCGCTCACGGGCAGCGCCCTTGCGCTCGACAGCTACGTGGGGCTTGGCATTGCCGCAGGTTTCGTCATCGTCGCCGACCGCTGGTATATCGCCTTTGAGGAGCCGGTGATGGCCGAGACGTTCGGGCAGGCATATGCTGATTATTGCAAGAAGACGCGGCGCTGGCTCTGAGGTGCAACGCCAGATGAGCCTTTGGAGATAGGGCGGGGCTTGCCTATACTCGCGCCGCCTTTCCCGCCCTTTCTAAAAGCAGAGCCTTACAATATGAGCGAATTGAAATTTGACGTTGCCGGTATCGGCAATGCGCTGGTCGATGTGATTGCCAATGCCGATGATGCGTTTCTGAGCGCCCAGAGCATTCAGAAGGGCGGCATGACGCTCATCGATGCTGACCGCGCCGACGCGCTTTATGGCGCGATGGGCACAGCGATTGAAAGCTCGGGCGGTTCTTGCGCCAATACAATCGCAGGCCTTGCCTCATTGGGCGGCACGGGCGCGTTTTTCGGCAAGGTCAAAAAGGATCAGCTCGGCGATGTTTTTGTCCATGATATCAAAACACTCGGCGTTGCCTTCCCATCGAAGATCGCAACCGGCGGCGTGCCGACCGGCCGCTGCCTTGTGCTTGTGACGCCTGACGCCGAACGCTCGATGAGCACGTTTCTGGGTGCCGCGCAAAACCTCACACCCGATGACATTGACGCTGATGTGATCAAGGCCTCCGCCGTCACCTATATGGAAGGCTATCTCTGGGACCAGCAGGGCGCGAAAGACGCTTTTCTGAAGGCTGCCAAAATCGCGCGCGAGGCGGGGCGCGTTGTCTCGCTTACGCTGTCTGACAGTTTTTGCGTTGACCGCTTCAGAAGTGAATTCCGCAATCTCGTCAAAAACGAAATTGATCTTCTCTTTGCCAATGAGAGCGAACTTCTTTCACTCTATGAAACGACATCATTCGACGACGCGCTTGCGCAGCTGCGCAAGGAATGCAAACACGCAGCCGTGACACGCTCTGCGAACGGTGCCGTGATCCTTGCGGATGGCGAAGCACACAAGGTTGCGGCTGACAAAGTCGAAAAGGTCGTTGATACGACAGGCGCGGGCGATCTCTTTGCCGCCGGATTTCTCTACGGCTTCGCGCGTCAGATGAGCCCCGTCAAATGCGGACAATATGGCGCGATGGCGGCAGCTGAAATCATCAGCCATTACGGGCCGCGCCCGCTTGTGTCGCTGAAGGAACTCGCCGCTCAAAAAGGTCTTTGAGCGAGCGTCTTTAAAGTTTACGCAACATCACATCGCGGATGCGGTGATCCTCACCTTTAATGAGGATCGCCTGCGCCCGCTGGCGCGTCGGCAAAATATTTTTACGCAGATTCGCAAGATTGATCGAGGTCCAGATACCGTCGGCGGTTGCGACCGCTTCCTCGTCCGACAATTTGGCAAAACGGTGAAAAAAAGCGTCCGGGTCTTTGAAAGACGTTAAGCGCAGGCTCAGAAAGCGCTCGATATACCAGCGACGGATCGCGCTTTCATCCGCATCGAGATAGATCGAGAAGTCGAAAAAATCGGACACGAAGGGCTGCGGGGCTTCACCGTCTGCGGGCTTCCACGGCTGCAGCACATTGAGCCCTTCGACGATCAGGATGTCGGGTTGATCGACCACAATGGTTTCGTCCGGCACAATATCATAGGAAAAATGCGAATAGACCGGCGCTTCGACATTGCGCGCACCGGCTTTGACATCCGATAGAAACTGAATGAGGCGGCGTGCGTCAAAGCTTTCAGGAAAGCCCTTGCGGTCCATCATCTTGCGCTCTTCGAGCACGCGGTTCGGATAGAGAAACCCGTCGGTCGTAATAAGATCGACCTTGGGATGATTGGGCCATCGGGCAAGCAGCGTGCGCATGATACGTGCTGACGTGCTCTTGCCGACGGCGACCGATCCGGCGATGCCGATAATGTAGGGTACTTTGGCCTGTGCGTGACCGAGGAAATCGGAGGTCACGCGGTAAAGTTCCTGCGTCTCCCGCACATAGAGATTGATCAGACGCGACAGCGGCAGATAAATCTCGCTCACCTCGTCGAGCGAAACGCGTTCGCCGAAACCTTTCAATTCTTCAAGCTCGGCTTCGCTCAGCGGCAGCGGCGTATCTTTGCGCAACTTGCCCCATTCGGCAGCGGTGAAGCTGCGGTATGGCGAAGTCGTGTCCTGAGCGTCTGTCGCGACATTGGTCGGGACATTCACAGGGCTGTCACCGGCGATGCTCATGCTTTGGATCCGTCCGTGCTGCGGGATGCTTTTTCGTCGAGACCGGAACGGCCTTCGCGGCGCGCCAGCTCTTCATAGACATCGGCAGGGTTCACGCCGACAGAGGCCAATGTCACCAGCCAATGATAGAGGAGATCGGCGCTTTCGCTGATCACTGCCTTAGGGTCGTCGCCCAACGCCGCAATCACCGTCTCAATGGCTTCCTCACCCAGCTTTCGGGCACAGAGCGCCGGACCACCGGCGATGAGCTTGGCAGTATAGGACGATGAGGCATCCTGGCCTTTGCGCGACGCAATGACCTTGAAAAGCCGGTCTAACTCAGTGGCATCGACTGCCATGCTGGCATCCCCGTCGAACAAAAGCCGCCCAATCGCACGCCCGACAGGGGCGTTCTACGGCGGCTCTGACTAGCAGATTTGACCAGCCTATGCCAGAGAAGCGTCACAATCGCCATTTGAGGGAGCAGAACGCAGGGGCTTTGGCAAAGGGCAGGATAAATATGATGTCTGCTCAGGTCCTTGTGGCGAGCTTGATGCCGGCCATTTCACCCATCTTGGCGTTGGTCTTGGTGGCTTCTCTGAGATCGGCCCCGCGCAGGTCAGCACCGCGCAAATCGGCATTGGTCAGATTGGCCCGCAGCAGAATGGCATCACGGAAATCGGCGGCGGCGAGAATAGCGTGCTCAAAATTGGTGTCGGCGAGGATCGCACCCTTGAAGAGGGCGCTCGCCAGCACCGAGCGACTGAAATCGACGCGGCTCAAATCCATATGTGAGAAATCGGCGCGGTGACCTGAGCGTTGGCTCGTCTGAATCCAGACAATATGCTGTTCAAACATTTTGGCCATACGCTCGGGACCGGGCGCAGTGCGGGCCTTGGTCGCGCGCATCATGTCACCGGCGTTGGTTGTCGCCTCGTCCATGACGGCACGGCGGAAATCGGCGTCCGACAGATTGGCGCCTGAGAGTTCGACACCGGTAAGTTCGGCACCGGCGAAATTTGCGCCGCGCAGATCGGCCCCTTGAAGATTGACGCCGGTCAGGGCGGCCCCTTCAAAATCAGCCCCGTGGAGCTTGCACTCTGCGAGTTTGGTGCCGCGTAGTTTTGCATTGCGGAAGCTCGAGTTCTCGCGATTGCTCTGCATGCCGTCGGCGCGGATGACAACGCCACGGCGCAAATCCGCGCCCTGCAACTGCGCATCCTGCAATTCAGCATTTTCAAAACATGCGCCGCGCAGATCGGCCTGCGAGAAATCCGTGCGTGTCAGGTTCGCCCCGTCAAAATTGGCGCTGAATAAATTTGTGCCGATGAAACGGGCGTCTTCCAGATTGGCATTCTCAAATGAGCAGGCAATAAAATGGGCATGCGAAAAGTTGAGCCCGCGAAAATCGAGACCCGACAGATCACAATCTTTCATCACCACGCACCAGCCATGCGGCACGCCTTTGAGGTAGCGGTTGTTCAATTCACAAAGTTTGACAATCGCTTCCTGGCTCAGGCGACGTCCGATAATCGCTTGCGGTTCCTTGTTCGCCGGCTTGTGGGCTTGCGGTGTCTCGGGACTCGCGGGACCAGCATTGGCAGACATAGACATACCCTTCCGGAGACCTGATCCCCGTACACATCGGACTGAACCTCCGATCCTAGGGTGGCACCCTTCAGATAATCTTAAGACGGTAGAAAAAATGTTCAGTTGTAGATGCTTAGCTACAATTTGAAGGCGCCCGGAGTAATGGAATTCATCAACGCCAAAATAGTGGTTCGCTGCGAAAGGCAGACCACATATTGAGTGCCGCATGCCAGTCCTGCACGGCTTGCGCTTCATAGCGGCGCAGAAGCAGCGCACCAGGCGCGACGAAGCGGCGGCCATGGCCGCTCAGCTCGTTAACAATAGTTCGCGCTGTTTCAAGATCGTTGAGCGAGCCGAATACGTTCTGGAGATCAATGAGGCGCCGCAGATAGGATTTTGTCACCTCCGCGGCATAGAGGCCGGTGAAAAAGCTCGCCGTATAGCGGAACTTCTTCAGCCGCTTGCGCAACTCATGGCGATCACTGACCTCAAGCCCGTCAATGTCGCGCGCGAGCTTCGTCACGGATTTCAACCGGCGATCGAGCGCGTCGGCGGCAAATTTGGCGACAGGTTTTTCAAGTGCAGCAAGACGCGATGGCGTGGCGTCTGTCCGCCAGCCGCGCGTTTCCAGATAGAGAGCAAGACGAAGAATGAAACGCGTCGCCCGCGGTCCGGCCATCACAGCGCGTGCTTCCGCCCAAGCCTCGTCGCGCCGTTTTGCCGCAAACCGTGCCAGCGCCTGCATGGGCCTATCCAGCTTTTCGTCTTCTGCGCCCTCGCTTGCCGCAGCCATGGTGCCGGACACAAAGACATCATAGTCGCGGGCTTGCCCGATGGCGCGCGTCAGCCATTTGGCCTCGCGCATAAAATCCTCTTCCGTCTCGCCTTCGATGACGCGACCGAAAACCAAAAGCGCCGAGCGCAAGCGCCGGAGCGCCACGCGCATCTGGTGCAGAGCATCGGGCGCGCTCGCATCAAGCGCGGCGGCCTGATTGGCCAAAAGATGAGCGAGGCAGTGATTGAGCACGATGGCATATGCATCTTCGAGCGTTGCACCCGGCGTGATGTGGAGCGCCGGCGCACGCGTGGAGGCGGCATTCTCACCGCGCGCCAGCGCCCGGCCACGCTCCGATTTTGACCGGATAGCAATGCGTAAAGGTGCGATGTCGGACAGTTGCAGAGCGACGCGATAGAGGTCGGCGCGCGTACCGCGTTTCAGTTCCAGTTCGATTTCATGAACGGGGAGCGCGCGGTCGCCCGCTTCAATCGCCCCCTGATCAATAACAAGTTCGATCTCGCCACCATCATCCGTATAAAGACTTGATGTGCTGCGCCGGATGACAGACTCAAAGCGCGGTTCGATATCACCGGCAGCGGCAAGCCGCACAAGCTGGCTGCGCAGCGCAGGCGGCAGATGATTGATATCAGGCCGGTCCTTGCCGGTTGCCAGCACGTGTTCCCATTCGCCGCGATCACTCAGGGGACCGCCGTTGCGGCGCGGCGTCTTGAGGGTCTGGATGCGGGTGCGGCCAGCATGGCGCACACGCAGCGCAAAGCCATGTGCCATCAGCGCGAAATCATCCGTGTCGAAGTAAACCGAACGCAGGGTCTTGGCGCTCGCTTTGGTGCGCGTCAGACCGGCGCGGCTGCGCAGGCGCGCAAGACGAGCCAGCGCCGCCGCATCACCTTCGAGCTTCAGTTCGATTTCGCGGTCCATCATCGGAAAATTTCTTCGCGGCTGGGGGAGACACGCAAGAACAACGGGGGGGTCGGCACGCAGGCATATTCTGCCCTGAAGCTTCGCCACGGCACAATCGTGATTGCTGCGTATACGCCGCGCTTCAGGGCCGCATGGGGATGCCGCGGGCCGCCATATAGGCTTTGGCCTCGCCGACGGAATAGGTCCCGAAGTGGAAAATCGAGGCCGCCAGCACCGCGCTTGCGTGCCCGTCTCTGATGCCGGTGACGAGATCATCCAATGTGCCCACACCACCGGACGCGATTACGGGAATTGTGACAGCGTCGGCTACAGCCCGCGTCAACGGTATGTTGTAGCCCGCCTTCGATCCGTCACGATCCATAGATGTGAGAAGAATTTCGCCCGCGCCGAGACTTGTCACCTGACGGGCAAAATCCACCGCATCGATGCCGGTGCGGGTGCGCCCGCCATGGGTGAATATTTCCCATTTGCCGGGGCCGACTTCCTTGGCGTCGATGGCGACGACGATGCATTGATTGCCGAATTTTTCCGCCGCCTCACGCACAAATTCGGGCCGCACGACGGCAGCCGTGTTGATCGAGACTTTGTCAGCGCCGGCGAGCAGCAGTTTGCGCACATCCTCGACCGTGCGCACACCGCCGCCGACGGTCAGCGGCATGAAACATTGTTCTGCCGTTTTGGCGACCACATCGAAAATCGTCGCGCGTTCTTCGTGACTTGCTGTGATGTCGAGGAAGCATAATTCATCGGCCCCCGCCGCATCATAGGCGCGCGCCGCCTCTACCGGATCACCTGCATCAACGAGATCGACAAAGTTCACGCCTTTAACGACGCGTCCGTCTTTGACATCAAGGCAGGGGATGACGCGGGCTTTGAGCATCAGGCGGCGTCCTTCAATAAGCGAAGGGCGACCGCCACATCAATGCGACCGTCGTAAAGCGCGCGGCCCGAAATAGCGCCTTCGAGACCTTTGCAATTGGCGGCGATCAGGCGGCGAATGTCTTCGATGTCGGAAAGACCGCCCGAAGCAATCACCGGAATATCGATGGCATTGGCGAGCGCCACTGTTGCGTCGATGTTCAGACCTTCAAGCACGCCGTCACGTGCGATGTCGGTGTAGATGATGGCCGAAACGCCCGCGTCCTGAAAGCGGGCGGCCATGTCGAGCACTGTGAGGTCTGAGACTTCCGCCCAGCCTTCGGTCGCGACCAGCCCGTCCTTGGCATCAAGCCCGACGGCGATGCGGCCCGGAAATTTCTTGCAGGCCTCAATGACGAGCGCGGGGTTTTTGACCGCTGCTGTGCCGATGATGACGCGCGTGATGCCTTTGGCGAGCCATGTCTCGATGGTCGCAAGATCGCGGATACCGCCGCCAAGCTGCACCGGAATATCAATGGCTCCGAGGATTGCGTCGACCGCTCCTGCATTGACCGGACGGCCCTCAAAGGCACCATTGAGGTCCACGAGATGCAGATATTCGAAACCCTGCGCGACAAAGTCTTTGGCTTGTGCGGCCGGATTTTCATTGAAGACAGTTGCCTGTTCCATCAGCCCGCGCACAAGCCGCACACAATTACCGTCTTTGAGATCAATGGCCGGGAACAGGATCATTCAGGGTCGCCAGTTCAAAAAATTGCCGATGAGCTGCAACCCGAGGGTCTGGCTCTTTTCAGGGTGAAATTGCGTGCCCGCCATATTGCCGCGCGCAACCATTGCCGTCACTGGCCCGCCGTAATCGGTGCGGGCGACGAGGTCTGTGTCATCTGCCGGACGCATGGCATAGGAGTGAACGAAATAGGCGTGCAGTCCTTTGTCGCCGGTTTCAATCCCGTCGAGGAGAACATGCGGCTTTATTTGCGTAAGCGTGTTCCAGCCCATATGCGGAATTTTCAATTCGGGGTCGTCGGGTGTGATGGCGCTGACATCGCCTTCGATCCAGCCCAGACCCTTGTGCACGCCATACTCGATGCCGCGCGTCGCCATCAATTGCATGCCGACGCAAATACCGAGAAAGGGTCGCGCCTTACCGCGCACACATTCGTCGAGCGTCTCGACCATGCCGTCAATGGCATCGAGCCCGGCGCGGCAATCGCCGAAGGCGCCGACGCCCGGCAGGACAATACGGTCCGCGCTGCGCACATCATCCGGCGAACCCGTCACCAGAATTTTCGCATCGTGACCGCTTTCGCGCGCGGCGCGTTCAAAGGCCTTGGCCGCGGAGCGGAGATTTCCCGATCCGTAATCAATGATCGTCACAAGCTGCATGATCTAGTTCCCCGGATGCGGAAACAGGCCAAGGGGGACGTGCTCGTCTGATACGGCTTTACGCGGCCAGACAGGCGCCGAGAGCGACGGCGTAGCCGCAGGAGCCGAGGCATTAAGCGGACCGGTCCAGTGGCGAAAGAAATCACGTTCGGCTTCCTGCAGATCGCTCGCCGAAGCGACACCGATCTCTCGGTAGCCTTGTCGCGCCAATGTCCAGCGCATGAGGTCATGAGCGGCGACGCCCAGAAATCCCTGCAGCACTATGGTCATGACTGACAACAAGACGTCGGTTGCCGCGAACCATTTGGCGGCGGCGGTCAGCAGTACCGACAGAGCGAAATAAAAGGCGGCGACAACCCATTGGCGTTTGACGATGAGCCAGACGAGCGCAAAGACGGCGGCGGGCCAGCTGAAGCCCTCGCGCACCAGAACTATACCCTCGCCATCGGCCGGGGCACCGCTCAGCTCGTGAACCGTGTATGAGCGCATCACCGTCTTCCTAGAACCCTGACGACGGGGCCCTAACGCAGGACCCTCACCATTTCGTTCTATCTAGGACAAAGGCTGCAAAAACGCCAGCCTCCGTCTGCGGGACAAACTGGTCAGCTGCCCAGTTTGCCTTTGGTCGAGGGAATGCGATCGGACGTGCGCGGGTCGATTTCGATTGCATCACGCAGCGCACGCGCCAGACCCTTGAAGCAGCTTTCGACAATATGGTGATTGTTGTCGCCGTAGAGATTTTCGATATGGAGCGTGATGCCGGCATTCTGGGCGAAGGCCTGGAACCATTCCTTGAAGAGTTCCGTATCCATGTCACCGAGCTTCGGCTTGGTGAAGTTCACCTTCCAGATAAGATAGGGGCGCTGCGACACATCAATGGAGACGCGGGTGCAGGTTTCGTCCATCGGGATGGTCGCGGTCGCGTAACGGCGGATACCTTTGAAATCACCGAGTGCGCGGCGAACCGCCTCGCCGATGACAATGCCGCTGTCTTCGGTCGTGTGGTGAAAATCGATGTGCAGGTCGCCGACTGCGCGCACCTTGAGGTCGATCAGCGAATGACGGGACAGTTGCTCAAGCATGTGGTCGAGAAACCCGATGCCGGTCTCAACGTCATACTCACCTGTGCCATCCAGATCGAGCGCGACAAAGATTTCAGTTTCCTTGGTCCTGCGCTCGATAGTGGCCACGCGGCCTTCGTCGTCGTCGTTCATGTCTTTTGTCCGGATAGGTGGCGTACCTGAAGACCGGCACGCCTTGATGATCATCGGGGTTTTATCAGCCGACCCCTTATTCGGCCAGTATCATTCCGGTCTGAACCCTATCTCAAACAGACCAAGCGGAAGAACATATGCCACGACAAGGGCTTATGGGACGTTAACCTTTTCTCTTAAGAATTGCTGAGATTTTACTTCAAACCCTGAATAAAGAACATCAGCTCTTGGCCCTAAGTATATGTAATTTCGTATATGGATTTATTGTCTCTATGTATTTCTCGCCGGTTCACCCCAGATTTGGTATAGCGGTCAAATCGCTCTGTGCTCAAAAAAAGTCAACGGGACTGGCAAATTTCGGTTCTTCGCAGATGCAATAAAGCTTCATAGTGCTATGCTAGTTTCAGTGGAGGACCTGCTCATAGAGATGCACACCGCAAGGGATGCTTACAATGAGACATCAATCTTTCTGGCGGCGGTTACTGTTGCGGCGACCCAAGCGTCAGTCCTTCTACGAAAGCCAGCGCGTGATGATGGACGCGATTGAGCGCAAGGCTGGCGCTTCGCAGAACTCCCCCGCAGTCAAACGGCCAACCGACCCCTCCAAGCCTAGATAATTAATATTTTTCAATAAATTAGAGGCCCGCACCCGGCGCAGGTCAGGATGCTTAACGGTCGCAAGAGCTTGACCTCCGAGGTGAAAATCGCCACATGGGTGGGATCATTGCCCCCTCGCGACCGGAACCTGATCCCCATGTCCCATCCAGACGAACACGGCCTTGCCCCCTGGCACGGCACCACTATTTTGACCGTTCGCAAGGGTGGGCAAGTGGTTATCGCCGGTGATGGTCAGGTGTCGATGGGCAACACGATCATGAAGGGCAATGCGCGTAAGGTGCGGCCCTTGGGATCTGGCAATGTCATCGCCGGGTTTGCTGGCGCGACAGCGGATGCCATGACGCTTTTTGAGCGACTTGAAGCCAAGCTTGAACAATATCCCGGGCAATTGACCAGAGCCTGTGTCGAGCTTGCGAAAGACTGGCGCACCGACCGATATTTGCGCCGCTTGGAAGCCCTGATGATCGTGGCCGACGACACCACAAGCCTCGTCCTTACCGGCAATGGCGACGTGCTGGAGCCCGAAGGCGGGATCGTCGGCATCGGTTCGGGTGGCAATTACGCGCTGGCCGCCGCCCGCGCGCTCATTGACAGCGAGTTGAGCGCGGAAGACATCGCCCGCAAATCCATGAAGATTGCCGCCGATATCTGCGTCTTTACCAACGGCAATCTGACGGTGGAAATGCTGCCGCCCGCCTGATTTTTTGCACATATTCCCCTAGTTCAAGAGTAACTCCTAATCCCATGACCAGCTTTTCCCCCCGCGAGATTGTTTCCGAACTCGACCGCTACATCATCGGCCAGAATGATGCCAAGCGTGCGGTCGCCATTGCGCTGCGCAACCGCTGGCGGCGCCAGCAATTGCCCGATGCGCTGCGCGACGAGGTTCTGCCCAAGAACATCCTCATGATCGGGCCGACCGGCGTTGGCAAAACCGAGATCTCCCGCCGTCTCGCCCGGCTAGCGGAAGCCCCCTTCATTAAGGTCGAAGCGACCAAATTCACCGAGGTCGGCTATGTCGGCCGGGATGTAGAACAGATCATCCGCGATCTCATAGAAATCGGCATTGCGCAGGTGCGCGAGAGAAAGCGCAAAGACGTTCAGGCCAAAGCCCATCTCAGCGCCGAGGCCCGCGTGCTGGAGGCTTTGGTTGGTAAAGGCGCGTCCGAGCCGACCCGCGAGAGTTTCCGTCGCAAATTGCGTGAGGGGGAACTCGACGACAAGGAAATCGAAGTCGACGTGGCCGATCAGGGCTCCATGCCCAATTTCGACGTGCCCGGCATGCCCGGCGGTCAGGTCGGCATGATTAATCTCAGCGAAATGTTCGGCAAGGCACTCGGCGGCGGGCGCACAAAGCCCCGCAAGATGTCCGTGCGTGAAAGCCATGACCTGCTGATCGCCGAGGAATCCGACAAGCTCCTTGATCAGGAACAGCTGACACAGGAAGCGATCCGCCTCGTCGAACAGTCAGGCATCGTCTTTCTCGACGAGGTCGACAAGATCTGCGCTCGTGCCGAGCGGCAGGGCGGGGATGTGAGCCGCGAAGGCGTGCAGCGCGATCTGCTGCCGCTCATCGAGGGCACAACGGTCGCGACCAAACACGGTGCGGTCAAGACCGACCACATCCTCTTCATCGCGTCAGGCGCTTTCCATATTGCCAAACCCTCGGACCTGCTGCCTGAACTTCAGGGCCGGTTGCCGATCCGGGTCGAACTTCGGGCCCTCACGCGGGAAGATTTCGTGCGCATCCTGACCGAGCCCGAGGCGAGCCTTATCAAGCAATATGTGGCATTGATGGCGACCGAGGGTGTGACCCTCGATTTCACGCCGGACGGGATCGAGGCCATCGCCAGCATCGCCGCCGACGTCAATGGTTCGGTCGAAAACATCGGCGCGCGCCGCCTTCATACGGTGCTGGAGCGGGTGCTCGACGAGATTTCCTTTGCCGCCACCGACCGGTCCGGTCAGGAGGTGCGGATTGATGCTGATTATGTCCAAGGCCGGATCGGCGATCTGGCGCGGAATGTCGATTTGTCGAAATTCATTCTTTGAAAATTTGGGGTGCAGTTATTCGGCACCCGCGAATCTTCGGGCCAAATTTTCTTTGCATATCGCGAGTCCTCAGGGTTCCTCCAAAATGGAGGGATCTCGCTTCGCAATTTGTGAACCTTTGAAAGATATTATATTAGCCTGTGGCGAGTCTATCTGAACTCGAGAATGGCTGATTACTGCCGTTTTCTGGCAGAGGCATCGCGACGGGCAGGATGTTTGGCAAGCATCGCGTTCAAAACATCATTCAGCTCGCGGGTTTCCGCCGATGTCAGATGAGCAATCTCCTCAGCCAGTCGGTTGGCGAGCTCGGTCGCGCGCGGGTCGAGGCCGGACGTGTCTATCGTCACACGCGGATGCGAGAGCCGGGCGAGGCGCTCGATCTCGGCCGCTTCGTCCCAAATCACGTTGAAATAGCCGATAATGGCCTGAACCTGCGCCCAACTGGGGCGGCCACGGCGGCCATGCTCAAGGGCGGAGAGATAGGCGGGACTGACCCGCAATGCGGCAGCCATGTCCTTCATCGTGACGCCGCGCGCGGCCCGCAGCTCGCGGATTTTCTCACCAAAGGGCGTCATGCGCGGCGCTTCCGGAGCCAGACATAGAAAGCTCCACCACCCCCGTGACGCGGGTGGGCGGGCTGAAAGCCTGCAATTTCCGAGCGAAAGCGCGGTGTTCCGAGCCATTGCGGCAGGGCGGACCGCAGAACACCGCTATGGTCTGACGCTTCGTGGTAGCGGCTTGAATGCAGCGTATGGCGGGCAAAAGGGCTCTCGCCTTTGCCCGTGATGACCAGCACACAACGCAAACCTGCGTGGCGCGACCGCGAGAGGAAGCCGTAAAGGGCCGCTTCTGCCTCATCCTGCCGTAGCCCATGAAGGTCCATGCGGGCCTCCGTCTCGATCTGACCACGCGCAAGCTTCTGCGAGGTGCGCCGATCAAGGCCTGTGAGCGGCGGTGGCTCGGCGGATGCGGCCTGATGGGCCGCAATAAGTTCGGATTTCCGCCGTGGGCGGGGCACCGAAGCCATTGGTTTCGGTATTGAAACGACTTTGACTTTTGCCTCTTTGTCAGGCTCCAACGCTTGTTCTGGTTCCGGAATAATCTGGCCGCTGGACAAGGGCCGCACGTCTTTGGCGACGGCACGCCACAGGCGGCGCTCGTCATCATTAAGAAGGCGGGGCTTGCGCGAGGATTGTTTAGGCTTTCCAGTGGGCTTGCCTGATGTCTCGTCCATCGCGCCTGTTCCCTCAGCGCGGCGCGAGGCGGCGGGGCAGAAGGGCAATCAAACGACCGGGCTGTTTCATGCGTCCGGCGATTTCGGCGGCATCACGGCCCGGGCCCCAGAAGACGTCACCGCGCTGCGCCCCGCGAATGGCAGTGCCGGTATCCTGCGCCACCATCAGATGCCGGAAGGGGGCGCTGCCGGCCTGATGCGGCACGGGCGCGGTCGTGTCGAGCCAATAGAGACTGCCCAAAGGATGCTCCGACCGGTCAACAGCGAGTGAGCGCTGCGGCGTCAGGCTGATGCCTTCAGCGCCGGGCGGGCCGAGATCGGCGTGCGTCTCCAAGCCTTTGAAAAATATATAGGAATCATTCTGCCGCAGCAGCGGGGAGATAGCAGCGGGGTGGCGTTCAAGATAGGCGCGGATCGTCTGCATTGAGACTTCATCGCGCGGAATGGCACCCTGTTCGATGAGGACCTTCCCGATCGAGGTATAGGTCCGCTCATTCTTGGCGGCAAAGGCAAGGCGCATGACCTGACCGTCCTCAAGCCGCACACGGCCCGAACCCTGAACATGAAGGAAGAAGGCGTCGACCGGATCTGCGAGCCAGACGAGCGCCAAGACATCGCCGTCGAGTCTGCCCGACGCCAGCGCGTCTTCGATCTCGCTGCGGGTCGGCAAAGCGCGTCCAGCGGCCTTGTCGGCAGCATATGCAGGCGGAAAACGCAAAACCGGCGTCTGATAGCGCCCGCCGCGACGCAAGGCGCCATCCATTTCGGGCTCGTAATAACCTGTAAATAGCCCTTCACTCGTATCGTTTCCGATACGAACCGGTGCGAAGAAAGCCTCGAAATAGATCCGCGCGGCGTCATCGCCGGGCGCGACATGGGCAGCGGCGGCGCAGGCTTCAGCCCAATCACCGGCCCGACCATAGAAGCTTGCTGAGTTCTTAACATCGAGGGAGGCGTCAGGGTTAAGTTTCAGTATACGGGTACAAGAGCGCTGAAAGGCACCCAAAGCGAGGGCCTGACCGTCTTCGGTCCAGCCCTCTAAACTCTTGAAACTCAACACGTTTTCAGGCCCTACCGGCATGGTCTGACCGGCGTCTGCATTTTGCGCGCACCCAAAGAGCGCGAGCATGGACATGAACATCCCGACCCCGAGACCTCGATGTCCTCTTGCCCGTTTCCGCGACCTGCCATGTCTCACGACCATCCCCGCGACCCGGCTCAGTCTTCTGAGCCGGTGGCGACAAGCCGCCAGTTCGGATCACTTGCCGTCACGTCACGCTCGAAGGTCCAGATGTCAGTGACCTTGCGGATTGTCACCGGATCTCCCTCGATGACCACGCCTTCGGCGTTTTTGGTGCAGGCGGTCAACTCGCTCACAAAGCGAAGGGTCAGGCGGGCGCGATTGCCAGAGAGCTCGGCCCCCTGCAATTCCGTCTTGGTGATGCCGATAAAAGTCTGGTCGATGGTCTCGCCACGCGACTCGCGGTCGGCAATGACCCCCTCGAAGCTCTTGTAGACATGGGTATCGAGCAAAGGCTTCAGGGTCTCACGTTCGCCATTGGCGAAGGCCGTGACAATCATTTCATAGGCAGCCTTGGCACCGGTGACGAATTCCTTAGCGTCGAAATAACGATCAGCCAAAGCGATTTCGGTCAGGGTTTCGGCAAGGGGCGAGCCTTGCGGGGCCAATCCGGCCCAGCGGTCTTTCACGACATAGGGTTCGGTTTGGGGATAGGCATCAAAGCTTTGCTCTTCTTCATCAGCGTTCGAACGACGGGTGCGGGGCAATTGCACAACTTTGTCGTTTTCGGCCGAGGGGGTCGCTTTTTCGTCGCTTGAGAACGGATCAAAGGGTGGACGCTCGTCGCCTGTGCGCCGACCCAGCACGCTGCGCAGCTTCAGAAAGACAACGACGGCAACAGCCAGAAGAATGAGATTGATCAGGGAGGACGCTTCGCCCATTCGGGCCACCTTTCACGGGACTTGACGCTCAACGATATATGCCGGTTCACGGCACGCAGGATTTATGGAAATTGCTCAACGCACCCGACACGTGCGGGCACCCGTGCGTCCCGCCCGCCGGGCGTCCTTTGCAACCATAGATCACCTCTAAGGTAAGCCAATCGCTGGCCTATTGCTATAAGCGGGTGCAGATTGATACGGCAAACATATCGTCCTCATGAAAGGCCAATTCTTGTTTCCCGTCATTTTTCTGCTCTTTGTCGCAGTACCGATCATCGAGATCGCGATCTTCATCAAGGTCGGTGGCCTGATCGGTGTCTTGCCGACACTTGCCCTTGTCATCGGCGTTGCCATTTTTGGCACCTGGCTGTTGCGCCAACAGGGATTGGCGACTTTCACGAAAGCCCAGGCCGCCATGAACCGGGGAGAAATGCCGGTCGGGGAAATGCTGGACGGGTTCTTTCTGGTGCTCGCTGCTTTGCTGATGGTGACACCGGGGCTTCTCACCGACGCCATCGGCTTTGCGCTATTGGTGCCCCGCGTGCGCAAGATGCTCGGCGTGTTGGCGCGGCGCTGGGTCATGGCGCGCACGGTGCAGACTACCTTTTATCAAAGTGACCCGCGCGATCATGGCAACCCGCGCAGCGGGACGACCGGCCCGATCATTGACGGCGAAGCGAGCGAGGTGGACGAGACCGTGCCGCGCCTGCCTCCTGATCCGCGCTGAACCGGAAACAACTGATGCTTATTGTGACGCCGCCGGTTCCATGTTAGCCAGCAGCAGAACGAACCCCACCCGAGAAGGCGACAACATATGGCGGACCAAGGCGCGACAGACGGAGCAAATGCGGCGGGCGAACCCGCACCGGAATTCCGCATTCTGACGCAATATGTGAAAGACCTGTCTTTCGAAAATCCCAATGCGCCGCAATCTCTGGGGCCGATGACAGATCAACCCCAAATTGACGTCCGCGTCGATGTCGGTGTCCAGCGCTTCGCTGACACCGATTATGAGGTCAAACTCACCGTCGGCATCGAGGCCAAGGCGGCAAGCGGCGTGATGTTTCTTGTTGAACTGCAATATTGCGGTCTGTTCCGGCTTGCCAATATCCCCGCCGACAGTCTTGAGCCCATGTTGCTCATCGAATGCCCGCGCCAGATTTTCCCTTTCGCGCGCCGCGTCATCGCCGACGTGACCCGCGACGGTGGTTTCCCGCCGCTGATGATCGACCCCATCGATTTCGTTAATCTCTACCAGCAGCGCCGTGCCGGCGTGCCCGAAGGCACTGTTCCGAACTAATCGAAATTATTTCGGCCAGAACCCGCCTTCGGCCAGTTCCGTCACGAAGACTTTATGGGCTTCAGCCTCTGCAGGCGTGAGGCGCGAAGGTAAAGGTGTCGCACGGGGTGCGCGGGTTTCAATGACGCCCGCGTCTGCTTTGCGATTATCGAGTGCTGCATCAAGCACCAGACCCGGCTGGCGACCACCCATCAATTCCAGATAGACATCGGCGAGCAATTCCGCATCGAGCAACGCACCGTGTTTAATACGGCCGGAATTGTCGATACCGAAGCGGCGGCAGAGCCCGTCGAGACTATTGGCGGCTCCGGGAAAGCGTTTGCGCGCGATGAGCAATGTGTCGACTGCACGCGCCGCTTCAATCACCGGCCTACCGGTCATTTTCAATTCATGATTGATGAAGCCCATGTCAAACGAAGCATTATGGATGATGAGCGGATCGCCTTTGATGAAGTCGAGAAACTCTTCAACGATTTCGGCAAATTTGGGTTCCGTCGAAAGCCGCTCGGCAGACAGCCCGTGCACATTGAATGCTTCGATCGGCACATCTCGTTCGGGGTTGATATATTTGTGGAAGGTCGCACCGGTCGCCACCTGATTGACAATTTCCAGACAGCCGATTTCAACAAGCCGGTCACCACCCTGAGGTGAGAGACCTGTCGTTTCAGTATCGAGAACTATCTGCCGCATGTTTTGATCCTAATTTTTCAGCGCAGCCGACACATCAGAGAAGACGGGCGGCGAGCACTTTGCCTTCGCGGCCTTTGAGTGCGGCGACAACGGCTTTGACCGCTTCGAAAGCATGTTCAAGACCTTTGTCCGTGTCGATGACGAAATCGGCGCGACGGCGCTTTTCGGCGTCAGGGACTTGCTTGGCGTGGATCGCGGCAAATTTTGCCATGTCCATATTGGGTCGCGCCAGCACGCGCTGTTCCTGAATGTGAAAAGGTGCGCTCACCACAACGACAACATCGACGCGGTTCTCGCCGCCGGTTTCATAAAGCAGCGGAATGTCGAGCAGCACTGCTTCGTGACCCGCTGCTTTTGCGTCTTTCAAAAATTCAAGCTGCGCATTACCGACAAGCGGATGCACGATGGCTTCGAGTTTTTTCATTTCATCAGGCAAGCCGAGCACGGCACGCGACAAAGCCTGACGGTCGACCGCTCCGTCAACGATGACATGCGGGAAGGCGTCAGCCATAGGCGCGACTGCGGCACCGCCTTTGGCATATAACGCGTGCACGGCAGCGTCCGCATCATAGACCGGCACGCCGAGACGGGAGAACATTTTGGCGGTTTCGGATTTTCCCATGCCGATGGAGCCGGTGAGACCGATCAGAAGCATCAGGCGCTATCCTCCGTAATTCCCATGTCAGCGAGCACAAGCTTGCGCAAGGCATGCGTTACCTGCGGGCGTTTGCCGAACCAGGCTTCGAAACCCGGCACGGCCTGATGCAGCAACATGCCGAGACCATCAACCGTTTTGAGGCCGCGAGCCTGCGCTGCCGTGAGCAATCCGGTTTCGAGCGGCGTATAGACAATGTCTGTGACAAGTGCCGTTGACGGCAATGGCGTGAGATCGATTTCTAGGTCGCGCTCACCCGCCATGCCGAGGCTGGTCGTATTGACGAGAAGATTGGCGCCGTTGAGCGCTGACGCCATATCGTCCCAATGGAAAAACTTTGCGCACTTAAGTGCCAGATCGCTGATCAGTGTTTGCGCGCGCGCGGCCGTGCGGTTGACGATGCGAAGCTCTGGCACGCCGGCATCATCCAAAGCGGCGGCAACAGCGCGGGCAGCACCACCCGCGCCGAGCATAACGGCGGGGCCGGCAGCCGCCCGCCAGTTCGGCGCACGGTCTGCAAGGTTGGCCATGAACCCATAGCCATCTGTGTTGCGGCCTTCCAATCCATGTTCAGTCATCACAATCGTGTTGACCGCTTTCAACCGATGCGCAAGCGCGTCATGACGCATGAGGCTCGCGTAGACCGCCTCTTTGTGAGGCACGGTGACATTCGCGCCGACGAAACCCCAGTCGCGCAAATGGCGCAATGTGTCGACGAGATCTTTCGGTGCTACGGGCAAGCGTTCATAGACCGCATCCTTGATGCCGAGCTGATGGATCCAGAAATTGTGAATGAGCGGCGAGCGCGAATGCGCGATCGGCCAGCCCATGACACAGACTTTGGAAATCATGTGCCCACCACACCGCGTGCACGCAGTTCCGCCAATAGCGGCAACAGTGGCAAACCAAGAATTGTGAAATAGTCGCCAGTGATTTTTTCAAACAACTGAATACCTGCACCTTCGAGCTGATAGCAGCCGACGCTTGTCAGCACCTTGTCGTCCACCAGCGCCAGATAGTCGTCGAGAAATAAGTCTGAAAAAGGACGCATGGTAAGATCAGCGTGATCTGAATGACGCCAGACAATGCGCCCGTCTTGAGCAAGGACAATACCACTGTGGAGACGGTGCGACGTACCGCGGAATTTTTGCAGATTTGACCGGGCCTCGGTCATGTCATGCGGTTTGTCAAAACGTTCGCCGTTGCACGATAGAATCTGATCTGCACCTATGACCAGAGCGGCCGGATTTTCCTTGCTGACCGCCAATGCTTTGGCTTCAGCAAGAAGGATCGCCAGCGCATCAATATCGCTGTCGGCGAATCTTTCTTTGATCGCGTCTTCATCCACACGCGAATTTTGAATTTCGAATGTCACGCCGGCCCCGCGCAACAGGTTTGCGCGGACCAGGCTGCCGGAGGCGAGAAGGAGAGGGGAATGCGACAAGACCATAGAGTTCAGCTTATTTTCTGGCGTTCATTATAGAGGTTGAGAACAGCAGCGGCCGTTTCTTCAATTGAGCGGCGCGTGACATCGATCACCGGCCAACCGTGACGGGCGCAGAGTTTGCGTGCAATCGCGACTTCTTCTTCCACCGCGTCGTGATCGACATAACTTGTCTGTGTGTTTTCATGAAGCGACAGCAAGCGGTTCTTGCGGATCTGGACGAGGCGGTCGGGGCTGGTGGTGAGGCCGACGATGAGCGGATGCTTGGCGGTTTCGAGATCAGGCGGCAGCACGACGCCCGGGACAATCGGAATATTAGCGGCTTTGATGCCGCGATTGGCGAGATAGATGCAGGTTGGCGTCTTCGATGTCCGGCTGACGCCGACAAGAATGACATCGGCCTCATTGAGATCACCTGCCGACTGACCATCATCATGCGCCATCGTGTAGTTCAGCGCTTCGATGCGGCCGAAATATTCCGCGTTCATCGTGTGCTGGGAGCCGGGCTTGTGCGAGCTTTCCTTGCCGAGATAGCGACCGAGGGCACCCATAACCGGATCGAGGACCGAGATACAAGGTGTCTGCAATTCCACACAGCGCGCTTCGAGGCGCTGACGAAGCTCTTCGTTGACCATCGTGAACATGACGATGCCGGGAGCAGATTCAATTTCGGCGAGCACGCGCTCGAGTTGCTTGGGACCACGCACCAACGCGTAGACATGCTCGACGGGATGGGCGTCTTCATATTGAGCGCAGGCGGCGCGCGCGACAGCGTTCAGGGTTTCGCCGGTGGCGTCCGAGACGAGATGCAGATGGAAGACGCGTCTGGAGGCCATGGAGTTCCTTGAGTGTTTTGGCGCGGGATCGGGCGGCCAAGCTAACGAGCGCGCCTTGTGCTTGCCAGTCTTTTTGCGGATTGAGCCCATCTGCTTGCGCGGTCACATTATATGGATGTGTCTGTGGAAAACTGTGATTAACGGGGGCAAGTGACCTGATTTTCCAAAGCCCTACCAAGCCATACACGTGATTGGTTTTCCCTCCCCCGAACCATCAGGCGGTGAAGAAAACATGAAGGCCTCGTTGAATTCTGGGGATCGTTTGGACCCTGAGGCCGGGCCCTACCATCTATCCCCGTTGTTGTTTTTGCCCACAGGAAAAACACGAACATATGGACGCCGGAGAGACTGCGGCAAAGCTGCCGGTTGTGTTGATTTTTGAGATCGGGTGCTGAAATTTTGCACAGGCCGTGCGATAGAAGGACCCCGGAACGGACGATGCCCGCGGCGATGGCGATAATGTGGATGGAATGGTCCTCAACCTTTAATCCCCGTGACGCACAGCCATCCTCAACTACCACCACCTAAAGACTAAGCTTTATGGAAGAGAAGAAATCTGTGAGCAAAGCGACCGCAGTGATACCGAAAAGGCTCCTTCAGGTTTTAGCTAAAGAACGTAGCGATCAGACACCGATCTGGCTGATGCGTCAGGCTGGGCGCTATTTGCCGGAGTACCGGAAGGTGAGAGCGGAAGCGGGGAGTTTCCTCACGCTCTGTTATACGCCGGAGCTGGCTGAGGAAGTGACTTTGCAGCCGATCCGTCGGTTCGGTTTTGATGCCTCGATACTGTTCTCGGATATTCTGGTGGTGCCGGATGCTCTCGGGCAGACGGTCGGGTTCAAGGAGGGTGAGGGGCCGGTCCTTGATCCCATTACGGATTTGGCGGGGATTGCGAAGCTTGATCTGGCTCGCGTCACGGATCACCTCCAGCCGGTCTATGAGACCGTGCGGCGGCTGAAGCTATCCCTCCCTAAAGAAACCACGTTGATCGGTTTTGCGGGTGCGCCCTGGACGGTGGCGACCTATGTGGTGGGCGGACGAGGATCACCCGACCAAGGGGCCGCAAAATCATGGGCTTACCGGGCACCTGACGAGTTTCAGAAGCTTATTGATCTGCTTGTCGAAGCTACAATCCTGCATTTGTCCGAACAGGTGGAGGCGGGCGCGGAAGTCCTTCAGATATTTGATACATGGGCTGGGAGCTTGCCGGAACCGGCATTCAGGCGCTTTGCAATTGAGCCGGCCAAACGGATCGTTTCTGCGCTTAAAACCCGCTATCCTCTTGTTCCTATTATCGGATTTCCGCGCGGGGCGGGGCCGCTCGTGACGGATTATGTGCGCGAAACTGGTATTCAGGCGGTTAGTCTTGATACCGGCATGTCGCTGAACTGGGCGCGGGATAACGTGCAGCCGATGGTTCCTTTGCAGGGTAATCTTGATCCGCTGCTGCTTGTTGCGGGTGGTAAAGAGATGCGGGCGGGTGTCGCGTACATCATGGAAACCTTAGGAAATCAGCCATTTATTTTCAATTTGGGGCATGGGATCGTGCCGCAGACGCCACCGGATCATGTCGGTGAGCTTGTCGAACTGGTGCGGGGTTTTAAAGCTTGAAGCGGGCGCGGAAACTGGCGGTGGTGCTTTTCAACCTTGGGGGACCTGACGGGCCCGAGGCTGTTGAGCCATTCCTCTTCAATTTGTTCAATGATCGCGCCATTATTCGGGTGCCGCAGCCGTTTCGTTGGCTGATCGCGAAGATCATCTCCAGACGGCGTGCGCCAATCGCGAAGGAAATCTATGCCCAGATGGGCGGTCGCTCACCCATTTTGCCACTCACCGAGGCACAGGCGAGGGCCCTCGAGGGTGAACTCGAAAACCGAGCTTTTCCTGTCAGTTCCGAGCCTATTCCTGTCGAGGTTCGAGCCTTTCCCGCGATGCGCTATTGGAAGCCTTTTGCGAGCGATACGGCCCGCGAGATCAAGGCCTGGGCACCGGATGAAATCGTCCTGCTGCCGCTTTATCCCCAGTTCTCGACCACAACAACTGAATCATCGTTCAGAGATTGGGACCGTGCGGCCAAGGCGGCAGGCCTCCATACCCGTGCCAAGACGATTTGTTGTTATCCTCTGGACCCTGATTTCGTGGCAGCCCATGTGGCGCTGCTGCGTGACGCCATCGGCGCCTTCTCGACACGTGACGAGTTCCGGATTCTGTTCTCGGCGCATGGTCTGCCCAAAAGCGTGATTACGGGCGGCGACCCCTATCAGACACAGATCGAGGCGACATGCGCGGCGGTGATGGCCGGTGTCGGCGGCGGGCCGTTTGACTGGCGAACGTGTTTTCAGAGCCGCGTCGGGCCGATGGAATGGATCGGACCTGCGACGGATAAGGAAATTGAAGCGGCGGGCAAAGAAGGCAAGAGCCTGATCGTGGTGCCGATTGCCTTTGTCTCGGAACATTCCGAAACGCTCGTTGAGCTCGATCTTGAATATGGCGAACTTGCCAAACACGCGGGCGTGCCGCGTTATTTGCGCGTCGCGGCGCTCGGCACACACCCCGATTTCATTCGCGGCCTTGCCCGTCTTGTGATGGAAGCGCGCGAAAGCAGCTCGATGATTTGCCCTGAAGAGGCAGCCGGCCGGCATTGCGGCACGGATGTGAGATAGGACCCTGACGATGAGTGATTTTCTCGCTGATTATTATCTCTGGATCAAAGCCTTGCATGTGATCTCGGTCATCTTCTGGATGGCGGGCATGGCCTATCTGCCGCGGCTTTACGTCTATCATTCGCAGGCCGAGGTCGGTTCCGACAAGTCCGAAACTTTCAAGGTGATGGAACGGCTGCTCCTGCGCGGGATCATCAACCCCGCGATGATCGCCACTCTGGTCTTCGGGTTGTTGATGATCTGGGCAAACCCTGACCTGATGAAACAGGGCTGGTTCCACGCCAAGCTGGCGCTTCTCTTCCTGATGTTCGGCGCGCATGGCGCTTATTCCAAATATCGCAAAGACTTTGCCGCTGACCGCAACACGCGCTCGACGAAGTTCTACCGGATCGTCAACGAGGTGCCGCCGCTGCTCGTGGTCTTCATCGTCATTCTGGTGATTGTGAAGCCGTTCTGAGCCACCCCCAATTTCCCGTTGCCCTGAAGCCTTCTCGGGTCTATAGGAATGGGGCAAGCCGGAGTTCTTCCGGCGGGTTTGCTGATGTGAACGGTCCGAACCGCGGCTCAAGAGATGAGCGAAAAGCGGCAGGGCGGGCACCCTTTGGAGCGCGAGACGCGATCTGAACAGGCAAAGCCAATGCTTTCCCCGATTGTTTTCTGAACTCCACCTTCCCAAATTTGACGCGTTTTAAGATCTGATCCCACCCGCGTTTCTCCCTCTTCACAGATTTTGCTCCGCCCGTGTCCTGAGTGTCGCGAGAGCCCCGAGCCAAAAGTCTGATTTCCAAAAGAAAGACTACCCATGCCGCAGATCAAACTGCAGGACCTCAAGGCCAAAGGGCCGACCGAACTTCTGGCGATTGCCGAAGAGCTTGAAGTGGAAAACGCTTCGACGCTCCGCACCCAGGACATGATGTTCGCGATCCTCAAACAATATGCCGAGCAGGGCATCGACATTATCGGCGAAGGCGTCGTTGAAGTGCTGTCGGACGGTTTCGGCTTCCTGCGTTCGCCGGAAGCAAACTATCTGCCGGGTCCCGACGATATCTATGTCTCCCCGACGCAGATCCGGCGCTTTTCGCTGCGCACAGGCGACACGGTGGAAGGCGAGATCCGCTCGCCGAAAGACGGTGAACGCTATTTCGCGCTGCTGAAGGTTTCGACGGTTAATTTCGAGAGCCCCGACAAGGCGCGCCACAAGGTCCACTTTGATAATCTGACGCCGCTTTATCCTGACGAAAAACTCGAGATGGAAGTGGCCGATCCGACTTTGAAGGATCGCTCGTCGCGCCTCATCGACATTGTGGCGCCGCTCGGCAAAGGTCAGCGTGGCCTCATCGTCGCGCCGCCGCGCACGGGTAAGACGGTTCTTCTCCAGAACATCGCCCATTCGATCACGACCAATCATCCTGAATGCTATCTGATCGTGCTGCTGATCGATGAACGTCCTGAAGAAGTGACGGACATGCAGCGTTCGGTGAAGGGCGAAGTCATTTCCTCCACCTTCGATGAACCGGCTGTGCGCCACGTTCAGGTCGCTGAAATGGTCATCGAAAAGGCCAAGCGTCTTGTCGAACATGGCCGTGACGTCGTGATCCTGCTCGACTCGATCACACGTCTTGGTCGCGCTTACAACACGGTCGTGCCGTCTTCGGGCAAGGTGCTGACCGGTGGTGTGGACGCCAATGCGTTGCAGCGCCCCAAGCGTTTCTTCGGTGCGGCGCGTAACATCGAGGAGGGCGGCTCGCTGACGATCATTGCGACCGCGTTGATCGATACCGGCTCGCGCATGGACGAAGTGATCTTTGAAGAATTCAAGGGCACGGGTAACTCCGAAATCGTGCTCGATCGCAAGATCGCCGATAAGCGCGTCTTCCCCGCGATGGACATTCTCAAGTCCGGCACGCGTAAGGAAGAGCTGCTCGTTGATAAGGGCACGTTGTCGAAGATGTATGTGCTGCGTCGTATTCTCAACCCGATGGGCACGGTCGATGCGGTCGAGTTCCTGCTCGATAAGCTGAAGCAGACGAAGAGCAACGGCGAGTTCTTTGACTCGATGAACACGTAAACGTGTTCGGGGACTCGATGAATACGTAAGGTTTTTTGCGGGTTTGATATTTGAGAGGGGCGGGTCCGGTTGGGTCCGCCCTTTTTTGTTAAGTGCCCTCTCCCATTTGCGCGTAGGCGCAAAAAGCAAGGCGGGGGAGAGGGAGGGGCCCGCCGGAGGCGGGAGGGTGAGGGGCTTGATTAGTTTACAATGGTGCGTCCATGAAGGCCCTCACCCAACCCTCTCCCAGCGGGAGAGGGCTTTTTGCTGCCTATCAAGTCCCGGGACGACATGATTGGAAAAATGGTGTGCTAGGATTTACCCATGACATTTCTCATTCGCGATTTTGATCCCGCACGCGACAGAGCTGCTGCGCTTTCCTTCATTCGGGGATCGCAGGCCTATGAGCATGAGATCGAGCCTAATCGGCGGTTGGACGACAGGGTGGCGGATGATTATCTGCCGGTGTTGCTCGCTGAGGTGGCGGCCAGACGCGGGCGGATTTTTGTGGCTGAGCGGGACGGGTCGGTCATTGGCTGGGCGGCGATCACGCAGGAGCAAAATCCGGTGTTCGTTGTCGAGGCGGCGCGCAGCTATGGATATATCACCGAGTTATTTGTGACGGCGGATGCGCGGGGTAGCGGCGTTGGCCAAGCGCTGATGTCGGCTTGTGAGGCGGAAGCGCGGCGGTGCGGGCTCAAACAGATTGTGATCGGGGTGTTGAGCGCCAATAAGCGCACGGCGGATATTTATGAGCGCGCCGGTTTTCAGCCCTATACGGCGGAGCTGCGGAAATATTTGTAAGGCGCGCCTCAAGACGTGGATGGCGAAAAGCATCCGTAAAAATACTGATCCGTTAAGCTTTGTTAAGACCGGGCGGTTTACTCTTTCGTCATACACAGTTTGAGTACGAGGAAGTCTTATGTCGGGTGAGCAAGCCGAGAAGCAGCGGACTGCGTGGGTCTGGCCGGCGCTGGCCTGGTCCACCATCAGCGGGGTCAAAGCGCGGCTCGCCGGTACCGGACCTGAGGCGCCGACCCATGCGGGTGATATTGAACTCAGCTCCATGACCCGTGAATTCTTCGCCTGGTGGCTTGAGGCGCGCGGGGCCAGTCCGATGCCTGAGCCTGACGACGTCAGCCCCAAGGCGCTGGTTGAACTGCTTCCCTATTTCCGTTTGCTGTGCTGGGAAAGCGAGACGAGCCTCGTCTTTCGTATTTTTGGCAGCGCGCTTGTCGAGACCACGGGGTTTGACCTCACCGGTTTTTGCACATTCGGTGGTGTGGATTACGAGGGCAAGGCCGACGATATTGCCCGTCTGAAACTCATGCATTCCCATCCTTGCGGTCTTCTGACGCTGCGCGAATTGCGCGGGCCGGACGGCGTGCCTTATCTGTGCGAGTTGATCAACCTGCCGGTGTCGGGTGGCGTAGACGGCAAGAACAGAATTGCCGGCACGGTGGTGACGCGGCAGGCGGTCGATGCGGCTGACCTCGATTTCAAACTTTCGCCGCCGTTGACGCTGCGTCGCGCGGTCTTCATTGATCTGGGGTTCGGTGTGCCGGACGAGGCGGCACGTCTGAGCGTCTGACGGAGTTCTGAATTCTGGGGCAGGGGGCTTGGTGGAAGCGGGCGCTTCCTCTAGCTTTTGATACAGGTGAAATTTCGGGCAGGCGGGCAGATGAATTCGGATAGCAGGGACGAAAGTCACAGTACGGACGACGATCGCAGCACGGACGATACCCGCAGCGCCTGGGTTGCTGCGTCCATGTCCTGGGCAGCGATCAATAAGGCTCGGGCACGGCTGAAAGGCACGATCGAGGATGCGCCGTCTCATATCGGCGACATTGAATTGCAGTCCCTCAGTCGTGAGTTGCTCGCCTGGTGGCTTGAAGCGCGCATCACGCGCATCATGCCGGAACCGGAAGATGTGGACCCGCGGGCGCTTGTCGAGCTGCTGCCTTATTTCCGCATGTTGCGCTGGGAAGGCGAGGAACAACTGATGTTCCGGATTTTCGGCAGTGCGCTGAGCGAGACCACGGGCATCGACCTCACCGGCATGAACAGTCTTGCGCCTTTCGACTATACCGGCAAAGCAGATGATATTGCGCGGCTGAAACTGATGCACAGCCATCCTTGCGGATTGCTGTTGCATCGTGATCTGACGCGGCCGGACGGATCGGTCTATATGTGCGAATTCCTGAACCTGCCGCTGACGGGCGGTACGGAAGGTATGAACCGGATTGTGGGGACCATCACGCCTTGTGCGGCGGTGGATGAACGCAAGCTTGATTTTTCATTGCAGACGGCACTGACCGTGCGGCGCGCGGTGTTTATCGATATTGGTTGCGGGCTGCCGGAAGAAGCAAAACGCCTGAGCGTCTGAAAATTTCAGGGTTTCAGATTTGACCAGCCCGGAAAAGCGCCCTTGAAATGCGGGGTGCTTTTTTCATGTTCCGTCCACGGAACTTTGTCACCTGTATATTCAACGGCGATGACGGGGAGCGCTACGCTCACGTCGAGCATATTGGCGGCGAGGATGATCGTGTCGTCGGGCGTGGCGAGATTGGCACCCGTGGCGGCGCTGCCGCATTGACCGCAAAACGAACGGATGAGACCCGGCGAACTTTCGTATGAGGTGAGATGTGTCTCGCCGGTCCATGTCACTTGCGCGCGGCGGGCAACGAAGAAAGTGCCATAGGCACCGCCGGAGGCGCGGCGGCACATGGAGCAATGGCAAATGACGATGCCGCTGAGCGGGCCTGTGACCGAAAAGCGGACGCTGCCGCAGAGGCAGCGCCCGTTGATCGGATTGGTGACAGGATCGCTCACGGGATGAGGACGGTGGCGCCGGTGGTCTTGCGGCCTTCGAGGTCACGATGCGCCTGTTGGGCGTCGGCGAGTTTGTAACGCTGGCCGATTTCGATTTTGACTTTGCCGGTGGCGACGACGTCGAAGAGGTCTTTGGCGACGGCCTGAAATTCCGCGTCTGTTGCGGCGTAGTGGAACATGGTGGGGCGCGTGACGAAGAGCGAGCCTTTGGCCGCGAGTATGCCGAGATCAACGCCGGTGACGGGGCCCGACGCATTGCCGAAGCTGACGAGCAAGCCGCGCGGGGCGAGACAATCCAGCGACATCATGAATGTGTCCTTGCCGACGCCGTCGTAAACCACCGGGAGTTTTTTGCCGCCGGTGATTTCTTTGACGCGCTCGGGGACATTTTCGGTGCGGTAATTGATCACGTGATCGCAGCCGTGGGCCTTAGCGATTTTGGCTTTGTCGTCGGAGCCGACTGTGCCGATGACGGTGGCACCGAGATGCTTTGCCCATTGCGTGGCGATGAGGCCGACGCCACCGGCGGCTGCGTGATAGAGGATCGTGTCACCCGCTTTGACGACGAAGGTCTGGCGCAACAGAAACTGCGCCGTCATGCCTTTGAGCATCATGGCGGCGGCAGCTTCGTCGCTGACGCCGTCGGGAATTTTTACCGCGCGCGAGGCGGCGACATTATTGGCGTCGGCATAAGCGCCGATGGGGCCGGAGCCGTAGGCGGCGCGGTCGCCGACTTTGAATGTTTTCACATCCGCGCCGACGGCTTCGACGGTACCTGCTGCTTCCATGCCGAGGCCGGAAGGGAGCTTGACCGGATAGAGGCCCGACCGGTGATAGGTGTCGATGTAATTGATGCCGATGGCTTTGTGGCGGATGGTGATTTCATGCGCGGCGGGGGCCGCCAGTTCCGCGTCACGATATTGCATGACTTCGGGGCCGCCTTGTGCGTCGATCTGGATGGCTTTGATTTTCATATTGGTGGTCCTTTGGTTCAGCGGCGGGTGAGGGCGAGGCCGATGCCGGCAAGCGCCAACACGCCGCCCGTGACGCGGTTGCGGATTTTTTGGGCGCGCATGCTTTTGACGAAGGGCGCGAGATGGCCGCTCGCTACGGCGTAAGTGCCGTCGGACACAGCACCTAAGCCGACGAAGGTGACGGCGAGCAAGAGCATCTGCGGCATTTGCGGTTTTGACGCGTCGATGAATTGCGGGAAGAAAGCCGCGTAGAAGGCGAGTGTCTTGGGATTGGTGAGCGAGATGAAAAGGCCGCGGGTGTAGAGCGTCGTCGCGCTATGGGGTTTGGCACGCGGCAGCGCGTCGTCGGGATTTTCGATCGGCGTGCGCCAGGCCTGCACGCCGAGCCAGACGAGATAAAGCGCGCCGATAAATTTCAGCACATCGGCCCAGACGCCCATTGCGGCAAGCAGGGGGGCAAGCCCCGCGACGAGCAGGATCATGTGGAGGATAAGCGCGGAGGTTGATCCGGCCAATCCTGTCAGTGCGGCGCGCGGGCCCTGCGCGATGCCGGTCGCCACAAGATAAGTGACGACCGGCCCCGGTACGATGCAGAGGACAAAAGTGGCAGCGATGAAGGCGAGGTAGAGATGCGTCGCCATGGTGGTCGCTCAGCCCAGATGTTTTTTGAAGAAGGCGAGTGTACGGGCATTGGCGTCGGTGGCGGCCTGCTTGTCGTAATGCTTGCCGCCCACGCGTGCGAAGGCGTGATCGCAGGCGGGATAATCATGCAGCGTCATATGGGCATTGCCGGTGAGGCCTGCGTGCATTTCTTTTTGTGCGTCCGCATTCACGAATTCGTCCTTGCCCGCGATGTGGAGCATGACGGGTTTTTTGATCGACTTCGCATCATCGAGGCGCGTGTTGATGGCGACACCGTAGAAGCCGACTGAGGCGTCGGCATTGGTGTGGCAGCCGGTGAGATAGGCCATGAAGCCGCCGAGGCAATAGCCGACCGCGCCGACCTTGCCGGTGGTCATGGGGCGAAGCGTGTCGATGGTGGTCTGGATGTCTTTCAGACCATTGGCCGAACCTTTGCCGTCCATGAATTTGCCGAAGAGCTCAAAAGCCTTGGCCCATTCGGCATCTGTCTGATCGGTGATGTCGATGCCGGGTTCGATGCGCCAGAAGAGATCGGGCGCGAGCGCCATGAAGCCTTCGGCCGCGAGCTGATCGCAGACATCGCGGATGACTTTGTTGACGCCGAAAATTTCCTGAATGACGACGACGCCCGGGCCTGTGCCCGAAGCCGGTGTCGCCAGATAGCCTGAAAATTCGCCGTCAGGGCCTTTGATGGTGATGGTTTTGCCGCTCATACGCATGGTCCTCCGCAACCTTAAAATGGATGCGGGGACTGTAGCGGCGGATCGACCGGCTTGCGAGGCGTGAAACGGGTTTTTTAAGCGGCGCGGGGCAGCGTTTGCGCGCGGCTGTTGGCGGCAGTGAAACGGTTGTCGCGGAGGCGCGTGTCGGCTTTGGCCGATTGCGTCAGCGGCGCGAAGGCGATGGTCAGAGCGTCGATATAGGAGCGGGCATAAAAGCCGATGATGTTCATTTTAGTCACTGTTGTTGATCGGTAGTGGAAGCTGAGCGTGACATAGGGGGTTCGGACCATGGGATCAAATGATGACTTTTCACCGCAGTTGTGAATAAATCTAACAATGAGCATCCGTAAACTACCGCCTCTCAACGCCCTCAGGGCCTTTGAAGCCGCAGCCCGCCACGGGAATTTCTCCCGCGCCGCAGCAGAGCTTAATGTCACCCATGCGGCCATTTCTCATCAGGTGAAGGCATTGGAAGAGGGGGCGGGGGTTGCGCTATTTCACCGCACGGGGCGCGCTGTCGAACTCACCGACGCCGGACGCTCACTGCTACCTCTTCTTACATCGGCCTTTGACCTGATGGCAGAAGGCTGGGCCCAGACGCGGGGCGAGGTGGGCGGGCCTGTGACCGTCTCGGTTGAACCGTCCTTTGCCGCGCGTTGGCTGGTGCTGCGGCTCGGGCGCTTTAACCGCGCTTATCCTGATTTCGGCCTGCGCCTGATGCCATCGGGCGAGATTGTCGATTTCGACCGGCAGGATGTTGATCTCGGCATCCGCTACGGCCACGGGGACTGGGAGGGCGTGACCTGCGAGCGTCTGTTTGAGGCAACCGTCTATCCCGTTTGTGCGCCGGATTTTCTGAAATGGGCGGCCAGCATCGGGCGACCGCTGAATACGCCCGATGATCTGCGCTATCACACGTTGCTGCATGAAGAGACGGTCGGCCATTGGCAGGACTGGCTGAAAGCGGCAGGTGTGGCTGACGCGCCCTGGACGGCGCGCGGGCCGCTGTTTGAAGAAGCCTCGCTCGCTTTGCAGGCGGCTGCGGCCAATCAAGGTGTGGCGCTGGGCAATGATCCGCTGGCGGCGTCCGATCTCACCGACGGGCGGCTGGTGCGGCTCTTTGATTTGGAAACGCCGGATGATGAAGCCTATTGGCTTGTCTATCCCGAACGCAGCGCGCGCAAAGCCAAGGTGCAGGCGTTCCGTAACTGGATCCGCGAAGAGGCAGGGCTGTTGCCCGCCGAGATCGAAAGCCTCAAGGGCAAACGGCCTGCTAAAGCGAAGATGAAGTCGGGGTCGGGCAGGCAAGGTGCGAAGTCGGCCTAAGCGTCAAACCTTCTCTTTTTCCTTGGGTGCCGAAACGCGGCGGGGTTTTGTCTCCATTTTGGGCTTGGGCAGGAGACGGAAACGGGACTGGCACCATGCCCAATCAACGCCGACATCCAGCAGCGCATCGGATCGCCCGCAGGGGCAGGCAAATTCCATGACGGCGGAAACAACGTATGTCTCTCCGGCCACCAGAGGCACCGGCCTGCCCGTCACATGGTTCGGGGCGGCATTGACGCATAGAACAAGATCGCCGGGGCCGACTGCGTCGCTCATCGTTTTCATCCTTTGTGTGACGAAGAGTTTAGGCCTCGGCCCGCAAGGGGGAAAGATCGCTTTTGGCGCAGAGCGGATATTTGCGCGCCGGATCGCCCTGATAGGCAAGCCCTCTGTCGCAGAGCTAGTTTAGGTCGCTCATTGCTTAAGCGCCAAGGCTGATCGTCAACGCTGTCGCAACACGGCCACCAGATAGCGGCAGGGTGTGTCCGTGCCATTGCGGAAGGCGCTGTCGGCGGGTGGGCCGAATTCGAGGCGATCGCCTGCGGCAAGGGTTGTGGATGTGTCTCCTTCGACCACCGTCAGCGTGCCGTCGATGACCCAGACCACCTGCCGGATATGGGCATAGCTTGAGGCCGGAATGGCGACAGAGGTTTGCGGTGGCAGCACAACTTCAACAAGCTCTAGCGGCAATCGAGAAGCGAGATAGACCTGTCGGCGGTGATAGTTTGTGGACGGATCAATCCATAAGGGCTGATCGGCTTGGGCTTGAAAATGCGGTTCGTCCGACACCTCGGTCAGAAGTTCGGCGAGCGTCATGTCGAAAGCCGTGGCGATGCGCAGCAAGACTTGCGCGGTGGGGCTGACCTCGCAGCGTTCGATCTTGCTGAGCATGGCTTTGGAGACGCCAGAGCGGGTGGCAAGCTCCGCCAGCGACCAGCCGAGCGTTTTTCGCTCGCCTGATATGCGGCGCGAAATCGCCTCGCTGCTGTTATCCATTATATTTGACATTTAGTCTTATATCATGGATATATTGGGCCCTGTCAATTGCTGTTGTTGCGGGAGAACCAGATGGCTGACCGGATTGGCGTTTATGAGCGTGTGCGTGTGGCGCGGCCAGACGATGCCAAAGCCATTGCCGAAATTTATGCGCCCTATGTGCGCGACACTGTGATTTCGTTTGAGTATGTCGTGCCGGACGAAGTGGAGATGGCAGCACGCATCGCCAAGGTGCAGGGGGCGGGGTTGCCGTGGCTTGTGTTGGAGGATGACGGCGAGGTGCTGGGTTATGCCTATGCGGGCCCTCATCGTGACCGAGCGGCCTATCGATGGGCGGTGGATGCCGGGATTTATATCGGACCGAAAGTGCATCGACGCGGCGTGGGGCGCGCGCTTTACAATCTGCTTTTCGCCGTGCTGACACTACAGGGCTATCACCGCGTCTATGGGGGCATCACGCTGCCCAATGTGGCGAGTGTGGGATTGCACGAGGCTTGCGGTTTCAAACCCATCGGGACCTATGACGGGGTCGGCTTTAAATTCGGCCAATGGCACAGTGTCGGCTGGTGGGGGCTTGATCTTGCCGCCCCTTGCGCGCCAGCTTTGCCTGCGCCTATCAACAAGATGTTGTTTGATGAAGCCAAATGGCGGGCTGCATCAGGCGGTTGAACTTCGTGCGCGTAAAAGTTCCTCTTTCAGCCAATTGGTATCCGTCACCGGCAGAGAGCAGGTCTGGCCGACGCAGACGTAAGCGGTCGGCAACTCGTCGCGCTTGGTCTTGCCGTGCGCGGGGTGGGTTTGGGGCAGAAGTCGTCCGTCCTGAACGCGCATGAGGACGCGGGTGGGGAGTGCCAGTTTGAGTGCGACTTGCGCCAGCTCTGCTGTTTCGATGGTGCTGCCGATGAGGATCACTTGCAAAGGCTGAAGCCGCGTCTCGAAGCTTGAGAGGTACGAGCCGAGCGGGAAGATGTTGTGATTGAGTTCGCCTGCGAAGGAGCGGATCAGCTCGTCGGCGCGGTTGTGCCAATGGGCATTGCCGGTGAGGAAGCCGAGTTTGGTGAAGAGGCCCGGCAGGGTTCCGTTGGCGGCGGGCGTTGCATTATCGGCAACGCTTCGTGTACGGACGATGAGAGCTTCGGCATCGTCGGCGGTGAAGAAATAGCCGCCTAATGTGTCGTCGTGATAGTGCGCGTCGAGGTCTTTGGCGAAACGTTCAGCCGTAATGATGTAGCTCGTTTTGCCGGTGACTTCGGAAAGCGTCAATGCTGCATCGAGCATATTGGCGAGATCATCCGACATGGCTTTGTGCTGCAATTTGTCGGAGCGCCATGCGTGGTGGAGGCGGCCCTTTTGCATCATATGGGTGGTGACGAAGCCCCAGGCTTTTTCGGCCGCTGCAATCCACGACGGTTCACCAAAGGTGGCGCCGGCTTCGGCGAGGCTTGCGATCATCAAGCCGTTCCAGTCGGCGAGGATCTTGTCGTCGAAGCCCGGACGGATGCGGGGCGCGCGGGCGGCAAAGAGTTTGGCGCGGAGCGGTGCGAGCGTTTCTTCTTCTGCTTCGGTGAAAGGCTCGTCGGCGCGGGCGAGGCGGTTGAGGATGTTTACTTCCTCCCAATTGCCGTGGGCCGAGACGTCATAGACGGATTTGAAGAGCATGGCGTCTTTGCCGAGCAGCGTGTCGATTTCGGCTTCGGACCAGACATAGAATTTGCCTTCGACGCCTTCGCTGTCGGCGTCGAGCGAAGCGGCGAAGGCACCGTCGACAGTCATTTCGCGCAAGGTCCAGTCGATGGTTTCACGGGCGCGGCGCGCGTAAAGCTGTTTGCCGGTTTCGGCATAGGCGGATGTGAGAAGCCGCAGGAGCTGAGCGTTGTCGTAGAGCATTTTTTCAAAATGCGGGGCGAGCCAGCGTTCATCGACCGAATAGCGGGCAAAGCCGCCGCCTAAATGATCGTAAATGCCGCCTTCGCAGATGTGATCGAGTGCTTTGCCGATGGCATCGCGAATGTCGGCGCGGCCTGTGCGTATTGCCATGCGCCAGAGGAAATTGATGAGTGGCGTTTGCGGGAATTTTGGTGCGCCCTTGATGCCGCCGTGAACGGGGTCGAGCAGGTCGAGCAATTTGTCGGCGACGATCTCGAGCATGGCGCCGGTGGGTTCGCCGGGGTGATCGTGGCTCGCCTGATCGGCCAACGCCTTCAAAAGCCCTGCGCGGTTCTGTTCGATCTTGTCGGGCTCGTCGTGGAAGAGGCGGGCGACTTCCTGCATCAGGGGGATGAAACCTGGACGGCCGAATTTTGGTTCTTTCGGAAAGTAAGTGCCGCCCCAGAAGGGTTCGCCCTTGGGAGTGAGGAACATGGTGAGCGGCCAGCCGCCTTGCTCGCCGAGCATATGGAGCGCGTTCATATAGATCGTGTCGATGTCCGGTCGCTCTTCGCGGTCGACTTTCACCGGCACGAACAATTCGTTCATGACGGCGGCGACTTCGGCGTCCTCGAAACTCTCATGCGCCATGACATGGCACCAATGGCAGGCGGCGTAACCGACCGACAGAAGGATCGGTTTGTTAAGTGCCTCGGCCTCGGCCAGAGCCTTTGCCCCCCAGGGTCGCCAATGGACAGGGTTGTCCTTGTGCTGCAGGAGATAGGGGGAGGTTTCGTCGCTTAAAAAGTTGCGTGACATCAAGGCTTCCGGGCGGTTCACTTCGGGTGATTGCAGTTTAGTGATTTGCTGTGTCCTATATAGGGCACGGCGCGCGATGAATGGGAAAGAGAACCGGCTATGAAAGTGACTATTGATGTTGATCTTTCACCCGAGGAGGCGCGTCGCCTGATGGGCCTGCCGGACCTTGAAGCCATGCAGCAGCGATTGCTCGGGCAACTTGAAAAGCAGCTCGCGTCGAACCTCTCCTATATCGATCCTGAAATGCTGGTGAAGACGATTTTGCCGGTGGGCGCGCAGGGGCTGGAAAACTTTCAAAGCCTGCTCTGGAACCTCGCCAAATCTGCGACGGGTGGCGGCAAGGCCGGCACGAAGACGACGAAGAAGTCCGATAAGGGCGCGTGATTTTCGCTTCGTTTTTTCTCTCATATTTTTCTGTCAACCGATGCAAATGATGCTACTGCCGCAGTGGTGTTTTTGATTCCGCTATTCGGGAGATCGATTCGGTTTGGAAACGATTTATGCGTTGTCGAGTGCGGGAGGTCGCGCCGGTGTGGCGGTGATCCGCGTGTCGGGACCGCTGTGCACATTCATCATTGAAGAGCTGACGGGCGGGCCTTTGCCGAAGGTGCGCGAGGCGGCTTTGCGCCGCCTGACGAACCCTCGTGACGGGGTGGGGCTCGACCGGGCGCTCGTTTTATATTTCAAAACGCCGCAGAGTTTTACCGGTGAGGATGTGGCCGAGTTCCATGTCCACGGGGGCAGGGCCGTGGTCGCCGGTGTGCTCGACGCGATCGGCGGTTTTGACGGCGTGCGGGCGGCGGTGGCCGGTGAGTTCACGCGGCGTGCTTTTGAAAATGGCAAACTCGATCTGACCGAGGCCGAGGGGCTGGCTGATCTGATCGACGCGGAGACTGAGGCCCAGAGACGGCAGGCGTTGCGCCAGATGGAAGGGGCGCTCGGTCAGATTTACGAAGGCTGGCGGGGGAGGCTCCTGAGGGTGCTCGCCTATGCCGAGGCCGATATTGATTTTGCGGACGAGGACCTGCCCGACGATCTGATGGAGAAGCTCGGGCCGCAGATTCGCGGGCTTGCGGATGAGATTCAATCCCATCTCGATGACGGGCATCGCGGCGAGCGGTTGCGCGACGGGGTGGAGGTGGCGATTGTCGGGCCGCCCAATGTCGGCAAATCAAGTTTGTTGAATCGGCTGGCCGGACGCGATGCGGCGATTGTCTCGGACGAGGCGGGGACGACGCGGGATGTGTTGGAGGTGCAGCTTGATCTGGGCGGGGTGCCGGTGACGCTCGCCGACACGGCCGGGCTTCGCGAAGCCGAGGGACTGATCGAGAAAGAGGGCATCCGGCGGGGACTCGTGAGAGCGGGTGCTGCCGACCTCAGACTCGTCATGGTTGCAGAGGGGGCGGGAGATTTTGAACTCGCCCGCGAGGGTGATTTCCGGATCGTGAACAAGGTGGACGGGTCGGCAGGGGCCGCGGCGGACTCCAGATCGTCGCTGGAGGGGGTTCTGGCTATCTCGGCTCTCACAGGGGCGGGGATCGAAACTCTTGTTCAGGCCCTCACGGAACGGGTCCTGGCGCTTTACGGGGCGAGCGAACATCCGGTGATTACACGGGCGCGGCACCGCGAGGGGCTTGAGGACTGTCAGGCCTCTCTGGCGCGGGGTTTGGCGGGGCTGGAAACGGGTCTGGATCATGCGCTTGTGGCGGAGGATCTGCGTTTGGCGATGCGCGCTTTGGGCCGGATCACGGGTCGGGTCGATGTCGAGGACCTGCTAGATGTTGTGTTCCGCGACTTCTGCATCGGCAAATAATGTTTCACGTGAAACAGAGTCAACTTTGGATTGACGGTTTTGGCGAAACCCTTTGACCGCAATGGCGGGAGCGGATTAAAGCAGGGCGGCATTCCCCCCTTTCGGGCGAGATGAGGCGGCTGGTGAGCATTTCTGATTTTGATGTGATTGTGATTGGCGGCGGACACGCGGGCTGCGAAGCCGCGTCTGCGGCCGCGCGCGCCGGTGCCCGAACGGCCCTCATCACCCATCGCTATGACACGATTGGCGAGATGTCCTGCAATCCCGCGATTGGCGGTCTGGGCAAAGGCCATCTGGTACGTGAGATCGATGCGTTGGACGGGCTGATGGGCCGCGTCGCGGATGCCGCCGGTATTCAGTTCCGGCTTCTCAACCGGCGCAAGGGTCCGGCTGTTCGGGGGCCGAGGGCGCAGGCCGACCGGAAGCTTTATCGCAACGCGATGCAGGCCGCGATTGAGGCTCAGCCGAACCTCACCGTGATCGAGGGCGGGGTCAATGATCTGATCGTCGAAGGCGACCGCGTTGCCGGTGTCATCACCGAAGACGGACGCCGGTTTAAGACCGCTCGTGTGGTCCTGACGACAGGGACGTTCCTTCGTGGAATGATTCATATTGGCACAAAGCGCATTCCCGCCGGACGGGTGGGGGAAGCGCCGGCGCTGGGTTTGTCAGACCGGCTTTACGCGCTGGGCTTTCAGCTTGGCCGTTTGAAGACGGGGACGCCCGCGCGGCTTACCGGAGACAGTATTGATTGGTCGGGACTTACGGTTCAGCCGGGCGATACGCCGCCGGTGCCGTTCTCGTTTCTGACGACAGAGATCACGACGCCGCAGATCAATTGCCACATCACGCGGACGACGGAAGCCGGTCACAAGATCATCGAAGACAACCTCAAATTCTCGCCGGTCTATTCCGGTCAGATCGAAGGGGTGGGGCCGCGCTATTGTCCGTCGATTGAAGACAAGGTGGTGCGCTTCAAAGAACGCGACAGTCACCAAATCTTCTTAGAGCCAGAAGGACTGGATGACGACACGATCTATCCCAACGGGATTTCGACGGCGCTGCCGGAAGACGTTCAGCTCGCTTTCCTGAAGACCATTCCGGGTCTTGAGAATGTGGTGATGCGGCGCGCCGGTTATGCCATCGAGTATGATTATATCGATCCGCGCGAATTGCGCCCGACGCTCGAAACCAAACGTCTGCCGGGATTGTATCTCGCCGGTCAGATCAATGGCACGACAGGCTACGAAGAGGCTGCGGCACAGGGACTTATGGCCGGTCTCAATGCGGCGCTGGCGGAGCGGGGCGATGCGCCTTTGGTTCTCGACAGGGCGCAGGCCTATATCGGTGTGTTGGTCGATGACCTCATCACGCGCGGCGTCAGCGAACCCTATCGGATGTTTACATCACGCGCCGAATATCGCCTCACGCTTCGCGCCGACAATGCCGATCAGCGTTTGACGCCTTTGGGTGTGGAGCTCGGGATTGTCGGTGAGACACGCGCGGATACATTCGGCGCGAAGGCGATTGCTCTGGCGGCGGCGAAGGAGATGGCCTCGGGTCTGAAGATGTCGCCGAGCGAACTCAACAAGCGCGGCTTTAAAGTCAATCAGGACGGGGTGGCGCGGAGTGTCAGCGATCTCCTGTCCATACCAGAAATCGACATGGTGCAGCTGGTCGGTGTCTGGCCGGAACTGTCTTCGCTGGCTCCTGAGGTCTCTGAGCAGTTGGAGATCGAGGCGCAGTATTCGGGATATCTGTCCCGCCAGCTTTCGGACATCAACGCGTTCCGCAAGGACGAGGGACTCGCCATTCCGGACGGGCTTGATTTTGATGCGGTTCACGGGCTGTCGTCGGAAGCCCGTTTGAAGCTGGGCAAGGCGCGCCCGGCGACACTGGGGCAGGCGGCGCGGGTGGATGGGGTAACGCCTGCGGCGCTGACGTCGCTGCTCGTCCATATCAAACAGAATGCCCGCCGGACGGCCTGATGCGTCGCGGCTCTTGGGTAGTACGACCCGGTCAGACCCAAGATGTAGTGTTTGGAACGATGCAAGTCATTGATGCGGAATCCTTTTTAGCCGTTTCCGGTGTTTCACGTGAAACAATGGAGCGGCTTCGCGCTTTTGAAGCTCTGCTTCTGAAGTGGCAAAAGAGCATCAATTTGATCTCGTCAGCGACACTGACTCAAATTTGGCCGCGGCATATCTGGGATTCTGCTCAGCTTTTGCCCCTTGTGCCCGATGAAGCGCGGCTTTGGCTCGATGTCGGGAGCGGGGCGGGGTTTCCCGGGATTGTGGCGGCGGCGATGTTGCGCGACAGGCCCGGATTCCGGATGCATCTGGTGGAAAGCGATCAGCGCAAGGGCATATTTTTGCGTGAGGCGGCGCGGATTATGGACCTACCGGTGACGGTTCACACCTGCCGGATCGAAGACTGGCAGATGCCGGACGGGGTGACGCCTGACATTATTAGTGCGCGGGCTTTGGCCAGTTTGGACAAAATACTCGTCTGGACATCACCTTTCTGGGGAAAACAGACGATTGGGCTCTTCCCCAAGGGGGCCAGCGTCAAGGAAGAATTGACGCAATCGCGGAAAGATTGGATATTTGAGACAGAAGCCAAGGCCAGCCAATCGGACGGGTCCGGTACGGTGCTGAAGCTCTGGGGGCTCAAACATGCAAATCTCCGACGCGAAGACTGATCCTGTAAACGGCACACCGACAATGCCTGCAGCGGCTGCGCCTATGCGCATCGAGCCGTCGCTGCCGCGTCCGCGCATTCTGGTGCTGGCCAACCAGAAGGGCGGCGTGGGTAAAACCACCACAGCAATTAATCTGGGTACGGCGCTTGCGGCAGTCGGTGAGCGCGTACTGATTGTCGATCTTGATCCGCAGGGCAATGCCAGTACGGGTCTCGGCATCTCGCGCGCTGAACGTAAAGTGTCGGCCTATGACGTGCTGATCGGTTCGGCGCTGATCGAAGATGCGGTTGTGCCGACGAAAGTGCCGGGGCTTGATATTGTTCCGTCCACGATGGATTTGCTCGGCGCGGAACTGGAGTTGGCTTCGGTGCCGCGTCGTTCGCATCGCTTGCGCGATGCGCTGGCGCGTATGCCGCGCAGTGGCGTTGTCCGCGAGGACAGCGACAAGGAGCGCGAGATGACAAAGCGCCCTTACACATATCTGCTTATCGATTGCCCGCCGTCGCTCAACCTGCTGACCATCAATGCGATGACAGCGGCTGACGCGATCCTCGTGCCGTTGCAATGCGAGTTCTTTGCGCTCGAAGGTCTGAGCCAGTTGCTGCGCACGGTCGAACGCGTCAAGACGAGCCTCAACCCGCGTCTTGAAATTCAGGGCGTGGTGCTGACTATGTTCGACCAGCGCAATAAATTGTCGGACCAGGTGGCGAGCGACGTGCGCCAGCATCTCGGCGACAAGGTTTACCGGACCGTCATTCCGCGCAATGTGCGCCTATCGGAAGCGCCGTCCTACGGCAAACCGGCGCTGGTCTATGATCATCGCTGTGCGGGCAGCAAGGCTTACATGAAGCTGGCGTCCGAACTGATCCGGCGCGAGCGGATCCTGCGCCAGACCGCAGCTTGAAGAGGCTGCGGCTTGAAAAACACCTGTTTGCGGTGCTTTAAGAACGCAAGTTAACGCGCTGTAAACAATCGAAATTCGGCCCTACAAGCAAAGTAGTGCCTGCGGCACAGGGACTAAAGCCGCAGAAGCTGCGGGCTTGGCGGGTTCTACCCAAGGCCTTAGCCGGTGCGGGCGATAGGGCCAAAGGTTATTGATCCGTTAACGGATCAGATGCGTGATGTGGGTGCGACGGGGCGGTGGCGACATGCGGCTCCGGTCATAAATGAGAGACAGGCGAAACAGATGGGGATGATGACAATGGCCGATGAAAGCCCGAGCCGCCTTGGACGAGGCCTTGCTGCCCTGATCGGCGATGACGCCGCTTTCGCGCTTGGCGATGAGCAGGCACCGGCGCCGCGCGGCGTGCGCGAAGTGCCGATTGAATTTCTGCGCGCCAATCCGTTCCAGCCGCGTCACACATTCCGCGAAGAGGAACTGACCGACCTCGCCAACTCGATCCGCGAGCAGGGCATCCTGCAGCCGATCGTTGTGCGGCCGGTGAAGGATGTGCCGGACGCTTATGAAATTGTTGCGGGCGAGCGGCGCTGGCGGGCGGCGCAAAAGGCGCAGCTGCATCAGGTGCCGATCCTGGTCAAGGAACTGACCGACGCGCAGTCGCTTGAAATTGCCATCATCGAAAACGTCCAGCGCGCTGATCTCAATGCGGTTGAAGAAGCCGCGGGCTATGACCGGCTGATGCAGCAGTTCGATTACACGCAGGACAAGGTTTCAAAGTTCATCGGCAAGAGCCGCAGCCATGTCGCCAACACGATGCGGCTTCTGAGCCTGCCGGTCTCGGTGCGCAATCTGATCGAGGAGGGGACCCTGACCGCCGGTCATGCTCGTCCGTTGATCGGACTTGAGCGCGCAGAAGAACTGGCGCGTGAAATCGTCTCCAAGAAAATGAGCGTGCGCGAAGCCGAAGCTTTGGCGCGCAAGACAAGCACGGGCAGTGCCGAGCCGCGCACTAAAGGGGCGAGCTCCACGGTGCGGGCTGAAAAAGACGCAGACACGGCGGCTCTGGAAAAAAGCATTTCCGAACAGCTCGGCCTCAAAGTCGAAGTGCATCATACGGGCGGCGAGGGCGGCGAAGTGCGCGTCACCTACAAATCGCTCGAACAGCTTGACGAGGTTTGCCGCCGTCTGGCCGGTCGCGGTGCGCCGCGTCCGAACTAGAACCGCGAATCACTGATTCGTTTTCCCAAAGCGGCGAAATCTGAATTCGCAGTCTGACGCCTCAGCGACATGACGTTTTGACGCTTCAGCGTCGGGCGGCGTTTGCCGCCTGAGCAATGCGCATCAGGGTCTGGCCGCAGACGGCTCGGTCGGGCAGGCCGGTCGTTTTGCACTGGGCGTCGGCTTCCGCGACGATGGCGAGCGCGCGGTCGAGACGACGCCGGTTCCACAGCATCATTTGCCGTTTGACGGTGGGCTTGCGCGAGAAATGCACAGGCGGTCGCATGCTCTCGACGACGCTGTCGGGTGACGCGCCGTTTTCTACGGCATCCATCGACAGGTGCAAAAGCATCAGGTGCCGCGAAAGAGCATTCAGGAGAGCGACCGGACTTACATCGGCGCTGCGGGACCTCGCGAGTGCTACATCGAGGGCGCCGAGATCGCCGCCGGTTGCGGCATCGACCACGGCATCGAGCCCGCTTTCCACATTATCGCCGACGCAGGCGCGAACATCATCGAGCGAGATCTCGCGCTTTTCGGCTTTTGTGCCGGCTCCCATGTAGAGAGACAGTTTTTCAAGCTCGTTCATGGTCACACCGCGGTCGCTGCCGAGATGCGAGGTGAGATAATGAAGGGCGGCTTGTTCGAGCGTGAGATTTTCGGAAGCGAGGCGTTTGCGGATCGTGTCGCCAAGTGTTGCCGCATCGTCGGCGTAGCAGGGGACGGCTGCGGCGGTCGGGCGGTCTTCAAAAAGTTTGCGCAAGGCTGAGCGCGGGGTGAGTTCGCCGGTTTCGACAATGATGAGCGCATCGCCGACGGGATCGGCCAAAAACCCGTCGAGAATTTTGGCGGAGGCATCGCCTGCTCCGCGTATGCGCACGACGCGTCGGCCGCCGAGCATGGCGATGGCGGCGGCTTCGTCGGCAAGGCGGGCGGGGTCCGATTTCAGATCGGCGTCTGTGAGTTCTGAAATGCGAAACGGATCGTTTGCATCTTCGACGACGCTGCGCAGGAGTGCATTCATCCGTTCACGGATTAATCCGCTGTCGGGACCATAGACGAGGACGGCGCGGATTTTCGGATTGGGCTGGCGGCAGAAAGGATCGGCTTCGCGCGGCGAAATCTTCATGGAAGCCGTTATTTCATCGCTGTTTTGCCGTCGCGGGCGCGGCGGTCAAAAAAGACACTGACTTGCGTTTTGATGTCGGCGGCAACTGCTTTGGCGGTGCGTTTTTCAGCGTCGGCGGCGGCACTCAGATTGGCAAATTCACTATCGACGCGGTTATAGGACGAGCGCGCGCGGGCCGTTGAATTATAGATAATCTTGCCTGTGCCGATGTCGCGCAATGTGTAGGTCACGACGAGAACGAAGTTCCGGCGGGTGACGGTGGCGTCCTGTTGCACGGCGACGTTGAGGGAATAGTTTCTGGGGTGGAGCGTCAATTTATAGAGCGGGGTCGCAGGTTGATCGCCGCTGTCGTTGAGCGTGTCGAGCAAATCAAATTTCAGCGCACGGCCGATGGTGGTGTCCGGTGATGAGACGGTCACACCGGAGAGGTCGCCGTAGGTCGAGGCTTCAACGCCGCGGTCGCCGTAGAGCGGGCGGAATCCGCAGGCTGAGAGCATGAGGCTCAAGCCGATGACGACGATCAGTGAAAGACGCGGGCCCATTGGTTCAGACAACGATGTTGATGATCTTGCCGGGGACCACGATGACCTTGCGGACAGCTTTGCCATCGATCGCCTTCTCCACTTTTTCGAGCGCAAGGGCTGCGGTCTCGATTGTCTTGTTATCCGCGTCGGTGGCAATGGTGAGCTCGTCGCGCCGCTTGCCATTGACCTGAACCGCGATTGTGACCGTATCTTCTACCAGCAGGCTCAGGTCCGCAACCGGCCAGGGCGTATCCACGACAAGTGTCGTATGGCCGAGGGCGGCCCAGCTTTCTTCCGCGATATGCGGGATCATGGGGGCAACGGCCAGCACCATGACCTCTAGCGCCTCGCGGCGCGCCCAGCCGGCGGCGGCTTTGTCATGGCCTTCCTCGAAGGCGGAGATGACATTGGCCAGTTCATACATGCGGGCGACCGCACGGTTGAAGCGCAGGCCTTCGAGATCATCGGTGAAGGCAGCAAGTGTGCGATGGACGGCGCGGTGAAGTGCCATTGAAGGTTCGTCGAGCTTGGGCATGGCCGTGCCGACGGGGCAAAGCACCTCCAGATCGCCTGTGACCAGACGCCAGAAACGCTGGGTGAAACGCCAGGCGCCTTCGGCGCCGGCATCCGACCATTGCACGTCGCGCTCGGGCGGGCTGTCGGACAGGATGAACCAGCGGGCGGTGTCGGCGCCATATTCCTCAATGATCGCTGTGGGGTTGACCACATTGCGCTTCGATTTGGACATGGATTCGATGGGGCCGACGGTGACGAGTTCGCCGGTTTCGACATGCACGGCTTTGCCGTTGGTGAACTTTACTTCCTCGGGGAACAGCCAGCGACCGTCTTCGCCCTTATAGGTTTCATGCGTGACCATGCCTTGCGTGAAGAGACCCGCGAAGGGTTCGGCCACACTCAGATGGCCGGTGCCGGCCATGGCGCGGGTGAAGTAGCGCGAATAGAGAAGATGCAGGATCGCGTGTTCGACGCCGCCTGTGTATTGGTCCACCGGCAGCCAGTAATCGACCGCTGAACGGTCTGTCGGCTTGGCGGCTTTGGGCGAGCAGAAGCGCGCGAAATACCAGCTTGAATCGACGAATGTGTCGAATGTGTCGGTTTCGCGCAGCGCGGGCTTGGCGCAGGTCGGGCAGGTGACGTGTTTCCATGTCGGGTGATGGTCGAGCGGATTGCCGGGCTTGTCGAAGGTGACATCTTCGGGCAGGCGCACGGGCAGGTCGGCGGCGGGCACAGGCACCACGCCGCAATCCACGCAATGGATGACAGGGATCGGGCAGCCCCAATAGCGCTGGCGCGAAATGCCCCAGTCGCGCAGGCGGTAATTGACCGTGCCTTCGCCGAGCTTGAGGCTTTCGAGCCTTTCGATGGCGGCGCGTTTGGCGGCCGTCACATCGAGACCGTCGAGGAAGCCTGAATTGATGGCGACGCCGTCGCCGGAGAAAGCTTCGGCGCTCTGGCTGAGGGTTTCGACAAAGTCTTTGCGCTCGGAGTCGGTCTGGTCTTTGGGAGCGACGACGGGAATGACTTTGAGCGCGTATTTGCGGGCGAAATCGATGTCACGCTGGTCATGCGCGGGGCAGCCGAAAATGGCACCCGTGCCGTAATCCATCAGCACGAAATTGGCGACGTAAACAGGAAGCGTGTGGCCGTCGATGAAAGGGTGGCGGGCTGTGAGGCCTGTATCGATGCCCTTTTTCTCGACTTTTTCGAGCGCGGCTTCCGTCGTGCCGGTCAGCGCGGCTTCCTTGAGGAAGGCGTCGATGGCAGGGTTTTTAGCGGCTAGTTCAACGGCCTGAGGATGGCCCGGCGAGATGGCGCAGAAGGACGCGCCAAACAGCGTGTCGGGTCGTGTTGTGAAGACTTCGAGCGTTGCGTTGGTATCAGCGGCCCCTGTCAGCGGGAAGAAGACGCGCGCGCCTTCGGAACGGCCGATCCAGTTCTTCTGCATCAGCCGGACTTTTTCGGGCCAGCGGTCGAGTGTTTCGAGACCGGCGAGAAGTTCGTCGGCCATGTCGGTGATTTTGAGGAACCATTGCGTGAGTTCTCGGCGCTCGACAAGCGCCCCGGAGCGCCAGCCGCGTCCGTCGATGACCTGTTCATTGGCCAGTACTGTATTGTCGACCGGATCCCAGTTTACATAGGATTTCTTGCGGGTGACGTAGCCTTTACTCAAGAAATCAAGAAACAACTCTTGTTCGTGCCAGTAATACTCAGGATCGCAGGTCGCGAATTCACGCTCCCAATCGATGGCCAGACCCATGCCTTTGAGCTGGGTGCGCATGGTGGCGATGTTTTCGTAGGTCCATTTGGCGGGATGCGTGTTGTGTTCGATGGCGGCGTTTTCAGCCGGCATGCCGAAAGCGTCCCAGCCCATCGGGTGCAGTACATTGAAGCCGCGGGCGCGTTTGAAGCGCGCCGTGATGTCGCCGATTGTGTAATTGCGGACGTGCCCCATGTGGATCTTGCCGGACGGGTAGGGGAACATCTCGAGCACGTAATATTTGGGCTTGCCCTGTGCCTCGGCCTCGTCACGGGTGCGGAAACTGCCTGCGGTTTTCCAGACATCCTGCCATTTCGGTTCACTGGCGCGGGCATTGTAGCGTGTCGACATGATCTTGCGGGCTCTGGCTCTGCGGAAATGCGGTACGGGGATTAAGCGTAAGGGCCGGAGCGGTCAACCACTCCGGCCCTCGTTGATACTGTACGGGCCGTGTATCCGGCCCGGGGCAGAATTATTTGACTTCGCCGGATTCGACGCTGTCGATGTGAAGCTGGCGGGCCCGCACGAGAATGGCATTCTCGATCTTGGTGCTGGTCGACGGATCGCCGGCGCTATCGATCCAGCCGTTTTTCGTGTCATTTTTCTGGCGGAAAACAGCCACTTTCACGCCGTCAGCGCGCAGGCGACGGTCCATGATGTAGACGGTCAGCTTGAAACGCTCGCCAGTCGCGGCGGGGTCCTGATACCAGTCCGTGATGATGACGCCGCCGAAAGGATCGGCAGAGGCCAGCGGCATAAAGGAGATTGTGTCGAGGGAGGCGCGCCACAGGAAGCTGTTGACGCCGATGCCCTGACCCGAACCGGCGTTGTTGTCCTTGCCGCCGAAAAGGGTGATGCCGTCCTCGCCGAAAACCGTCTGGCGCTCGCCTTGCGGATTGGGATTGGTCGGACCGGATCCTGTGGTCGAGGGATAGTTCTGTTCGCCGCCGGAAAACATGCCGCAGCCGCTCAGCCCCGTGAAGCCGGCCAGCAGGCCTGCGGCCAGTGCCATTTTGACAGCCCGGCTTTTGTTGACGGGCCGGCGTTTGGAAAATTCATACATCATCGCTTTTCGGCAGTCCCTTCGCATTACGCCCCAATAGACCCGCCCCGAAGCCGTTGATTTTGGCCCGGAATCCGGTCGAAACAGCCCCTTTTTATAGGGTATTGCGCCAAGCTCGGCGGCGCGCAAGAGAGTTTCAGCAGATTTCACGCAAACCGCAATGGCAAGCCGGATCAAATCAGCACAAAACCCGCAAAAAAGCGCCCTGCCTTATAGCGGAGAGGCGGGGCGGACTGCAATGCGGGTTGGGCCTCAGAGGTGCCCGAGGCGCAAAATGGCTCTGTGACTGCGAAGCCACAAACAAAGTTCAAACTTGCCCCGAATTGATACCGATATGGCAGAAACAAGTCTGCCGGTCCTCTCAGACTGTATCGGACACGGGCTGTAACGTCTTGCGAGGCCCCAATTATTGACTTGTGCCCTTTGCGCAACATGTGGCGACTTTCAGGCAGTTTGGGGGCTGAGTTCACTTGACGCAACAGGCTTATCACCCGATTAATCTAACCATGCGCTCGGGGGGATAGATTTTTCTTATGCCCGGCGATGGACGCGAACACGAACCGGCTTTTTTCTTCGGATGAAACCACCGGCGACTGGATCGTAAAATTGAACAGCTAACGCTGACTTTGCGAGGAACATATGAAAAAGACACTCCTTGGCACGACCGCTCTTGTCGCCGTCGGCCTTCTTGCCGGCCCGGCGCTCGCGAGCGACCCGCTGAAGGTTACAGTCGGCGGTAACGTCGTCACAGGCTTCTACGTTGTTGACGCCGATAATATCGGCGCCACGTCCTATCAGGACACGAAAGTGGCCGTGGTTGCACGTAACATCGACATCATTGCCGAAGGCACACTCGACAACGGCCTGACCGCCGGTGTGAACGCCAAGCTCATGCTCGGCTCGGACTTCTCAGCCGCGACAACCACTGCCAATAACAATGGTTTCGCGACTTTCCGTCAGCTCTTTGCTTACCTCGAAGGCGGCTTCGGTCGTTTCGAAATCGGTGGCACGGACGGCGCTTCCTACAAAATGCATTACACGTCGCCTTGGTTCGTTCCGGGCAACGGCGTCGACAGCCCGAACGTCTACAACGGCCAGACATCGCCGGTTCGTACGTCGACATTCTCGCTCATGGCGACTGATGCAAACAAAGTCAGCTACTTCACACCGCGTCTCGCCGGCTTCCAGCTCGGCGCTTCGTACACACCTGACGCGACACGTAACAACGTGCACGCAAACGGTCTTGGCCTTCTTGCCAATCCCGCTGGTGGCGCGAGCGAAGTTTACGAAGTGGCCCTCAACTATGCCGGTTCGTTCGGTGGCGTTGATCTCGGCCTCGACGGCTTCTACACAGCTGGTTCGGGCGTTCCTGCCAACACAGATCCGACCGAATACGGTTTCGGTGCGAACATCGGCTTCTCGGGCTTCACCCTCGGTGGTGCCTGGTACCAGTCGGATGACTTCGCCACCCTCGGTGGTGGCACATCCGGTGCTTCGACGGAAGTCTGGACTGCTGGTCTGAGCTACGCGACTGGCCCCTGGACGGTCGGTGTTGCCTACCTCGACGCGGAAGACACGTCGACAGGTGGTGTGCGTTCGAACGACAGCTGGCAGGTCGGTGGTGGCTACAACCTCGGTTCGGGTGTGGACATCGGTCTCGACCTTCAGATGCAGTCGGTTGACACAGGCGTCGTCACTTATGACGCGAAGTCTGCCGGTCTGGTTCTCGCCGTCGCGTTCTAATCGCAACTGCGAATATCCAATGAGAGAGAGCGGACTTCGGTCCGCTCTCTTTTTTTGTGCTTCTTTTTCCCGCCCCTCTTTTTTTGTGCCGTGTGCAGTCGCGAGTTGCTAGAAGAGGACATCAGCAACAGGGAGAACCTACCGACATGGGCGCGTTGATCTGGCTTGCCTCCTATCCGAAATCCGGCAACACCTGGATGCGTTCCTTTCTGCATAATCTTTTGACGAACGCCCCCGAACCGGTGGCGATTAATCAATTGACGCAGTTCTGTGTCGGTGAATCCAGCGCCCGCCCATACGAATATCTGGCAAAAAAACCAGTCGCAGATATGACACCGGAAGAGATCGCGCGGCTGCGCCCGCAGGTCCATCGCGAATTTACAAAAGTGTCGCCTGACAGTGTTTTCGTCAAAACGCATAATTACATGGGCACTTGGTACGATCAGCCGATGCACAATATGGATGTGACGGCGGGCGGCATTTACATCCTGCGCAATCCGCTTGATGTCGTGTTGTCACTGCAAAATCACTATGCGCTCACGCTGGATGAGGCCATCACGCGGATGGCCCAGATCGGTATCGGCACCGCCACTGGCGAAGGTCATGTGCCCGAAGTTCATTCCTCCTGGTCACATCATGTCGAGAGCTGGACCGGGCACCCCAATCCGCAATTGCTGGTGCTGCGCTATGAGGATTTGCTGGCCGCGCCCGAGATACATTTTGCGCGCACGGCACAATTTCTGGGTATTACGCCGCCGCGCGAAAGGATCGATCGCGCCATCCGTTTTTCGTCTTTCAAAGTGCTAAAGGCGCAAGAAGATGCTGCGGGCTTTACCGAACGACCAAAGGGAGCGACGGCGGCGTTTTTCCGTGAAGGGCGCGCCGAACAATGGCGCGAGAAACTGACGCCGGATCAGGTGCGCCGGATCATCGCCGACCACCGTGTTCAGATGGAACGCTTCAACTATATCCCTGCGGACTACGCCTAGATCTCACGATTTAAAAAAGCCGATACCGGCAAAGCCTGAGGGAGAACTTCCTTTGAGGCGGCGCATTCGCGTCTTGTCCGTAATGCCGCCGAGCGCATAGACGCCGAGTCCGTGGGCGCGGGCGAGTGTGGCGAGGCGCGCAAAGCGTGTGACGCCGAGCGGGTGGGCCTCCACATGGCTTGCGGTCGCAAAGACCGGCGAGATCAGCACAGCGTCAACATGCGCGCGCGCCGCCGCGATGATGCCTGCCTCCGAATGGGCGGCGGCGGTCACAAGGGCGGCAGGTGACCTGCGTCGCGCGGGGGCATGGATTTTATCCGTATGCGGTGTTTTGAGTTTGAAGCCTGCGAGATGCAAGCTGGTGCTGGCAGGGCGAATATTTGTGCGGTGCGCGGTGGCGACAAGAAGCGTCACATGGTGCTGACGGGCGGCGCGCGCGAGATTTGCCAACGCGGCCCGCGAGGGGGTCACATTATAGGCCCGCCAGATGAGCGCGGATCCTCTGGGCAGTTTTGAGAGCATCGTCTGAGGGTCAGGCGCCCGGGTGGGATCGCTCAAGGCGATGAAACGCGGGCGGGCTGTTGCCGCCGTCCCGCCTGACTTGCCACGCTTTACCCGCATCAGTAGGTTCATGTTCTTGCGCAAAATGTTTTCACGAGGCCCAGCATAGTTATGTCGGCGGCAAATCCCAAGGAACGGCTTCAATCGGTGCGGGCGCGCATTGCGGCGGCGCGTGCGCTTCGTGGCGGGTCAGCGCCTGTTGAGTTGATCGCGGTCTCGAAGACCAAATCTGCCGACGAGATTGTGCCGCTGATCGAGGCGGGCCAACGTGTCTTTGGGGAGAACCGCGTGCAGGAGGCGGCGGGGAAATGGCCGGCGCTTAAGGCGGTCCATGAGGGACTCGAACTTCATCTGATTGGGCCTTTGCAAACCAACAAAGTGACGCAGGCGCTTACGCTGTTTGATGTGATCCATACGCTTGACCGGCCACGGCTTGCCAGTGCCCTGATTGCCGCGCGTGACAATGGCATCGCACTGCCGGATCTTTTTGTTCAGGTCAATATCGGAGCAGAGGCGCAAAAGGCGGGCGTGATGCCGGATGAGGCTGATGCCTTTATCGAGCAATGTCTCAATGAATGGAATTTGCCGGTTATCGGTCTCATGTGTATTCCGCCTGCGGATGAAGTGCCCGGACCGTATTTTGACAGGCTTGCCGCAATCGCGTCGGCCCACGGGCTCTCGCAATTGTCGATGGGGATGAGCGGTGATTTTGAAGCGGCGATTGCCGAGGGGGCGAGCCATGTCCGTGTCGGTAGCGCGCTCTTTGGTGCGCGCGACTAGTCCACGTCGCTGAACTCAATTTGCATACGCGTGTGCGGCGTCACTTTTGTCAGGACCGCTCGCATGTCATCAAGGGCCAAGGCCACGCAGCCTTCGGTTGGCTGAAGGAGCCCTTCTTTTTCCTTGGCGAGATGAAAGAAGATGGCGCTGCCTGCGCCGTCAATGACCGGCGCGTCATTGTAGCCGAGCATCACGACAATGTCGTAGAGGTGATCCTCGCGCCAAAGCGTTTCGCTGCTGGCGGGATAGGGACGCGTTACGAAGAGATTATAGGCGGAGTCGCCCGGCGCATCGCACCAGCCGTCGTTCTCAACTGTCGGTGCGGAGGCGAGGCATGTTTCGGGCGCGGTGACACGGTCGGGGCGGTAGCGCAGATCGCGCAAGGGCCAGAGGCCTGCCGGTGTGCCGCCGTCGCCTTCGCGCTTTTCACTCACAATACCGCTGCGGCCGAGGGCGCAGGGAAAACGGAGCGCGCCGAAGTGCAAAGTGCCCCGCGTTGCGCCGCGGGCGGCGCGGACGACAATCAGGTCTTGCGTGTCAGATGAGGGGCGAGAGGTGTCGGGGTTCGGGCGCATGGCCGGAGTTTAAACGCAGGGCTCCCGAGGCGCAAAGCGCGGCGCGGTTCAGAAGCCGGTGGCGGATGTCGCGTTCAGCGAAAGGCTTTTGGCATTGGCGGCTTTCAGCGCCTCAAGCTTGTCGAGGCCCGATTGCACGTTGCTGAAGAGGTTCACGGGCGTGCCTGCAGGGCGGGTGACAGCGGAGGCGACCGGTGTGGCGGGTGTGCGCGGTAGCGGCGCGGGGGCGGCTTCTGCTGTCAGGGTGGCGGTTTTGTCTGAGGCGGTTCCCGGTGCAGGTTCAACAGCCAGTTTGGCGGCCAGACCGGCGTTTGCGGCCTCAGCGGCTTTGGGGTTGGCAAAGGAATTGAGCAATGCGCCGAAAGCTTCGGGGCTCAGTTCCGGCAGGGGTTTGGGTGGTGTGGCGGATTTCGGCAGAGCGGCGGCGCCTGCGGAGGCTGACAGGAGCTCGGGCAGGCGCTCAGGCTGCTTTGGAGCGCTGACGGGCAGGGCGGGCGTTGCCGCGAGCGAGGCGGTGATCAGGTCAGCGTCCTTGCCGTTGGCTTGTGGCGTGTTGGCGGCGAGCTTCGTTGTCTCGCCGGTTCCTTTCGGAGCCTCGTCTGAGCCGAAGAGGGTGGCAATGACATGGCCGCCGAAATCATTGCCCGTGACCGTTTTGATGGCGCTATCGACCATGGAGGCAACAAGGCCGATCGGGCCGCCATAAAGCGCGCCGCCGGCCATGCGCGCCTGTGCGGAAATCTTGTCGCCGGTGAGGTCGCGGTAAAGAGTGCTGACGACAGGAATGTGCTGGAGCGGGTTCACGGTATCGATGAGGTCGGCAAAGCTGACCTTGTCCGTGTCCACACGGCCTTCCGCACGGGCGGTCCGCAACGCCTGGAAGGCGTCGCTGGCCATATTGTGCTTGCCTGACAGGGCATGGGGCGCGGGGGCGGCGAAATCGGTCATGGTATTTTAGGGAGCAAGGGCCGGGCCAGAGCGGGATACGCCGAAAGCCGCCGGTTTTGGGACCTGAAGGACCGGCTGCCGCAGGCAAAATATGCCTCGGGGAAAGAACCGCCGGGGCATCAGCGCCCGACTGTCGCGACGGTTTTGCGAATTGGTCATCGTGGTGAGCTATGGCAAACTGAGCCCCCCTGAGCCTTGGCCCTGTGCCCTCGGTAGGCCCTGACCCTGATTTCCGGTTTGAAAGCGTATTGTTCTGATGTCCAAAACTCCGCCCCGGCCCGCCCCGACGGTCAGCCCGCGCCCAATCTCTGCTCCGCAACCGACTGTCGGCGGGCCCATGGCAACGGTGCGCGTTCCCGGTGGTGCTGTGCCGCAGGCCGGTGCCGGTCAGCGCGGGCCGACATCCGCCGATATTGCGGCGGCATTGCATCGGGGCGGCGCGCATTTTGCCGCTCGACGCTTCAAGGAAGCCGAGGAGATGGCCCGGCTCGTGCTGCGGTTCGAGCCACAACAGCCGGATGCGCTGCATCTCTTGGGGCTTGTTGTGATGGCGGGAGGGAAGGCGGCTGAGGCTGAGCGGCTGATGTTGCAGGCGCTGAAAAAATCCGGCCCGCATGTCGTGTTGCTCGTCAATCTCGGCAATGCGGCGCGGGCGCAAAAGAAGGTGGAAAAGGCGCTTAAATATTACGATCAGGCGGAAGCCCTCAATCCGAACCACGAGGACATCTATATCGAGCGCGGCATTCTGCTGACAACGAATTTGCGCTATGCGGAAGCAGCGGCCACTTTCGATCAGGCCATTGCGCTCAATCCGACCAACGTGGCGGCTTACTCGGGCGCCGCGCATGTCGCTTCCGAGCTTGGTCAGTTTCGCAAGTCGATCACTTATTGCGAAGCCGGACTGGCGCAGAGCTCTGAGCCCGTCATTGAAATGATGGCGATGATTGCGGTCTCGACTGAACGTCTGAGCGAACTGGATGCAGCGATTGAGGCGGCTGAAAAAGTGCTCGCGCTTGTGCCGGATCACGTCGCCTGTCTGCGCGTGCTGACGAAAGCGCAGCGGCGTCAGAACAAAGGCAACAAAGACGTGCTGGTGGCGCTGAAGCGCCGTCTGGAAGCGGTCGATGCCGTGGCGGTAAGCTCTGAAGATGCGAGTGTCGTTTATTCGGAACTTGCGCATATCTGTGATGAGCTGGGCGAGTATGAAGCGGCATATGGCTATTTTCAGAAGCTCAATGGTTCACGCAGCAAGGTGATCGCCGAAATTCAACTCAATGAAACGGGCTACCGCCGGTATGTTGAGACGCTCAATGCGGGGATGACACCTGCGCTGTTGCAGAAGGTGAAAGCAAATAGCGCGGCGCTTGCGCAAGATGGCGCCGGTCCGGCGCCTGTGTTCATTATCGGCTTCCCGCGTTCGGGTACAACGCTGCTTGATCAGATCATGGACGCGCATAAGGATGTGCAGGTGATCGAGGAACGCCCCATGATCAATGTGCTGCGTCGTGCGATCGAGGCTTTGCCCGGTGGCTTTGATAAGGCGCTGCAAAATATGCGCGCACCGCAGGTTAAACGTTTGCGCGATATGTACCGGCGTGAATTGGAAAAGAACGGTGCGGATTTTTCCAAGCGGATCATCATCGACAAGATGCCGCTCAACATTGTCCATGTCGCGATTATTGCCGCAGTCTTTCCGGATGCAAAAATTATTCTGGCGTTGCGTCATCCCGCAGACAGTTGCCTGTCGTGCTTCATGCAGGATTTTGTACTGAACAGCGCGATGATGAATTTCACCAGCATGGCAAGCACGGTGCGGCTTTATGATTTGGTGATGGGCCTGTGGCAACGCTATGAGGCGCATCTCGATTTGAAAGTACAGCGCGTGCGCTATGAAAATCTCGTGGCCGATCTGCGCGCGGAAGTAAGCCCCGTGCTTGATTTTCTCGGGCTCGACTGGGACGAGGCGGTGAGCGATCCGGCAGCCCATGCGATGGCGCGCGGAACGATCCGCACGCCGTCTTATGCGCAGGTGACGCAGCCGATTTATAAAAGCGCGACTGACCGCTGGCGGCGCTATGCGCCTTTCATTGCCGAGGAACTGCCGGTGCTTGACAAGCACGTCGCCTATTTTGGCTATGCGGACTGAGTGTCAAACCCATGTCCGGTAAATCCATCCTGATTGTTTCTGATGATACGGCGCTCTCTGAAACGCTGAGCGAGCAATTGTCGGCGCAGGGTGAATATGTCGTGGTCGGGGTGGCGGATACGGCGCTTGCGGAAACGCAATTGAGCGGTCGCCCTTTCGATCTGGTGCTGCTTGATGGGGGGCTGCCCGATATGGACGGCGGGGTTTTTTGCGCAAAGCTGCGCGGGGCTGGATTCACTGTGCCGATCATCATGCTGGCTGATGAGACGGGGGATGATGAGGCGATACCCGCGTCTGACAGCGGCGCGAATGATTATGTCGTCAAACCTTTCCGTATCGGTGTGTTGCTTGCGCGCATTCGCGCACAGCTGCGCGCGCATGAGCAAAGCGAGGATGCGGATTTCAAGATCGGGCCTTATGCGTTCCGGCCGTCGGCCAAGACGCTGACGGATGCAGATGATGCGCGTATCCGGCTCACGGAAAAAGAAACCAATATTTTGAAATATCTTTTACGTGCGGAAACAAATGTCGTGAGCCGCGAGGAATTGCTCACCGAAGTCTGGGGATATAATTCCGGCGTCACGACACATACGCTCGAAACGCATATCTATCGACTGCGGCAAAAGATTGAACGCGATCCGTCAAATGCTGTCATGCTGGTGACAGATGCGGGCGGTTATCGTTTGATGCCGTAACAAAATAAGATAAACGGGGATGGTACCATGAGCACGGTATTGGCATTGGCGGAAAAATTTGTGGCCGCCATCGAGGCAGGTGACATTGAAGCGGTGAAGGCGTGCTACGCGAGTGACGCGCAGATCTGGCATAATTTCGATGACATCAATCAGAGCGTCACGGATAATCTCAAAGTGCTCCGCTGGATGTCGGGTGTGCTGAGCGAGCGGCGCTATGATATTTCGCGCCGCGTCGAAATTCCCGGCGGTTATCTGCAGCAGCATGTGTTGCACGGTAAATTGAAAAGCGGTGCGCCGTTCTCGATGCCTGCGTGCCTCGTCGTGCAGGTGGCTGATGGCCGGATCACGCGGCTTGAGGAATATCTCGACGTGGGGCAGGCGGCGGCACTCAGAGCTTAAGCATCGCCCTCGACATGGGCGGTGAGTTTGTAGGCCGTTAAAAATTCCGGTGGCATGCGTTTGGGCTTGCCGCTTTCAATGTCGATGCAGACAAATTCGCTCATGCCGCGCAGCAGCGTTGCGCCGGTTGCGGCTTTCACAAATTGAAAGCGGCGGCGCAGGCGCAGACGCTGATCATTGCCTGTGATCCATGTGGCACAGAGAATGCGGTCGCCCTGATGGGAGGGCGCGAGATAATCCATCTCGTGGCGGCGCACGACCATGCCGCGGTTGAGCTTTCCGTAAGCCGCAAAATCGAGACCCAGCGCCTTTGAATGTTCCCAGGCGGTTTTGGCCATGAAGCTTAAATAGACAACATTGTTCGTGTGCTGAAAATCATCAATGTGCTGGGCCTCGATGCTGACCTCATGGATGAACGGATTGGGATGGTCCCAGATGATGTCGGGCATGGGCGAACCTTTGAGGCGCAGAAACTATGGTCCAAAGTCTTAGCCTTTGGGCAGGCTCCTCGCAATGGCGCGGCGAATTTGTCTGGGTTATGCTTGGCCCATGAGCCTTAAAGCCACCATCACCCTGTTGCGCCAACATGATCTTTTTGCCGGTCTTGCCAATGCTCGGCTTGAGGTCATTGCCTTTACAGCGGAACGCGCTGTCTTTGACGCGGGCGATATGCTGTTTGAGGCAGGCGAGGAGGCGCATGACGCCTATCTGATCCTGTCTGGGGCGGCGACGATGGTTGCGGAAGCGGGGGTGGCCGACCGGCGCGAACATGCGATCGGCGAGGGAGATCTGATCGGCGAAATGGCGCTGCTGACGGTCGGACCTCAGGCAGGACTTCGGCATGCTGATGTGCGGGTGATTTCGCGCATTGAGGCGCTCGTCATTAGCCGCTATCTCTTTCAACGCCTGATGCAGGAATTTCCTGAAATGGCGGGTGCCGTGGCGGGCGCGATGACGCGGCGTCTGGCGGATACGATCGGCGAAATGAGAAATCTGGCGGGCACACTGGGCGCGCAAAAAGACGGAATAAAAAGATGAGCGAGACAAATCCGCCTGCTGCCGTAATCCCTGAAGGCAATTGGCCGCCGAATATTCAGGCCGTGTTCAAACGTATGGCACCGGCGAGCAAATATCTGGGGCTTGAAATTATTTCAGCCGATGCGGCGACGCGTGCCGTTGAGGTTGCCTTCAACGCGGGCCCCGAGCTTTGCAATATGTGGGGTGGTATTCAGGGCGGCATGGTTGCGGCCATGCTCGACGATGTGATGAGCCTTGCGGTGGGGCTTGACCTTGAATGGGGTCAGATTAGCCCGACGCTTGAATTGAAAGTATCGATGCTTGCGCCTTGCCGTCCGGGCCGGATCACAGGCCGTGGCCGCGTTATCAAGCGCGGCAAATCCGTAGGCTTTATTGAAGGCGAGTTGCTGGACGCAGAAGGCGCGCTACTGGCGACGGCCAGTTCAACAGCTACCTTTGTCACGCTGAAGCGCAAGGAAAAACCAGCGGCTGAATAATCACGCGTAAGCGTGCGCTTCGAAATAGGCGCGGGCTCTTTGCGTGAGATGGGTTTCAAACAGCGCGAAATGATGGCGGATGCCGGCGTTGAGTGTCATCCGGTCGAGCTTCACCACATGGCGCGTCTCGCGCAGGAAACTCGGCCAGTAGCGGATGACCATCCAGACATTGTCGGCGAGCGGCGTGATCTCGTCTTCAGGGATCGAGAGGTGTTTTGCCTCGATCATGTGGCGAAACATTTTTTGCAAAATGGTGGTCGTCTGTTCGTAGACGTGGGTCACTTTGGTTTCGAGCTCTGAATCGGTGCGGCCGAATTCCGCCTGGTCGCGGTAGAGAAACTGGTATTCCCAAACTTCCTCAAACATCAGCCGGTTGAAATGTGCGTAAGCGTCGAGCACCGTCGCGGGTGTTGACTGGACGGCGAGCCGCGTGTCGATGCGCCGGATGAGGGCGTGCTGGTGGGTTTTGACGAGGTCTTTCTTGGTGCGGAAATGGTACCAAAGATTGCCCTCGGAAATGCCGACCTCTTCGGAGATACGCGCCGTCGTCACCGTGTCATAGCCGTTCTCGTTGAAGAGACGGAGGCTCGCCACGAGAATTCGGTCCTTGGTTTTGGAGGCCATGACGGGGCGTGTCGCTTTCGAATTGGCGTCGCGGAAACGCCGGAATTTTAACGGGGTCGCGGGTCCCAACTTAGGGCTCTTGCGGTTCTAGGGTCAATACCCTAGATTGAGTTTATGACCTCACGACGGAAGCTGCGGACAACCCCCGTTTGAACCGCAGCCCAGAATAAAAAAAGTTGAGGCCGAGAGCGAAACTCAAGAAGGAGCGGGTGCGCAAAGCCGATGGCGCTGCCCCCGATGGTGCCTCCCCCAAGGTGCCGGAACAATGAGCCTCCCCCGGCTCAGAGTGCCAAGGCGACGATCACGGGAACGTGGTCGGAGGCCCGCTCCCATCCCCTCGCCTCACGAAGCACCTTCATGGATTTGGGCGCATCAGCCAGCGCCGGTGTCACCCAGACATGGTCGAGACGACGGCCTTTGTCGGCGGCGTTCCAATCCTTGGCGCGGTAGCTCCACCACGAATAGAGCTTTTCCGCCGGATCAACGAATGTGCGCATGACATCAATCCAGTCGTGCGACGCGATGAGCTTGTTCATCATCTCGACTTCGAGCGGTGTGTGGCTCACGATTTTGAGCAGCGCCTTGTGCGACCAGACATCGTGTTCAAGCGGTGCAATGTTCAGATCGCCGACCAAGACCATGCGGGCGTCGGCTTTCTTTTTGTGGCCCTTGTACCAATCCGTCATTTCGGTGAGGAAAGCGAGCTTGTGCGCGAATTTCTCATTGATGACGGGATCTGGCTCGTCGCCGCCTGCGGGCACATAGAAATTATGCACGGTGAGGCCGCCGGGAATATCGAGATCGACCGAGATGTGGCGCGCGTCGCCCTTGGCGCAGAACTCTTTCTTGCTGGTTTTGAGAAAGGGAATGCGGCTCACGATGGCGACGCCGTGATAACCCTTCTGGCCGTTGATGGCGATGTGTTCATATCCCGCCTTCTGGAAGTCCTTCAGCGGAAAGGCATCGTCCACACATTTGATTTCCTGCAGGCATAAAACGTCCGGCGTTTCGTTGGTGAGCAGTTGCTTGGCAAGCTCGATGCGCAGGCGAACGGAGTTGATGTTCCATGTGGCGATCTTGACGATGCGTTTGGGCATTTTTTGACTCTGGCTTTTTCTCTTGCGGGCAGATGGATCAGAACGGGAGATCAGAACAGATTGAAGCTCAGACCGGCAAGGCCGATGGGCCAGCGGCCATGCGTGAAGAGCGCGAACTTGCGGTGGAACGGATGGTCAGCGTCTTCCTCGGCGATGAGGGCGAGGACCGCATTGTGCGCGGCTTGAATGGCGGCCCCGGCGGCGGAATTCAAAAGTTCGTCATCGTCGATTTCGGCAAAGCTTGCGGCCTCCCGGACCGCCGCGCCGATGCGCTCGCCCAGAACGGCTGATACATGCGTGAGTGCAATCGTAAGCCCGTGTTCGGAGAGACGCTCTAGGGCTTCGGTGGCGAGCGCCGCGCGCAAACCCTCTTCAGCTTCCCATTGGGGATTGTCGAAATCGAGACCGCTGGCGGCATCAAGCGCGTCTTCCCATTCGGTGATGCGGGCAACCTCGGCGTCGGGAAAACCCAGCCCGTCAAGATAGGCGCGCGAGAGCGCTCTTACCTCTTTGTCGAGCGGGCGGCCGAGATTGGCAAACCAGGGCATGAGCGCCGCCTCTTCGGCAAAGGCGCGCACACCGCGTAGCAGCGGGATCTCTTCCTCCAGCGCGTCGAGGTCGTCGTCGCTCAGGACGATATGATCGGGGTCTTCATCTTCATCATGCATGGGATGCTTATACGCAGGGCAGGCGGGGGATGGGAAAAAATTTCAGGGCTTTAAAAAAGCCAACGCCCCGACATGGTATGATTATGACGGGGCGCTGAAAAAGCCAACGCCCCGTCGGGGGGGGCGACGGGGCGTGGCGGCGCACTATGTGCGCTGACATCGGGAGGGGACTTCCGACGTCTCGGGGATGGGCACCGACGGGACAAGCGGGGGGCAGGTTGTCTCCGACGGCTTAACTCGCTCAGCCCTCATGGATAAGAGATAGGCTTGTCGGCCACGCTCTTCAATGGGTCTGTTAGGTTCTTTTAAAAAACTGTGAACGGCAGGATTCCGCCGTTTTTATCATATTTTTCAAATAGTTACGGGCTGATTCGCAACCAAGCATGTCAACAGGCCTGTCCTTACAAAAGGTTCAAAAACAGGCCTGTTAAGCTTTGGCGGGGGCGTTTAGCTCACGCCGATATCCTTGGCGATGAGGTCGATGCAGAGGCGCGCCAGCCCGATCAGCTCGTCGATTTCAGCTTCTGTGATGACGAGCGGCGGGCTCAAGACCATCGTGTCGCCGATGGCGCGCATGACAAGCCCGTTGGCAAAGCAATGCAACCGGCAGCGGTAGCCGATATTCATCGCCTCGTCGAAACGCTCGCGCGTCCTCTTGTTTTTGACGAGTTCGATGGCACCGATGAGGCCGGTGCCACGCGTTTCGCCGACCAGCGGGTGGTCGTTGAGGCTTGCCAGTTTTTTCTGGAAATAGTCGCCTGTTGTGCCGCCTGATTTTTCGACGAGCTTGTCCTTCTGAAGGACTTCGATATTGGCGAGCGCCACGGCGGCGGCGACGGGATGGCCGGAGTACGTAAATCCGTGCGACCATTCTTCGCCCGCATTGAACAGCACGTCACCGATTTTGGGGCCGATGCCGACGGCGGCAATCGGCTGGTAGCCCGATGACAGGCCCTTGGCCATGTTCATCATGTCGCCTTCGATGCCATAAGTGTCGGAGCCGAACCATTTGCCTGTGCGCCCGAAGCCGCAGATCACTTCGTCCACATGCAGCAGCACATCGTATTTTTTGCAGATGCGGTTGATCTCGGGCCAATAGGTGGCGGGCGGGATGATGAGGCCACCGGCACCCTGAATGGGTTCGGCGACAAAGGCCGCAACATTATCCGCGCCGAGTTCGAGGATTTTATCTTCGAGCGCACGCGCTGTTTTAATGCCGAAATCATCGGGGCTCATGGTGCCGCCCTGGCCGTACCAGTCGGGGCAGACGATGTGCACAAAGCCCGGCAGCGGCAGATCGGCCTGCGGGTGCATGGAGGTGAGGCCTGACAGCGAGGCCGCCGCCATGGTGACGCCGTGGTAGCCCTTCTCGCGCGAGATGATGATCTTCTTCTTCGGCTGCTTCTTCAGGTTCCAGTAGTAGCGGATGATCTTGACCGCACTGTCATTGCCTTCGGAGCCCGAATTGGCAAAGAAGAAACGGTCGATGCCTTTGGGTGTGACTTCGGACAGTTTCTGCGAAAGCTCTGCGACGTAGGGATGGGTCGTCTGGAAGAAGGTGTTGTAGAAGGGGAGTTCCTGCAGCGCCTTGTATCCGGCTTCGGCGAGTTCCTCGCGGCCGTAGCCGACCTGCACACACCAAAGACCGGCCATGCCGTCGATGAGGCGCTTGCCTTCGCTGTCGTAGATGTAGACGCCCTTGGCTTTGGTGATGACGCGCGCGCCCATGGCGGCGAGTTCATCGTGCTGGGTGAAGGGATGGAGATGATGGGCGGCATCCATCTCCTGCCAGCGTTTGGTCTGATTTGATTTGGCGAGTGTATCGGCCATGAGGAAGCTCCTGATTTTCCGTGATGAATCTTTTGGATCGGAAAGAGGCGCGTGCGTGTGGCAGCGCCGGAGCGGGACCTAGGGATTGTAGCCGATGCGGGCGCAGAGGATCAGCAGATCGCGTTTGCGCATGGGCAGCATTTGAAAATCGGTCAGGGACATGGGGCAATGCTAGCGAAGGACGGGCGTGCTGGCTAGGCCGTTACGCAACTACAGGTCGTGGGTCAAGCGGGTTGTCTGTCCACCAAAAGCAAAAGCGGCGGCCTTGAGAATGGCCGCCGCTGATTGAATGCGTGATTTTCCGCTCAGACGTTCAGCAGCAAATGCTCGCGCTCCCAAGCCGAAATCACCTGCTGATAGGCTTCGTGCTCGGTGTGTTTGACGTCGAGATAGACCGTCACGAAATCATGGCCGAGTACTTCCTTCAGGTCGGAAGAAGTACGCAGATGATCGAGTGCGTCAAGGAGATGGCGGGGCAGGCCGTAGCGTTTGCTCTCGTACGCATTGCCCTTCATTTCCTTGGTCGGCGTGAGACCCGCTTCCATGCCGATGTAGCCGCAAGCCAATGAAGCGGCGATGGCGAGATAGGGATTGGCGTCGGCACCCGGCACGCGGTTTTCGACGCGCCGCGCGGCGCGTTTGGATTCCGGGATGCGCAATCCCACCGTGCGGTTCTCGTGGCCCCAATGGGTGTTGATGGGGGCGGCGAGGTCGCGGACGATGCGGCGGTAGGAATTGACGTTGGGGGCGATGAGCGCCATTGCGCCTGCCAGATGTTTTTGCAGGCCCGCGATATAGGAGAGGAATAGTTTCGTGTCGCGGCCTTGTTTCGTTGAGAAGAGGTTTTCGCCCGTCTCGACATCGATCAGCGACTGATGGATGTGCATGGCGGAACCCGGTTCGCCTTCATAGGGTTTGGCCATGAAGGTTGCATAGACGCCGTGTTTCATCGCCGCCTGACGCATGGTGCGTTTGAACAGAAATGCCTGATCGGCAATTTCGAGCGCGTCGCCGTGATCGAAATTGATTTCGACTTGGGCGGCACCCGATTCATGGATCAGCGTGTCGATGTCGAGATCCTGTTTTTCGCAGAAGTCGTACATGTCTTCAAAGATCGGATCGAATTCATTGACCGCGTCGATGCCGTAACTTTGACGCGCATTTTCGCGTCGCCCGTTGGTGCCGATCGGCGGCTCAAGCGGATAATCAGGATCGATGTTTTTCTCGGCAAGAAAAAATTCGACTTCGGGCGCGACGACCGGCTGCCAGCCGCGCGCTTCATAAAGCGCGAGCACACGGCGCAGCACATTGCGCGGGGCAATGGTGACGGGTGAGCCGTCGCGGTGATTGGCATCGCAGATGATCTGGGCGGTGGGCTCTTCATACCAGGGCACAACACGCACCGTCGTCGGATCGGGATCGAGCACGATATCCGGCTCGGTGTCAGACAGGGCGTTTGAATCGATGAAGTCGCCGGTGACCGTTTGGCCGAAGATTGATTCCGGCAGGCGCAGCGTGCGCTCGGTGAGGCCGGAGATAAACTTCCGTGTCGGGACGATCTTGCCCCGCGCGATGCCGGCCATATCGGTCACCATCACTTCCACTTCAGTGATGCGCCGGTCCTTCAGCCATTTAATGAGGTCGTCTTTGCTCTTCACCACGTTGCCCGTCATGGGGCACCATCACTTTGTTGGGCGGCAACGCGAATGTGCGCGCCTGGGTTTTCGCGCGACTTAGAGGGCGGGAGCCAAGGCGGCATCGCGCACCGCGTCGCCAAAGGCCTTAAAGAGTTTTTGCGAGACCGGGTTGGTCCAATATTGCCACTCGGGATGCCATTGGACGCCGAGTGCAAAGCCCGCCGCATCTTTGATATGGGCCGCTTCCGCCGTGCCGTCAGCGGCGCGGCCTTCGACGACAAAGCGGGGGCCAGGCTGAGCGATGCCTTGGCCGTGGAGCGAGTTCACCTGAATTTCCGATGTGCCGAGGAGCTTTTCAAATATGCCGCCCGATGTGAGCGTCACAGAATGGGCAAAGCCATATTGCGTTTCGAGGGCCGCGCTTTTGTTCTCGCGGTGATCAAAGCGCGGGGCGTAGCCGGGCTCGGCGGGTATTTCATAAATATGCTGATGGAGGCTGCCGCCGAAAGCGACGTTCAGCTCCTGAAAGCCGCGGCAGACGCAAAAGAGGGGCACAGCGCGGGCGACACAGGCGCGGATGAGATCGAGCGTCAGCGTGTCGCGCTGTTCGTCGAGCAGTACACCGTCGCGGGGAGTGGGGCCTGCGTAATGTTTCGGGTGAACATTGGAATGGGAGCCGGTGAGGAAGATGCCGTCGCAGAGTGACAGGATCTCGTCTATTTCGGCTTCCACATCAAAAGCACCGGCCTCGGCGGCAAAGCGCGGCACCGGCAGCAGGATCGGTTTTGTGCCCGCGCCTCCTTCGACGGCGGCGATGTATTTCTCGCCGACCGCGTGAAAGGGATGCGGCCCCAGCATTTTGACGTCGCAGGGGATGCCGACAACCGGACGTTTCGGTCCGGTGCGTTTTGATGATGTTTTGCTCATGCCACCCAGAGGTAGCACAAGCCCCCCCGGCATGGTCAAGCGGGGGAGCGGGGCTCCAACTGCTAAATCAAGGCTAAAGCGGGCTTTTCCGGCTTACGGCTTGCCGATGCCGGGGCGTTGCTCGGTTTTGAGGGTGAAGAGGGCATTATCGGCACGCAGACCTGTCTGGATATTGCGGAGTGCCAGTGTCGTCTGGAGACCTTGTGCGTCCGTCACCACCCATTGGCGAAGCTGCAGGGCGGGTTCGTCGAAAACGAGCGTGATGTCGCCCGGTGCATTGCCGCTTTTGTCGGCCAGCTTGACGCGTAGCGCGCCTGCCTGATGTTCGACGGCGAGGACGTTCACTTCCTTGGCGAGATCAACATGGGGCGAGAGCAGGATGCCGAGCGGGGTCGCGCCGATGGGATAACGCTGGGTCGCTGAGAACCCGTCTTTGACCGCGACCCATGTGCCGTCGGCGACGACGAGCATCTGTTCAGGCGGGGTATATTCAAAGCGCAGTCGACCGGGGCGGCGCAGATAGAACTTACCTTCGGCCAGCGACCCGTCGGGTCCGACCTGAAGGAAGTTGCCCTGCATATCGGTGAGGTTCGACAGATAGGTGCTGACGCGGTCGAGGTCGGCGCGGTCTTCGGCGGTGAGGGCAGCAGGCTTCGACGTATCGGCACGCGCTGGCGTCGAGCCCGCGCTGCTCATGACAAGGGCGAGGATGGCAAAGCCCAAGGCGGCCATGACGACGAGGGTCATCTGGCGCATGCGGTGTTTGTGATCGAGGTTTCTCATGAAGAAAATCATGGGCTGCCTTTGTGGCGAAAGCGTGTGGCAAGCAAGGCTTTGCTCAGGTGTTTTAATGACTTCCCAGCATATTGGTTTTAGTCATCGTCAGTGATCACCGACTAAAATTTCGCGTTTACCCTGATGGTTGGGGGCGCTGATGATGCCCTGTTCTTCCATCATTTCCATCAGGCGTGCGGCACGGTTGTAGCCGATTTGCAGACGCCGTTGGATGTAGCTTGTGGAGGCGCGTTTGTCGCGGGCGACGATGGCAACGGCCTTGTCGTATAGCTCGTCACCCGAACCGCCTTCGCTGTCCATGCCGGTCATGTCGCCGCCCTCGTCTGGCTCGGCGGTGATGGCTTCGAGATATTCCGGCACGCCCTGACGCTTCAGGAAGGTCACAACCTTCTCGACTTCCTCGTCGGATACGAAAGGTCCGTGGACGCGGCGGATGCGGCCGCCACCGGCCATGTAGAGCATGTCGCCCTGACCGAGCAATTGCTCGGCACCCTGTTCGCCCAAAATGGTGCGGCTGTCGATTTTGGAGGTGACCTGAAACGAAATGCGTGTCGGGAAGTTCGCCTTGATCGTGCCGGTGATGACGTCGACCGAGGGACGCTGTGTCGCGGTGATGATGTGGATACCGGCGGCGCGCGCCATTTGGGCGAGACGCTGGACGGCGGCTTCGATTTCCTTGCCCGCGACCATCATCAAGTCGGCCATTTCATCGACGATAACGACAATGAACGGGAGCGGCGAGAGGTCCATTTCCTCTTCTTCGTAGATCGCCTTGCCCGTCTCGCGGTCAAAGCCCGTCTGCACGGTACGGATCAGAACTTCGCCTTTATCGTTCGCGTCAACGACACGGGTGTTATAGCCGTCGATATTCCGTACACCGACTTTTGACATTTTGCGGTAGCGGTCTTCCATCTCCTTCACAACCCATTTGAGCGCGACGACGGCTTTTTTGGGTTCGGTGACGACGGGGGCGAGGAGATGCGGGATGCCATCGTAAACCGATAGTTCAAGCATCTTGGGGTCGATCATGATGAGCTTGCATTGCTCAGGTGAGAGGCGATAGAGGATCGACAGGATCATCGTGTTGATGCCGACCGATTTGCCCGAGCCCGTTGTGCCCGCGATCAGAAGATGCGGCATGCGCGACAGGTCGGAGATGACGGGTTCGCCGCCGATATTTTTGCCGAGTGCCAGTGCCAGTTTTTGCGATGAGCTTTCGTAGTCGGCGGTTTCGAGAAGCTCGCGCAGGAATACCATTTCGCGGCGTGCGTTCGGCAGTTCAATGCCGATCACATTGCGGCCCGGCACCACGGCGACGCGGGCGGAGACCGCACTCATGGAGCGGGCGATGTCATCGGCCAGCGCAATGACGCGGGATGATTTGATGCCGGCGGCGGGTTCAAGTTCGTAGAGCGTGACAACGGGGCCGGGACGGACATTGATGATCTCGCCGCGGATACCGAAATCATCAAGCACGGTTTCAAGCAGTCGTGCGTTTTGTTCAAAACTCTCGTCGTCGATTTTTTCCTGCGTCGGCGCTTTAGGTTTGGCGAGCAGGCTTAGTGGCGGCAGCTGATAATCGGCAGCGGCTTCGAGTGCGAGGCGGGGCTGGGCTTCGCGTGCGGCACGTTTGGAGGCTTTCGATTTCGGCGACGAGCGCGAGATGCGCGGACCGGAACGACCACCGAGGCGCGGCTCAATGCGGGTGCCGCGCGAGGAGGTGCCCAGTCCGTCCTCATCTTCGTCGTCTTCGTCTTCATCCTCGTAATTGTCGTCGCTGTCATCATCGTCATAAGCATCATCGTCGTCGCGCAAGGCGGCGCTGCGGCGACCAAAGCCGCCGCCCAAACGGGCTGCTGCGATTTCTTCTTCAGACAGCGCTCCATAGACGCCGCGGTGCATAAGCCGGTCGGTGATGTCGGTGACACGGTCAGCGACCGCCCAATAGGCGACGCGCAAACGGCTCGGTTCAACGTCGGGGCGGTTGGGGCGGGGCGGGCGCTTGCCGCGAATGATCGCAGGCAGCGGATCGTCGTCATCCTCGTCATCCTCAGCGTCGCGGCGGCGGCGGCGCAGCGGATAGCTCAGAGTGCGTTCTTCGGGCTCTTCTTCTTCGTCGCGGGTACGCCAATTGCGCAGGCGGTCCAACGCGTCGCGGATGTCGGCGACGGCAATGTCGGCCGCAAAGAGTGAAAGCCATGCGGCAATGGGTGCGGTGATGAGAGCGGTCAGTGCGAAGGCAAGGCCGCGCCCTGTGATGCCTGCGAAGGCACCCTGGCCGAAGCCCGCGAGAATGTCGCCCAGCACACCGCCGAAGCCCGCGCGTGGTGCCAAAGCCCAGAATTTCGCATTGGGGAAGGTTGCAAACAATGCCGCGGCAAAAAGGGTGGCCGCGAGCCATGCGGCGACACGGCGGATCGGCGCGTTGGACGGCGTATGCATGAAAAGCCGCAGGCCCCAGAAGACGGGCGGGATGATGAGCAGGATGCTGGCGACACCGAGTGTCTGAAAGAGAATATCGGCAATCCATGCACCGGGTTCGCCGCCCCAGTTTTCGACTGCGTTGGATGATGAGGCGACCGACGAACTTTTATCTGTGCTGTGCCAGCTGACGAGTGACAAAAGGCTAAAGAGGCCGAGCGCGATGAGCACTGTGCCGAACGCCTCCTCGAGGCGGCGGGCGACAAAGTCGCGGACCGACAGCGGCAGCCAGTTGAGCGGGTTCGGCACGTTCACAGGGAACCTCCAGCTCGGTCTGGGTGGCGGGGGCGGGGCAAAGCGGACCGCCTTTTTTGCCACCTTATTTGTTGCCTTGGGCTTTGATTTTTTCTTTGGTGCTCTGCCACGCGTGGTCCCGCCGATCACAGGATTTCCGCCATACGGGACAATGCGATTTGTGTTTTGGCTTCGCTTTCAACAAGGGCGACGCGGATATAGGACGTGCCCGGATTATTTGCGTTATGTGTGTCGCCTGCGAGGCCTGAGTTGTCGCGCGACAGATAGGCACCGGGCAGCACTTTGACGCCGCCCTTGGCCCAAAGATCGTAAGCCGCGCGTTCGCCGTTGCCGACATCGAGCCAGAGAAAAAAACCGCCCGCCGGACGATAGAAGCCGAAGCGGTTGCCGAGTATGCGTTCGGCCATGTCGATCTTGCGGCGGTAGAGCGCGCGGTTGTCGCTCGCGTGATCGTCTTCTGACCATGCGGCAGCAGACGCCGCCATCAGCGGCAGCGGCACTTGCGGGGCGGCGATATTGCGGAAATTTTTGAACCGCGCCATGAAGCTTTTGTCGCCTGCACAAAAACCAGAGCGCAGGCCCGGCAAGCTTGAACGCTTGGAGAGCGAATGAAAGACAATGAGATTGTCGAGCGTGCCGTCGAGTTCAAGCGCGGCTTGTAGCGCACCGGCGGGCTTGTCGCGGTCGTAGATGTCGGCGTAGCACTCATCGACCGCGAGCAGGATGCCGTGGAGGCGGGCGAGTGTCAGCAGTTCCTTGAGGTAGCCGAGGCTGGCGACAGAGCCCTGAGGATTTGCCGGAGAGCAGACATAGATCATGGCGGTGCGGGCCAGAAGCGCGTCATGCAGGCCTGCAAAATCCGGCATGAAGCCGTTTTCGGCGGTGGCGGCGATATAGACGGGGTCGGCACCGGCGGCCAGCGCAGCGGCGGCATAGCATTGATAAAACGGGTTCGGCATCAGGATTGCGGGCCGTGTCGCTGCTTTCATGGGCGGGGTCGCGACAAGGGCGGCGTTGAAGAGTGCCTCGCGGGTGCCGTTGACGGGCAGGATCTGGTGGTCGGGGTCGAGCGGCTTTCCGGGTCCGATGGCGTCGGCCATGTCATAGCGCCGACCAAGCCAGCCGGCGACGGCGGCGCGGAATTCCGGCGTGCCGATGATCGGGGGGTATTTGCCGAAACTTTGGGCGTTCTCGACAATGGTGCGGGTGATGAAATCGGGGAACGGGTGCTGCGGTTCGCCCAAGGACATGATGATGGGGTCCATACCCGGCTGCACCCCTTCGATCAGCGCGTTGAGGCGCGGGAAAGGGCTGTCGGGCAGGCCGTCGAAACGGGAATGCATGGCGTGAGGCGCAGTCAAGCGTCAGCCGTCCTTTGGGTGGCCCGCCGCAAATCAGGGCAGGCATGGTTAAACTGGCGCGATAGTACCGACAGGGCTTGATCCGGTCCAGATGCCACAAGAGGTCGCAACGGTGGAAAAACCTGTGGAGTCTCCGCGCCTTATCCACACAATTGGAAGTAAATCGTTAATCAGTGGTTAACCATGCCCGCACTCGTCGCATTTAGGTGATCAGCGCGCTGGAATATCGGATTCCGGGTTCGCGCCGATTTTGTGGATCGAGAGATCCGCGCCGCGGCGTTCTTCTTCCTGTGTGAGGCGGATGCCGATGGTGCGCGCAAGTCCGCCATAGACGATGAAGCCCGCAACGAGGGCGAAGGTCGCGCCGCCGAGTGAGCCGATGAGTTGGCTCATGAAGCTCACGCCGCCGATGCCGCCGAGGGTTGTGAGGCCGAAGATGCCGCAGGCCACGCCGCCCCAGAGGCCGCAAAGCCCGTGAAGCGCCCAGACGCCGAGCACGTCGTCGATCTTGGCTTTGGACTGGCTCCAGTCGAACATGAAAACAAAGAGGGAGCCTGCGACGCCGCCGGTGATGAGCGCGCCCAACGGGTGCATGAGGTCGGAACCGGCGCAGACGGCGACGAGGCCCGCCAGAGCGCCGTTGTGGGTGAAGCCCGGATCGTTGCGACCGACAATGAGGGCGGCGAGGATGCCGCCGACCATAGCCATCAGCGAATTCATGGCGACGAGGCCCGAGATCGCTTCGAGCGACTGGGCAGACATGACGTTGAAGCCGAACCAGCCGATGCAGAGGAGCCATGAGCCGAGCGCCAGCCACGGGATCGAGGACGGCGGGAAGGCCATGAGGCGGCCGTCCTTGGAATAGCGACCAAAGCGGCGGCCGAGCATGATGACAGCCCCGAGCGCGAGCCAGCCGCCGATCGCGTGGACGACGATGGAACCTGCGAAATCATGGAAAGGGAAACCGAAGGCCAGTGTCAGGCGTTCCTGAATACCGAAATTGCCGTTCCAGACGATGCCTTCAAAGAAGGGATAGATCAGGCCGACGATGACAGCGGTGGCGATGGCTTGCGGCCAGAAACGGGCGCGTTCGGCGATGCCGCCCGAGATGATCGCCGGAATGGCGGCGGCAAAGGTCAGGAGGAAGAAGAATTTGACGAGGTCGCGGCCTTGCGGCGCGAAGAGGTCGCCCTCATTGCCGTTGAGCGTTGCGGCGTTGACGAAGAAATGCACGCCGTATGCGACGCCGTAGCCGATGAAGAAATAGGCGATGGTCGAGATGGCAAAATCGACGAGGATTTTGACCAGCGCATTGACCTGGTTCTTGTGGCGCACCGTGCCGACTTCCAGAAAAGCGAAGCCCGAGTGCATGGCGAAGACGAGGATGCCCCCCATCAAAATGAAGAAAACGTCGGCGCCATTGGTGGCGCCGGCAATGGCCGAGTTCATGGATGTTTCCCCTGTCCGGTGGCGGTGGTCCGGCGTCTGGCCGCTGTTTCAGACGCAAGCCGCCGCTTTGCTGTGCTGATTGCCCAATCAAGCGTCATGCCAACACAATGCACAGAATTAGAGCAGATCAAAACGGGAGAATTCGGCGGGTTTTGCGATTTCGCAGGAGGAAGACCGACGAGCGGACTCACGCGTAGCCTAAAATAAGGACACGAATTTTAGGCAAACGATAAAAAATAAGGCACCTGTGCGGAGGTCCATCAGGCGGGTCGGCGTTGAGGGGGCCGGACATTGCAGGGGAAGTGCAAGGCCCGGCCGGGAGGCCTATCGCAAAGGCACCCCTCAAACACACTGTATGCAAACCGAGTTGTTGTATCGCCGGAGAGGGGGGGCAGGGCGGGGGGGCCGCCTGCACCCTTCAGACCGGATAGAGGTTTCAGATCGCGTCGGCGTTGGTTTCGCCGGTGCGGATGCGCAGCGCTGATTCCACGGGAACGACAAAGACCTTGCCGTCGCCGATGTTACCGGTCTTGGCAGCGCCGGTGATGGCGGCCACTGTCTTGTCGACGAGCGCGGCGGCGACGACGACTTCGATTTTGATCTTGGGCAGGAAGTTCACCGCATATTCAGCGCCGCGGTAGATTTCCGTCTGGCCTTTCTGACGGCCATAGCCTTTGACTTCGGAGACGGTCAGACCTTCGATGCCCAGTGCCGTCAGAGCCTCCCGAACGTCATCCAGTTTGAATGGCTTCACAATCGCCATAACAAGTTTCATATCAGCTTCCTCATTTGCTTGACTCCGGATGGCCTCGGCCGCCGGATGTCTTCAGTGGTTCAGTTATCAGTGGCAGGTGGGGACGATGCCGGATTGTTCCGGAATTTCCGTTGCCTCTGACCTTCAGTAATCAAGAACCATGCCGCCAGAAATTAAATAGATAAGCGGTTGGTTTTATTGATTTAATCGTGGTTGCGCAGAGAATTCATCAAGCCATGCCGCAGAGCTCATCACGCCATATTGTGAATATTGAGGCATATGCTTGTTTGTTGTGCATGTCGCATCGCACAAAAAAAGGGCGCTCATTCGAGGAGGAATAGAGCGCCCTTTGATCAGTATGTGGCGGCGCTTACTGAACTGTTTCGCCGTGGAGGTTGATGTCGAGGCCTTCGACTTCTTCCTGCGGGGAGACACGCAGACCGAAGAAGATCTTGGTGACCATCAGCAGAACGAAGGTGCCGACGCCGGAGTAAACGAGGGTCCAGGCGATACCTTTGATCTGGATCATGACCTGACCCCAGTTGCCGTCAATGCCGCCGACCGGAGCATCCGCACCCGTGATGGCCATAGTGGCGAAGACACCGGTGAGCACGGCGCCGACGATGCCGCCGATGCAATGGACGCCGAAGACATCGAGTGCATCGTCATAGCCGATGGCGCGCTTGACGCTGGTCGAGGCAATGAAGCAGACGACGCCAGCAGCCATACCGATCCAGAGCGCGCCCATGGGATCGACAAAGCCTGCGGCCGGTGTGATGGCGACGAGGCCGGAAACGGCACCCGAGCACATGCCCAGAAGCGTCGGCTTCTTGTGGACGATCCATTCGGCAAACATCCAAGCGAGAACGGCTGTGCCTGTGGCGATCTGTGTGACGACCATGGCCATGGCGGCGCGGCCGTCAGCGGCGAGTTCCGAACCGGCATTGAAGCCGAACCAGCCCACCCACAGAAGGGCGGCACCGATCATCGTGAGCACGACGTTGTGGGGTGCCATGTTTTCGGTGCCGTAGCCTTTGCGCGGGCCGAGAACGAGGCAAGCGACAAGACCAGCGATACCGGCATTGATGTGAACGACCGTGCCGCCGGCGAAATCGAGAACGCCGTCAGCCGACAGGAAGCCGCCGCCCCAGACCCAATGGCAGATCGGTGCGTAGATGAAGACGAGCCAGAGCGACATGAAGACGAGCAGGGAAGAGAACTTCATGCGGTCAGCAAAAGCGCCCGTGATGAGCGCCGGTGTGATGATCGCGAAGGTCATCTGGAAAACCATGAACAGGCTTTCCGGGATGGTGCCCGAGATCGCATCAACGCCGAGACCCGACAGGAACATGCGGTCAAATCCGCCGACATAGGCATTGATGCCTTCGCTGGCATTGGACGTGAAAGCAAGTGAGTAGCCGATTACCATCCAGAGGACAGTCATCAGGCCGACGATCGCGAAATTCTGCGCACTGATCGTGACCACGTTCTTTTTGCGGACCATACCGCCGTAGAAAAGGGCAAGACCGGGGATGGTCATCAACAGCACCAGGGCCGTTGAGGTCAGCATCCATGCGGTATCGCCGCTGTTGAGTGTCGGCACGTCGTCAGCAAACGCGCTGCCCATTGTTGCAAGCAGCCCCAGCGTTACCGCTGTGGCCCCCAACGAAAGCTTGGACCAAGCCCCCGTTTCGTTTTCTTTCACGGTCATCCGTCTCTCCATTTGACTGCCGGGACATTGCCCCCCGGCTTCGAAGCATTAGCGCTTTGTCACTTGCACCAGAGAGGGCGCAGGCCAGCACTTGGGTCTTCCTTTCTCAAGAACCGTGCCGGACTGGGCGATTTTCGGCATTACGTTGTTTTTGTTCATGTTTTCAAAAAATCCGGGACATGTGCTCTGCGCAAATTCGATTCAAACAGGTCAAAAAATAGGCACAATAAACCTTTTGCCTAATTTTTAATCAATTTAATCGAACTTGATACGGGTGGCGCCCGCCAACCCCTGACTTTCAAGCCGGAAAGGCTTCCGCTAAGCTTTGCCTGCAACAGGGAGCCATAAGAGCTTCCGAGGGCAGGACAGGGATGTGCGGAGAAGCACTCCGTGTTCTGAAGGGAACAGGGAACAGGAAATCTATGGCTCAATCAGCAGACTTCTGGCCGCGTATGGCCAGTCTGGCCGCTTGCGCCCTCCTCGTGGTCGGGGTCGGTGTGGCGGCAATTAATTCTGACAATTCAGGCAGCGACAGCGCCGCTTCCGGCGACGAGGCCAGTATCGCGGTTGGTGAACCCAATCCCGCTACTCCGTCCACGGATGATGCGGCTGCACGCGGTCCCGCCGATGTGGACGGCGCGCGCATTGCCAACGCCGATAGTGAACCCGGTAACTGGCTGGCGCATGGACGCACCTACGGCGAACAGCGTTTCTCGCCGCTTGACCAAATCAATGACAAGAACGTTGGCCAGCTCGGCTTGGCCTGGTCGCTCGATACCGACACCCATCGCGGCCTTGAAGCCTCACCCATTGTTGTCGATGGTGTGATGTACATGTCGCTCACATGGGGTGTGACGATTGCGGTCGATGCACGCACCGGCGCTGAGCTCTGGCGCTTTGATCCGGAAGTGCCCGGCGAATGGGGCCGCTATGGTTGCTGCGATGTTGTGAACCGCGGCGTCGCTGTCTGGAAGGGTCGCGTTTACGTCTCGAGCTTTGACGGCAATCTTTTTGCGCTCGATGCCAGGGACGGTTCGGTCGTCTGGAAAGTCAAAACCATTCCCGGCTCGCCTTACACATCGACGGGCGCGCCGCGCATTATCAACGGCAAGGTGCTGATCGGTAACGGCGGCGCGGAATATGGCGTGCGCGGTTATGTAACGGCCTATGACGCCGACACAGGTGCGCAGGTCTGGCGTTTTTATACAGTGCCCGGCGATCCGGCATTGCCTGTCGAACATCCCGAACTTGAAGCAGCCATGCCGACCTGGAAGGGCGGCGAATGGTGGAAGATGGGCGGCGGCGGCACGGCATGGGACTCGATGGTCTATGACGTGAAATCCAACACTGTCTATATCGGCACCGGCAACGGCTCGCCCTGGACGCGTGCCATCCGCTCGCCCGGCGGCGGCGACAATCTTTATCTCTCGTCGATCATCGCGCTCGATCCCGATACCGGCAAGATGAAGTGGTACTATCAGGAAACACCGGGCGATAACTGGGACTACACATCAACACAGCCTTTGATGATTGCCGATCTCACGCTCGACGGTCAGGACCGTCACGTGCTGATGCACGCGCCTAAGAACGGTTTCTTCTATGTGCTTGATGCGGTCACCGGTGAACTTCTGTCGGCGAAAAACTATGCGATCGTCACTTGGGCGAAAGGCATCGATATCAAGACCGGTCGTCCGATCGAAGACCCCGCTCTTGCCTTTGACACGAAGACGGAGCTCGTGATGCCGTCGGCGAACGGGGCGCATAACTGGCATCCGATGGCCTTCAACCCCAATACGGGTCTTGTCTATATTCCGGGTCAGGATATCGCCTTCCCCTATTCGCTCGACAAGGAGTGGAAGGAAAAGAATCATTATACGCCGGAAGCCAATTGGTGGAATCTCGGCATCTCCTACGAAGACCTCGTCGACACAGTGAACTCTTTCGGTGATGTTCCGCCAGCGGAAGGTTTTCTGAAAGCCTGGGACCCCGTCACCGGTACGATCAAATGGCAGGTGGCTTATCCCGCCGCGCTCAATGGCGGCGTGTTGACCACGGCCGGTAACCTTGTGTTCCAGGGCACCGCCGACGGGCATCTTTATGCCTATAAGGCCGATACGGGTGAGAAAGTCTGGGAGAAAGATATTCAGACCGGCGTTGTTGCACCGCCCGTCAGCTACTTGGTGGACGGCGTTCAATATGTGGCCGTGCTCGCGGGCTGGGGTGGCGTCAACATCACGTCGGGTGATGCGCGTACATCTGCTGCTGCGAAATACGGCAATGAGGGTAAGCTCCTCGTCTATAAGATCGGCGGCACGGAGGAACTTGCAAAGCTTGAACTCCGCGATCAGTCGATCCCTGAATGGCCGGCTCTGACGGCAGATGAAGCGACCGTCCGCACGGGTGAAGTCTCTTACGCGCGTCATTGCGGCTTCTGCCACGGTTCGGGTGCTATCAGCCCCGGCGTGATGCCGGACCTGCGTCGTATGGATGAGAATATCCGCTCGCATTTCCAGGACATAGTGCGCGGCGGTATGCTGAAGGATAACGGGATGGCCAGTTTCGGTGATCTTCTGACAGAAGAAGAAGCCGAGGCGATTAAATCCTATATCCAGAAGCGCGCTATCGAAGACCGTGCGCGTCAGGCACCTGTTCGCTAAATTTGGTGACATGAATTGAAAAAGGCGGACCTGATGGTCCGCCTTTTTTGTTGCTGGTCAGTTGAGGGTTTTTTCAATCGCGGCGGCGATGCGCAGGAGCTTCCCCTCTGTACCCGGATGGGCTTGCAGCATTATGCCAACGGGCATGCCGAGTGCATCAAAGCCGACGGGCAGGGTGATGGCGCAAAGCCCGAGCTGATTGCCCATTGTGGTGTTTCGCAATGCCATGCCGTTGGCATTGAAATACTCAGGACCACCATCGGCTATCTGCCCAATGAGCGGCGGCGAGATGGCAACTGTCGGCATGAGCACGGCGTCAACGCCTGCCGTTTCTGCAAGATAATCTTTTGCAATAGCGATGCGTTTGCGGTCGGCCTCCAACAAATCACGCGCGGTGAGTGAGGCACCTGCCATAACGCGGTCGAAGACCGGTGGGTAGATATCAGACTTGTTGGCCTTAAGTGTTTCGGCCCAGAGCGCATGGGCTTCCGCAACGATCCGGCTTGCACCGCTGCTCCACGCCAGCGCGTTGATCGCTTCGAGGGCAGCGACGGGGCGCTCAACAAGGCGGACGCCCGCGTGCAGCAATTTGCGCAATGCGGCGTCCACCGCTTCGGCTATGCCAGCGTCAAGCCCGCTCCAGCCCGTGCCGCCGGGCAGAGCGAGTGTGATATGGCGGAGTGATGTGTCGGCGAGGTCGGCGGGTGCGTCGCCGGTCAAGAGCGAGAAAAGTGCGTTGGCGTCGGCGACATCGCGCGCGATGGGGCCGATAGTGTCGAAGCTCGGTGACAAGGGCACGGTGCCTTTGAGCGAGACGCGGCCCGCTGTCGTCTTCAATCCGACAAGCCCGTTCCATGAAGCAGGAATGCGCACCGAGCCGCCGGTGTCCGTGCCCAAAGAACCTGCGCAAAGGTTGCGGGCGAGTGCTACCGCAGCACCGGCAGATGAGCCGCCCGGTGCGCGTTCGGCTTTGGTGTCGAATGGATTGGCGGGTGTGCCGCAGGTTGGATTGATACCGAGGCCTGAGAAAGCAATTTCCGTCATCGCGGTTTTGCCAAGGCAAATGCTGCCCGCGCGCGTGGCGCGCGCCAGAACATCTGCGTCACGGGCCGGAACGCGGTTGGTGAGCGCTTTGGAACCTGCCGCTGTCACCGTGCCCGCACTGTCGAAAAGGTCTTTCCATGAGAGCGGCACACCGTCGAGAGGGTGAAGGCGCACACCCCGTTTGGCGCGGTCAGTGGCGGCGTCGGCTTCCGCGCGGGCGCGGGCTTCCGTCAGGCGCACATAGATGCGGTGGTCGGGGTCGAGCTCATTGGCGCGCGCGAGATAGGTTTCCGTCGCATCGCGCGGGGTGACATCACCTCGCTCGATGAGGCGACCAAGCGCCAGCGCGGATATCTGCGCGTCAAAATTCGTCATGGGTCTGTTCCTGATATGAGGCGCTCTGAGACTAGGCAGGCTTGCCGCCTGCGTCTATATGCTCAAGGCAAGATGACTGGACATCGGGTGCTTTCCGGCGGAACCTTTAGCACATGACAAAGAGCGACTATCAAAGCGACGTGCTGATCGTCGGCGGCGGTTTGGCGGGTATGCCGCTGGCGCTGGCATTGGCACAGGGGGGGCTGAGCGTCACACTTGTTGACGCGCTTAATCCCGCCACAGCAACGGGTGCGGGCTTTGACGGTCGCGTCTCGGCGGTCGCGTTTTCGTCATGTCGCATGCTCGGTCAGCTTGGTGTGCTCAAATATCTTGAAGGTCAGATGCAACCGATCAATGACATCATTGTGTCGGACGGTCGCGTGCGGGGGCCAAGCTCGTCGCTCTTTTTGCATTTCGATCACACGGAAATCGGTGATGAGCCTTTGGGCCATCTGATCGAGAACCGGCATTTGCGTATCGCGCTGCAGGCGGCGGTCACGGAACAGGCGGGTGTGACCATGGTCGCGCCGAACGCCGTTACACATATTGAGTATGGCGCGGGCGTTGTCGCGACGTTGAAAGACGGGTCCACTGTCAGGGCGCGGCTTTGTTTTGCTGCCGACGGGCGCAATTCGCCGACGCGGATGGCGGCGGGTTTGAAGACTATCGGCTGGGATTATGGCCAGACGGGGATCGTGACAACAGTTGAACATGCGCGCCCGCATGACGGCGTGGCGCAGGAGTATTTTCTGCCCGGCGGGCCTTTCGCAATTTTGCCGATGGTCGGCAACCGCGCCTCGCTCGTCTGGACGGAAAGCCACGAGGCGGCGAAAACCATTCTCGCGATGGATGATGCCGACTTTGCCAATGAGATGCGCGCGCGCTTTGGTGACTATCTCGGTGAGTGCGCACCGGTCGGTCCGCGCTGGTCTTATCCTTTGTCGCTGCAGCTGGCGCGCGACTATGTGAAACCGCGTCTCGCGCTTGTCGGCGACGCGGCCCACGCCATTCATCCGATTGCAGGGCAGGGGCTTAATCTTGGATGGCGCGATGTGGCGGCGGCGGCCGAGGTGGTGATCGAAGCAGCGCGGCTTGGTCAGGACATCGGAGCGCTTGATGTGCTGGAGCGCTATCAGCAATGGCGGCGCTTTGACAATGTGACGCTGTCGTTGCTGATGGACGGAATGAACCGGCTTTTCTCAAACGATATCGCGCCGCTCAGACTTGTGCGCGACATGGGGCTCGGGCTTGTCAATCTGATGGGACCGGCGCGGCGCTTGTTCATGCGTCATGCAGGTGGCTCGGTCGGCGATCTGCCGCGTCTGCTGCGCGGCGAGGCGATTTAATCGCGCGTCAGGCCTTTGTCGGTCAGCGCGGCGATGTAGTCGGCCCAGATTTCATCATGATCGCGACCGAGGCGATAAAGCGTTTCCCATGTGAAGAGGCCGCTGTCGTGGCCGTCGCCGAAAACAATCCGCACCGCATAATTGCCGACGGGCTCAAGCGCCTCAATCGTCACAAGACGTTTGCCGGGCACAATGGTTTTATTGCCGGTGCCGTGGCCCTGCACTTCAGCGGACGGGCTTTCGACGCGGAGAAATTCGGCATCAAGCGCAAAGCGTGCGCCGTCGTCGAATGTAACTTCGAGGCGGCGATCTGATTTTTTCAGTTTGAGTTCGCTTGGCCAGGGCCGCGCATTTGCCTCACTCATCGTCGAGGTTACGCGCTTCGTCCGACAGCATGATCGGAATGCCATCGCGGATCGGATAGGCAAGGCGTGCCTTGTCGGAAATCAATTCCTGACGCTCGCGGTCATAGCGCAGCGTGGTTTTGGTCACGGGGCAGACGAGAATTTCCAGAAGCTTCGGATCAACCTCGGTGCGTGTATCGGGCATGGTCTGTTTCTTTCACGGGAACTATTGAACGGTGGTTTCGCTGGAAGCGTTTTGCTGGAGTGCAACTTCGGTGAGCGCGATCAGCATCTGGTTGCGGTCTTCAAGCGTTTTGGCTTCGAGAAGCGCCTGTTTTTCGCGTGGCCCGTAGGGGCTGATGATCGAGAGCGAATTGACGAGCGTTTCATTGGTCGAGAGTTTGATCGTGCGCCAGTCGGCCTGTAGCCCGTTGGTTTCGAGATATTCTTTCAGCACTTCGAGCAGACGCTCGCGGCTGACCTTTTCGGTGCCGAGTTCGGGCGTGAGATCGTCGATATATTCGGCGAAATCGACGTTCGCCTGACGATAGGGCGTCAGCGTTTCAAGTTCTTCGACAATCCGGAAACGCACAATGCCGGTGAGCGTGATAACAAGCCGCCCGTCAGGTGTTTCGGTGTAGGAGGTGAGGCGGCCGGCGCAGCCCACGGGTAGTAGAGCAGGGCGGTCGGCGCTTGCGTCTGGGGTTGCCATTTCATCGGGTTGGATGAGGCCGATGATGCGCGAGCCACGCAGGCAGTCGTCGATCATCTGCAGATAGCGGGGCTCGAAAATATTGAGCGGCAATTGCGTGCGTGGCAGGAGCAGGACGCCAGACAGCGGAAATACCGGAATGGTGGCGGGAAGGTCCGCGACGCTTTGATAGCGATCCGTCGATCCCATGAAATTATTCTTTCCTCAACTGAAGAGAATGGACGACAGACGGCGGCGGCCCGAGAGGGTCACTTCGTCTTTGGGTCCGTAAGCATCGAAAAATTCGACGAGTTGTTTGCGCGCGGCTTCGTCGTTCCACTTGCGGTCATACTCAAAGCTGATGAGCAATTGATCGACGGCACCTTCCTTGTCGCCCGACGCATTGAGCGCCAGCGCCAGATTGAAACGCGCGTCGTGGTCTTTGGGGTTTTTCTCGATGCGGGTGAGAAATTCCGATGTATCGCCAAGGTCGGCGGATTTTTCGGCCAATGACAAGGCAGCTTCGGCTGCCTTGATTTCCGCGTCATTGCGGGCGTCGGGACGCACAAGGCCGAGCGTCTGGCGGGCGCGCTCGAAATCGCCGCTCTCGATGTAGCAGCGTGCGAGACCGGCGACGGCTGCCGGATTGCCGGGTTCGATCTGAATGGCGCGGGCGAAAGCTTGCGCAGCGAGCGCGAGATCGGTGGCGGCGCGGCCTTCGGTGATCAGTTCTTCAACCGGTGTCGGACCGACGCTGCCTGCGAGTTTTTCGATGAAGGCGCGGACCTGACTTTCAGGTAGAGCACCCATGAAGCCATCGACGGGCTGGCCGTTCTTGAAGGCAAAGACAGCGGGGATTGATTGCACGCGCAGTTGCTGGGCGACTTCGGGGTGATCGTCGATGTTCATTTTGACGAGACGCACAGCACCCTTGGCGGCGGTCACGACTTTTTCGAGGATGGGTGTGAGCTGCTTGCAGGGGCCGCACCAAGGTGCCCAGAAATCGACGATGACGGGCACAGTCGAGGACGCATCCAGCACGTCGGCGGCAAATGTTTGCGTCGTTGTGTCGGAGATGAGCGCGGCAGGGGTGGCTTGCCCCGTGGTCGGCAGGATCGGTTCCATCAAATTCAGGCCCTGGTTCGCTTGTGGCTTGCCCATAAGTGGGGTCGCCGTCTTTTTGAAACAATGGTTTAGCCCCGCAGTCGCACCCCCCGCAAGGCCTGCCTTGAGCGGTGCTTCAGCTTAGGTCTCCGGGCCGCCCGCAGCTTCGAGATCGATAATGCGGGGGGTATGGCCTGTTTCGGTCATCAGATGCATCAGACCTTCGCGCGAAATGGCTGAGGTCGCGCGATTGTCGAGCGGGTGATAGTGGAGGCGTTCATGTTCGAGCATGGGGGCGTCGAACACGGGCGTCACGAGGCGGGCATGGTCATTGATGAGAGCAAAGGGGGTGACGGAGCCCGGACGTACGCCCAGAACCTCCCAGAGGAGGTCAGCACTCGCAAAGGAGAGGCGGGCGGCGCCTAGGGGCCCGCCGAGCCGGTTGAGCTTCAGGGCGCGTGCCTCGAGCGTTACGACGAGAAAGAGCGCGCCCTTCTTGTCTTTGAGAAAGAGGTTCTTGCAATGGCCGCCGCGGTCCCACGGTGGGCCCCAGAGGGCACGGGCAGCTTGCGCTTCTTCGACGGTGTGGAGTGCGTCATGCTCGCGCGTTTCGATCGCAATGCCGCGGGCTTCGAGCCATCGCAGGCAGTCTTCCTTTGTGGTCACGCGGGCGTTTTGCATAAAGTCTTACTGGCACAGGCCGAAGGGTCTTTCAAGTCTTGGGCAACTCTCGGGCAAGCCCCGGCCTGTTCTGGAGCAAGTACGGGGCTTCGCGCCATTTTTGCCGCAGTTTCTTTGTGCAAGCCCTCTTGCAATGGTCTCGTCTATAGGCGATAAAGCGCGCCTTCGGATGCGGGCGTAGCTCAGGGGTAGAGCACAACCTTGCCAAGGTTGGGGTCGAGGGTTCGAATCCCTT